>DASRQX010000451.1:0-14578 GCA_035696165.1 Acetobacteraceae bacterium | reverse complement strand
CACGAGGCTTGACTGCGCGACCATGTCGCGCGCGGTGATTTCGAATCCGCTGACGATGCAATCCGGCGACTGATTGATGCCTGCATCGCCGAAGAGGGCGACGACCTACTTTGGGCAAAGCCGCTCGTCGATGAAGCTCTGTAGGCCGTCTCGCGAGGCGAGATTATCACCCTTGACGATCACAAGGCCCGCAACGCCACCCGCCTTGCGTGCCTGAAAGGCTGATGGCCCGCGTCATTATCGCATCCCCGGCCGATGCCGATACCGACGGCATTCTGACCGACCTCGCAGGCAAGGCTGGATTTCGCGTCGCCCCGAAGTTCGATGCGCTGTTTGGCGTTGTATCGCCGTCTTGAGGACTATCCCGCCATTGGGGCGCCTCGCCCAAGGCTGGGCTTCGACATCCGAATCGGCGTCGTCACACCCTACATTGTGATCTACCGATACGATGTGTCCGATGACGTGGTGACAGTCTTGCGCATCGTTCATGGCCGTCGCCGAATAACGTCCCAGTGTTGAGGCCGGGTGTCAAACGCTAGCGCTTGTCGGACTTAAAGGTCTAGCGTAACAATCCTGAAGGAAGGCAACATCATGCGTAACCTTGACGCACCTAGATGCGCCTGCTTTTCGACATGAACATGTCACCGAAGGTCGCGGAGCAATTGCGCGCCGAGGGTCATGATGCCGTACATTTGCGCGATCTCGGACTCGGACACCTGCCGGACCACGACGTGTTTGCCATGCTAAGACCGATCAGAGGATCGTGGTGACGTTCGATCTCGACTTCGGCGAGATAGTTGGCCAGGGTGCCGGCACCGGCGTGGTCCCGTTGCGGTTACGTTCGGTCCGTACATGGCCAATCCCACAAGCGGATTGAAAGAAGATGGACCCCTGGTACCGCGCCACCACGCCGCGCCGCGAGGTGCGCGAAGGCCGCTCCTTCCACCCCGGCGAGTTCGCCATCGCGCTGGAGCAGGTCGTCGCCGGGACGGCGCTCGTCGACTATCGCAACGCCGATCAGTTCTTCGCCCGGACCTATTTCACCGCCGCGATGCGCGAGCAGATCAGCATGGTGCTGCGTCGCCTCGCCGGCGAGACCGAGGGGGCGCCACCCGTGCTGTCCTTCATCACTCAGTTCGGTGGCGGCAAGACCCATACGCTGACCTCATTGTGGCACCTCACTGGTATCGGCCCGGAAGCCAGCCGGCCTGACGGTGTAACGGACCCGCTCGCGCGCGAACGCCTGCCGGCCGTCCCGCGCGCGAAACTTGGCGTGTTCGTCGGCGATGCCTGGGACCCTGGCGGCGTGCGCCAGACACCATGGCTCGATCTCGCCTGGCAGTTGGGGGCGAGGCCGGGATCGCCGCGCTGGGTGACGCCGCGCACACCAGCCCGCCGGGCACCGCGGCGCTGACCCGGCTGTTCGCCAGCACCGACGGCCCCGTGCTGATACTGATGGATGAAGTGCTGAACTTCATCAATCTGCACCGTTCCTTGGCCGATCCGTTCTTCGCCTTCCTGGATAACCTGGCGCGCGCCGCAACCGGCACACGCCACGTCGCCGTCGTGCCCAGCCTGCAGAAGAGCGCGGTCGAAATGACCGACTACGAGCAGGGCTGGCAGGACCGCATCACCAAGATCGTCAAGCGCGTCGCCCGCGACCTGATCGCCAACGACGAATCCGAGGTCAGCGAGGTCGTCCGCCGCCGCCTGTTCGAGGACCTAGGCCCCGAGCGCAACAGCGCCCAGGTGGTAAAAACCTACGCCGACTGGTGCTTCGAGCATCGCGCCGAACTGCCGCCGCAATGGACCGCGGTCGACCCCCCGCTGACCGAACGCCGCGCGCGAGAAGTGCTGCGCGATCGTTTCGCTGCCTGCTATCCGTTCCACCCCGCGACACTGTCGTTGTTCCAGCGCAAATGGCAGTCGCTGCCGCAATACCAGCAGACGCGCGGCGCGCTCGGCATGCTGGCGCAATGGCTCAGCCGGTTCTACGCCAGCCAACACCAGCAGGCGCGGGCGGAGCCGCTGATCACCCTTGGCACGGCGCCGCTGGAGGATCGCAACTTTCGCGCCACCATCCTGGGCCAGCTTGGCGAGCCACGCCTGACCACCGCGATCGAGGCGGACCTGGCGGCCGACACCGCGCACGCCCGCGCGCTCGATGCCGATACGAAAGGGCCGCTGCAGGGCATCCATCGTCTGGTCGGCACCGCGATCCTGTTCGAGTGTTCCGGTAGCCAAACGGACCGCGCGGCGCATCTGCCGGAGCTGCGGTTCGCGCTCGGCGGGCCGCAGGTGGACACCACCAGCATCGACACCCCGGCAGCCGCCTTGGAGACGCGCGCCTTCTTCGTGCGCCAAGTGGGATCAGACGGGTATCGATGCCTAGCCGAAACTCAGCAAGCTGGTCGCGGAAAAGCGTGCCTTGCTCGACGAATTCCGCGACGTGCCGCCGGAAGCGCGCCGGCTGATCGAGCGCGAATTCGCGGCCGGCAGCCCGGTTCCGGTGATCGCTTTTCCCGGCGACGGGGCCGGTGTGCGTGACACCCCTCGGCTGAGCCTGCTGATCGCCGGGCCGGACACACCGTGGAACGGCACCTACGAAATGCGGGCTTACTACACGGAATGAACCTATCGGCGCGGCCGGGAGAGCCGCTTGTTCCCGGCGTCATTGATCTGGTGCTTGCGCCAGCCGGGGCGGATGCTGCTAGACCGCGTTGAAACCGCGCTCGCCCGGCGCGCGGTCCGCCAGGACCTTGCGGCGGGCCTGCTGGGTATCGACACCGACCCGCAGGAGGCGCGCGGCATCAACGCCAATATCCGGACGGCCGAGCAGGATGCACGACAGGCGGTCTGGGCGGATTATCGCTAGGTGGCGTTCGCCGATCGGCAGGAACCGCGCCAGATGCGCGTGATCGACCTGGGCGCGGGGCACAGCAGCAGTCGGGAATCCCTCGCCGGTCGCGCCCTTGCGGCGCTGAAATCGCGGGGAATGCTCAACGATCAGATCGGTGCCGGTTATATCGACCGGAAGTGGCCGCCGGCGCTGTTGCAAACCGGTGCCTGGCCGTTGTCCGGCCTGCGCCAGAGTTTTTCGGACGGATCGCTGACGTGACTGCTCGATCCGGACCATCTGTTGCGGCACCGCATCATGGAATGGGTCGAGACGGGCGAATTCGGCCTTGCCTCGGGCGCACGGCCCGACGGCGGATACACGCGGGTCTGGTACGATCAGCTTGTGGCACCCGGCGATGTCATGTTTGATGCTGATGTGTATCTGTTGAAGAAAGCGGTCGCGGCGGCGCTGCATGCGCGGTTCGATCCGGACCTGGCGTCGTCGGTCGAGTTGATCGGTGATCTCTTACCGACGCCCATCCGCGCCCCGGCAAGTCCTGCCGCGCCGGCCAGTTTCGAGGCGGCCCATCCCGGCCCGGTGCGGATCGTTATCGAAGGCGATTTGCCACCGGAACAATGGAACCGGCTGGGAACCAGGCTGATCCCAAAGCTGCGTGCCGCGGGACAAGTGGGCGCCGCGATCACCTTGTGCTGCGAGGTCGACGCCACGATGGCCGCGGACCTGATCTCCGAGCTCGAGCGGACGTTGCTGGATCTGGGGTTGGCCAATCAGTTGAAGATTGGCCGAGCCTGAGCCGGTAGCGTAATATTCGACGTTTCCTCTCGACTATTTGCCGATGCAGAAATGCCGGAAGATGGTGTCGAGCAGGTCCTCGACGCCGACCTGCCCGGTGATGCGGCCGAGGGCGCGCAGCGCCAGGCGAAGGTCCTCGGCGCGAAGCTCCGGCAGGTCGGCGATGGTGGCGCGGGCGAGGCTGGCGGCGGCCTCCTGCAGGGCGGCGCGATGGCGCGCGCGCGTGAGCGGCGGCGGGCCGGCGGTGTCCGTGAGGGCGCGTGCCTCGGCGGCGAGGCGCGCGCGCAGGCTGTCCATGCCCGCGCCGGTGCGGACGCTGACGCCGATGGCGCCGGGCGGGACGCTGCCGCCGAGGTCGATTTTGTTGGTGAGCAGGAGCGTGGGGGTGGTTGGAATGGCAGCACCTACTCCCCCTCCCTCAAGGGGAGGGGGAGAAGTTGTGTCACCGTTGGCCGCCTGCTGCACCACGATCACCAGATCCGCGGCCGCCGCACGCGCGCGGGCGCGACGGACACCCTCCGCCTCGATCGCATCGGGCGTCTCGCGCAGCCCAGCGGTGTCGACCAGCGTCACGGGGACCCCGCCCAGCACCACGCGCGCTTCCAAGGCATCCCGGGTGGTTCCGGGCGTCTCCGCCACGATCGCCAAATCTCGCTCGGCCAGCGCGTTCACCAGACTGGACTTGCCGACATTCGGGGGGCCGGTGATCGCGAACACGAGGCCCTCGCGCAGCCGCTCCCCGCGCCGTCCGTCGTCTAGATGCGCGGCGATCCGCTGCGTCAATGCTGCAAGCCCGGCGACCGCCAACGCCTCGGTTTCCGGCGGCAGGTCCTCGTCGGGGAAGTCGATCAGCGCCTCCTGCTGGGCCAGCAGCACGCGCAGCCGTTCGGCCCAGTCGCGGTAGATCTCCCCCAGCGCCCCGTCGAGTTGGCGCAGTGCCTGCGTCCGCTGAGCGGAGGTCTCCGCTTCCACCAGATCGCCGACCGCCTCGGCCTCTATCAGGTCCATCCGGCCGTTGAGGAAGGCGCGGCGGGTGAACTCGCCGGGCTCGGCCGGGCGGGCGCCGAGTGCCACCAACGCATCGGCTACGCCGTCGATTACCGCGCGCCCGCCGTGCAGGTGCAGCTCGGCCGAGTCCTGACCGGTGTAGCTGGCGGGCGCCGGCAGCCAGAGCACCAGCACCTGGTCGAGCTCTTCGCGCCCGGCATCGCGCAGCCGGCGCAGGCTGGCGCGGCGCGGCGGCGGCAGTCGCCCGGCCAGCGCGCGCAGCAGCGTCGCGCTGTGCGGCCCACTGATTCGCATCACGGCGATGGCCGCCCGCCCGGCGCCGGAGGCGATCGCGAAGATGGTGTCGTCGTGCATCGGGCTTTTATAGGGACTGGATCGATCCCGAGGTAGGACAGCCGGGGTGGGAAGGCCGGGCGATGCCAACGGCGGTCGGTGAAAGTGTGGGCGGCTCGTGCGGCCCACGGCACGGCCCAGCGGAATCGCATTTGGAATTTGCTTGACAGGCTCACTGAGTCAGCACCGACCACGTGCTGACCGATCCTCGGCAAATCCGCATTTCGCGGCCAAATGAACCGCCAAGACGCCAAGCCGCCAAGAAGATTTGGGGATCGGGGGGATCGGCCCTCCCGCTCGCTTGGCAGCCCCCGTCACCCTCGGCATGCTTTGCGCCAGATGGAGCGCCCGATTCGACCCAAGCCCTCAACGGCGACTGGGATCGCGGCAATCCGTACCGCGTCCACCATTGCGTCCACTCTATCGGGCAGCTCCGCCCTCAGCCGCATCCGGCCCGCATGTTGATCACGCTGTTCACCGACGCGTCCTATTGCCACCGCACACAGGTCGCCGCCTATGCAGTCTGGGCAAAGACCGACGGCCGCACGGTGCGGCACTCCGGCGTGCTGAAGGAGCTTGTGCCGCACTCGGCGCTCGCCGAGACCATGGCCCTGGTCAACGGGATCTACCTGACGATCGCCGCCATGCGGCCGCCCGCCGCGTCGAAAATCATCGCCCAGACCGATTGCCTCGGCGCCATTCATGCCCTGAATGGGACCGTCAGGCGCGCGCGCACGATCCAGCAATTCGCCGCGGTCGTCACGGCCTATCAGCAGAAGATCGCCGCTGCCGGAATCATGGTGGAATTCCGCCATGTGAGCGGCCATCGAGGCACTGTCACGCCGCGCAACGCCGTGAACACCTGGTGCGACGCGGAATGCCGCCGGCTGATGCGGGAGGCACGCGCCGGCCTGGTGACGCCGCGGGCAACACCGCAAATTTCCGCCCCGTCCGATTGATCCGAGTCACGGCGAATAGTTCGGACCAGTACGGCGAGTCAGTCAGGGGGAAGTCCTCGACCACATCGACAACCTGCTGAAGCCGCTGGTCTTTGCCAAGCTTGCCGGACGCGGGCCTGTGGGCGGTCATCGCATGCCTCCTCAGTAATCGAACCTGCCGATCGCTATCCCGCGATCGAACTGCCAGGAGAGAGTCTCACATACCCCATCCAGGTGGGCCTTTATATGGGAAGGGTCGATCCCAAGGTTGAAGAGTCGGCGTTGGAAGAACGCGCGATGCGTGCGATCGACGTCGAACATAGCTGGGCGTTGAGGGGCCCAGGGTTCCGCGGGTTGGGATGAACGGTGAAAAAACACGCTGCGACACAATTCGTGGCGCAACATGGGAAGGGACAAAGAATGCGACGGGACCTGCGTACGTCATTGGATCCCCGTTTTCCGTGTCATCAATGCGGCGACGCGCCCGCACTGCGCGGACACGCGCGGTCGTATCCTGTGGGGCGGATGACATCGCGAAATAGGCGGCGACCAGTGGGTTGGACGTCCAATCCAACAAGCGTGTTGGCAGTCCGTGGTGCTGGGCCAACGCGAGGCTGTCCCAGACCGACAAATCCCGCGTGTCCACGAACCGCGCCGCGCGGCGCCGAAAATTCGCAAACAGTTTCCGTTCCGATTCTGGGTCGTAGCGGGTTGGATCTCGTCTGATCTTCGGCAACAGCAGATGTGCCTCGGCATCCGCGACACCACGATACATCCAGAACGACTCTGCATGCCGGTCGACAAACGCCATGAACTCGCCCCACCGCCCTTCACTGGCCTGGCGCGCACTCCTTGCGGCGGACGAGCGAGCCGGCAACCTCACGGCTGAAACTCCAGCACGATGTTTCGGGGATGCGGCGGACCGCCTCGCAACGGGTTGCCGACCGTCGTGAAGGGCACGTTGTTACTGTCAAGGAATGATCGCACCGGCGTCCGGTCGGGCGCGCGCATGCCGATGGCGATCGCGCAGGGCGCATCCTGCCATCCGTCCGGCAAGCTCATGCCGACAATCCGCGCCTGCACGCCGGCGTGGTCCAGCACGATGAGGTCGCCGCCGGCAGTCGCGACCTAGCCGACGATCTCCAGGCCCGAGAAGAAGAACGCGATCTCGATCGCGGCGTTCTCTGCGCTGTCCGAGCCGTGCACTGAGTTCGCCTCGATGCTCTCGGCGAATTGCGCGCGGATCGTGCCGGGCGCGGCGTTCGCCGGGTTGGTGGCGCCCATGATCTCGCGATTGCGTGCGACGGCGTTGTCGGCTTCCAGCACTTGCGCGACGACCGGGCCAGAGATCATGAAGATCACCAGGTCGCGAAAGAAGCCGCGCTCCTTGTGCACGCCATAGAACGCCTCAGCTTGGGCCTGGGTCAGCCATAGGCGCTTTTGCGCGATGATGCACAGGCCGGCAGCCTCCAGGCAGGCGTTGACCTTGCCGGTCAGATTGCGCCGCGTGACATCGGGCTTGATGATCGACAGCGTTCGCTCGGTGGCCATTGGCGTGCTCCTGGTCGTGCCCAATGTGGACGGCTGCACTAAGCGGTCGGAAGGCGGAGGGCAAGTCGGGGCCGCCATACAATTGAGTCGGCGCCCGCCTCCCGCCGTCGCCACGCCTTGACTTTGTTGGATCGCCATCGGCACTGGAAAGTCCAACAGACCCGGGTGGCCGGCCCGTGCCGACCGCTAATGCCGCAACAGGACGCCCAGAATGGCGATCGTCGCGGCGGCATTGATCCCAACCGCCCAGATCAGCACGTCTAACCGCCCACGCAGGTAGGCGACCTCGGTTCGCATGCCGGACAGTTCACCGCGAAAGTCGCCGCGCAGTTCGCTCAACTCGGTGTGGACGTCATTGCGCATCTCAGCGAACCCAGTGCGAACGTCCCCGCGCAGTCCGCGCAATTCACCCCTCAGGTCGGTGTGCAATTCGATCATCGCATTCCGCAGGTGATATGTCACTTGCCAAACCCAAGGGGGCTGGGAAAATATGCTGCAGCCCGGCTTAAGCGTCGGTTTTTCGGAGATTTTATGTAACGCGTTATCATAATACACGTCGGCGGCTCGGGCTGGTGCGCTGGCGGCTAGTCATCCCTAAGGTACCGCCCGACAATCCAAAATCCCAGTACGACCAATAATACCGCTCCGACGAAGCTGGCCGTGACCCACGCGATAATGGTCGGCCATATCACTTCAGGCTGCGCTTCTTCGGCTGGTATTTCGGTAGCGGCGCCCGCTCCGCGACCTTCTCAGCGCCGCGTCGACCGCCGCCTCGGCCTCGTCGCAGCCTAACTCGCGCGGGAGGGCTTTGAAGCGGTCGATTCGGGGTGGCTCGTCTGGGGTGGTGGGTTTGCGGGTTGGCATGGTTTAAGCGTCTAATCATAGAGGATGTTGCCAAGGCGGGAAAGATCGCCGAATCTCGGCGCCCCACCGGGCTTTCATGTAAACCCTCGCGTATGGACCTTCCTCGATACACGAAGCCAGTCTGGGACGGGCCGCCAATGGATCAATCGCTTTTTGTGCCGCATTGCTCCGCCCTGCCGAGGCCGCCACAGACGTGACGTCGATGCTAGCTGCACTGCATTCCGCAGGCCCCCGAACAGATCGTGCAGGCCGCCGACTTCCTCCGCCGCCGCCCGCGCCTCGTCGTCGGGTGCGCCCGCGGCCTTCAGCGCGGCGTAGATCTTGCCCAACATGATAGTCATCGGGTCCTCGGATCACTGCCCGGCATGATGCGCCAGCGATCCTTAATACTATGCCACCCTTGACCCCACGCCCCAACCCGGACGATCACACCGCCCATGTCGCTATTGGTTATCTCCGGCCTCACCATCCGCCTGGGTGGGCGCGCGCTGCTGGACGGCGCCGATCTGACGGTCGATCCCGGCCGCCGCATCGGCCTGGTCGGGCGCAATGGCGCCGGCAAGTCCACGTTGCTGCGCGCCATCGCCGGCGAACTGGCGCCGGACGGCGGCGAGATGCGGTTGGCGGCGCGCGCGCGGATCGCCACGGTGCGGCAGGAAGCGCCGGACGGTCCCGCCAGCCTGACCGACACCGTGCTGCAGGGCGATCCGGAGCGTCTGGCGCTTCTGGCCGAGGTCGACACCGCCGCGCCGGAACGCCTGGGCGAGATCCACGACCGGCTGCGCGCGATCGGCGCCGATGCCGCGCCGGCGCGCGCGGCGACCATCCTCGCCGGGTTGGGCTTCGATGAGGCGGCACAGGCGCGGCCGGTGTCGACGTTCTCCGGCGGCTGGCGCATGCGCGTGGCGCTAGCCACCGCGCTGTTCGCCAACCCCGACCTGCTGCTGCTGGACGAGCCGACCAACCATCTGGACCTGGAGGCGACGCTCTGGCTGGAGGGCTGGCTGGCGCGCTTTCCCGGCGCCGCGCTGGTGGTGTCGCACGACCGCGGGTTGTTGGATCGCGCGGTGGAGGCGATCGCGCACCTGGACCGCGGCAAGCTGTCGCTGACGCCGGGCGGGTTCGACGAATTCGTGCGCATCCGCACCGAACGCGCAATGCAGCTGGTCAGTGCGGCGAAGCGTGTCGCGGCGGAGCGGGCGCACATCCAGTCCTTCGTCGACCGCTTTCGCTACAAGGCAAGCAAGGCGCGCCAGGCGCAGTCGCGCATCAAGGCGCTGGCCCGGCTGCCGCCGATCGAGACGATCATCGAGGCGACGCCGACCCGCTTCAACTTTCCCGAGCCGTCCCGCATCGCCCCGCCGATCCTGGCGCTGGAACGCGTGTCGGTCGGCTATGACGGGGTGCCGGTGCTGCGCGGTCTTTCCCTGTCGATCGACACCGACGACCGCATTGCGCTGCTCGGTGCCAACGGCAACGGCAAGTCCACGCTGGCGAAACTGTTCGCCGGGCGGCTCGATCCGCTGGACGGCGAGATGCGCCGCAGTTCCAGGCTGCAGGTTGGCTACTTTGCCCAGCACCAGGAGGACGAGTTGGTGGCCGAGGAGCCGCCGCTGGAGCACATGGCGCGGGCGCTGCCTCGGGCCACGCCGGGGCAGGTGCGGTCGCAACTTGCGCGTTTCGGGCTGTACGCGGATCGCGCGGGGACACCGGTCGCCAACTTGTCGGGCGGCGAGAAGGCGCGCCTGCTGCTGGCGCTGGCGACGCGCGACGCGCCGCATCTGTTGATCCTGGACGAGCCGACCAACCATCTGGACATCGACGCGCGTGAGGCGCTGGTGAAGGCGCTGGCCGATTTCCAGGGCGCGGTGCTGCTGATCACGCACGATCCGCATCTGGTGGAGTTGGTGGCGGACCGGCTATGGCTGGTCGCCGACGGCACGGTGCGCCCGTTCGACGGCGATCTGGATGAGTATCGCGCGCTGCTGGTCGAGCGGGCCCGTCCGGTGGCGAAGGTGGACGCTGGCACCAGGCGCGACGACCGGCGCGAGCGTGCCGAGGCTCGTGCGGCCTTGGCGCCGCTGCGCAAGCAGGCCAGGGATGCCGAGGCGCGAGTGGCACGGCTGGCGGCGGAACGTGCGATGATCGAGGGGAAGCTGGCGGACCCGGGGCTGTATGGGCCGGGGCGCGCCGGAGAGATCGCCGCGACCAATGCGCGGCTTGCGGCGATCCGGCGGCTGTCCTTGGCCGCCGAGACGGAGTGGCTGGCGGCGGAAGAGGCGCTGGAGGCGGCATCGTAGTCGCGGCGTGTGCACCTCTCCCGCTCTTCTGTACAGACCGGGGTCAAGGTAAACGTTTGTTCGGGGACATAGTGAGCGGGTTGGACGATGTTCTGGCGCAGGTCGACCTGCGCCAGAACATGCTGGCGATAGCAGAGGTCGAAGAGGCCGTCTGTCTCGGTCGCACGCAGGGCAACGGTGCGACCGACAAAGGCTCTCGGGCAGCTGATGTGGCGTCCCTTGAAGGACAGGCCTGCCGTGCATCTGAACCTTGCGCACGTGTGCGGCAGGCTCGTAGTCGGGTGGATCGATGCGACCGGGCATGGGTTTCTCGCTGCTCTGGTAACGCCTGGCGGGTGTGGCCATGCCGATGCCCTCGTGCGGGCGCTGGGTGTGGTAGACCTCGCGCCAGGCGTCGAAGGCCGCTTGTGCCGTGGGCAGATCGGCCAAGGGGTGGATGTTCAGGACTTCGGCCTTGAGGGAGCGATGGAAGCGCTCGTCCTTGCCCTGGGTCTGGGGATGGTAGGGCCTGCCATGGACCACGCTGATGCCCAGGTCCATCAGCCACAGGCTCAGCGGTGTGTGCCGCTCCGGACCCGAGGTTTCCCATGGCGAGCCATTGTCGGTGAGGATGCGCCGCGGCAGGCCGTTGCGGGCGAACACCCGCTCCAGGCGAGCGTGCACGGTGGCGGTCTGTTCGTCGGCGCAGGCGCCGATCTCGAACGAGAAGCGCGAGTGATCGTCCAGCACCGTCAACGGGTGGCAGCGGCCCTGTTCCAGAGCAAAATGGCCCTTGAAGTCCATCTGCCACAGATCGTTGGGAGCCGGGTGCTCGAAGCGCTGGAAGTCGCGGCGCTGACCCTCGCGCGGGCCGTCCAACAGACCATGTCGGCGGATGATCTGGGTGATCGTCGGGGCCGATGGCGGGCGCGTCCCGCCCGCCAATACCAACTCCTTGCGCAGATCTTGCTCCCACCCCAGGCTGGGTGCGCGCGGCGAACCGCCAGAACCCGAGCCTCCATCGCCGCACTGGTGCAGTGCGGGCTTCCCAGTGGCCGGCGAGAACGATCGCGCAGGCCCAAGGCGCCCTCCGCCGCGAACCGCCTCAACCATTTGTACGCCGTCGCTGAACTGATCTCCCACAACCGACACAGTTCGCGAATGTTCGACCCAGGCATCACTGCCAGGCCGCAAAACTCCTCCCGATGAGACACGATCGAACGCCCCTGAAAGGGCATGGGACAACCTCCGTCGCATGCCAGAAGTGTTCACCATGTCCCCGAACATCCGTTCGCCATGTCCCCGGTTTGTACAGAGGTGCGGGAGAGGTGCATGACAGCGGTGACGATTCCCGCGACGACGCATTTCGCGTCACCAGCATCGTTTCCATTTGATTCATGCAATTCGCAGGATGATACCCGCCGCCCGACATGATGAACCCTCCATCATTTCGATGGCGATGGAGGCCAAAATGGATCCCAGTACGCTGCCGCGGGCGATCGCGCTGCAATTCGACACCGGCGAGATCGTCTATCCGGCCGGCGGGCAGCCCGTGTCGCGGGCCTACAGCTACACCGGCAGCGGGTTGCGATGTTTTGGCAAGACCACCGATTTCCTTGATGATCCGCGGTATCGCCGGGCGCATGCCCACGGTTGGGCGGGTGGCGGCAAGAAGAGCGTCACATCGACGACAATCCTTGGATCGTGCACGTGGCGTTGTGGGCGGCCAGCCAGGCGGCACGGCTGCCGGGCGATTTCGTGGAATGCGGCGTCGATACCGGAATGATGTCGCTGGCGATCTGCGATTGGCTCGAGTTCAACCGGTTGGACAAGGATTTCTGGCTCTTCGGCACGTATGGCGGCATTCGCGACGCGCAGATGACCGAGGCGGGGCGCAACGGCATCGGCGGCTGGCACAACCGCGAGGCGTATGAAGAGTGCTTCGCGCAGGCGGCGGCGAATTTCGCGCCGTGGCCGCGGTGTCGGCTGGTGCGCGGCATGGTGCCTGATACGCTCGCGGAGTTTCCGGCGGATCGGCGTGTTGCGTACCTGTCGATCGACATGAACATCCTGCTGCCGGAGATCGTGGCGATCGGATTCTTCTGGGACCGCCTTGTGCCGGGTGCGGTTGTGCTGCTGGACGACTACGGCTGGTCGACCCATACGGCGCAGAAGGCCGTGTTCGACGAGTTCGCCCGCGCGCGTGGGACCATGATCCTGAATTTGCCGACCGGGCAGGGCCTTATTGTCCGCTGATGATCGTCGCCAAGACAGCAATTTTTGCCACGAAGACACGAAGAACGCGAAGAAGGCCGGTGAATGCGCTTCGCGCGAAGCGCAATGACTTTCCTGCTTCGTGCTCTTCGTGTCTTCGTGGTGAATTTTCCTGACTGTAGATCGTGCGCCGATGCTGCATCCCGTCAGCTGCGTGCGGCAACCCAACCTCAGGCGAGCGCGAACTTCGGCAGGGTGATGTCGGCGGTCGCTTTCTCGAACACCACGCGCACCGCGGCGCCTAACTTCGACGCGTCGGACGCGCCGACAAGGTTGCTGACCAGCAATGGTCCTTCTTCCAGGCGCACGAGGCACACGCGATAGGGCAGCGCATCGTTGAACCCACCCCAGTAGGCGCGATGGAAATCCACCCAGGATTCCAGCGTGCCTTTGCCGCTCGCCGGTTTCCAGCTTTGCGCGGCGCTGAGGCATTTCGGGCAGACCGGGGAGGGCGGAAATCGCACATCGCCGCAATCGTCGCAGGCCTGGATGACCAGTTTTTCTTCCCGTGCCGCTTGCCAGAACGGCTTGTTCAGCGTGTCGATGCGCGGCAATGGTTTGGTGTAGCTCATTGCGTTTTCTCCTTAGCCGCGAGTGTAGATGATCGAGCGGGTGCAAGGCGTGGACTGCACGTATTGCACGACGTTGCAGTCGGGCACCTGGCGGGCGCCGCACTCGCCGCGGACCTGGCGGACGGCCTCGACGTTCAATGCCCAGCCCTGCATGTAGGAGTTCGAGAGGTGGCCGCCGTCGGTGTTGGTTGGTAGCTTGTTGCCTAACGACAATGTTCCCTCTTCGACGAAGCGGCCGGCTTCGCCGCGCGGACAGAAGCCCAGGCCCTCCAGGCTGAACAGCACGGTCGGGCTGAAATTGTCGTAGCACATCAGCGCGTCGATATCATCGTGCGAGACGCCGGCCATGCCGTAGGCTTGTTGGCCGGCGGACTGCACGGCGGGATACCAGGCATCGATGTCGAAGTTGGAGATCGACGAGTGGGAGAAACTGTCCTGGCCGCCGAGGCCTGAGATCAGCACGGGTGGTTTGCGAAAGTCGCGCGCGCGCTCGGCGCTGGTCAGGATGATGCAGACCGCGCCGTCGTTGATCAGGCAGTAGTCCAGCAGGCGCAGCGGTGCGACGATGTGGCGCGCGGATTCGTGGTCCTCGATGGTGATCGGGTTGCGCATCACCGCGTCGGGGTTGAGGCATGCGTGGTAGCGGATCGCGACCGAGACCTCGGCGAGTTGGCGCGTGGTGGTGCCGTATAGTTCCATATGGCGGCGAAACATCAGCGCGTGTGCCGCGCCCGGCGAGGTCATGCCCCACGGGTCCCAGGTGCCCGGGCTTTCATTGCCGCCGTAGTTCACCCGGCGCGAGCGGCCGATATTGGCGTAGAGCAGTGCGACATGCGTTGCGTAGCCGGCCTCGATCGCCATCGCGGCCTCGATGATCCCCATGCCGGACATGCGGCCGTGCGGCGGCATGGTCAGCGTCCAGCGAGGGTCGAGGCCGAGCACCTCGCCCATCCGCGCGTAGTAGGGGATGCGGCAGACCAGCAGGCCGTCGATGGCGTTCTTGTCGATGCCGCTGTCGGCGATGGCGTTGCGGAAGGCTTGCGCGGCGAGGCCGTACTCGTCGGTTTCCGGGAAGTTGCCGTAGCGCGTGTTGCCGACGCCGATGAC
>DASRQX010000450.1:0-30068 GCA_035696165.1 Acetobacteraceae bacterium | reverse complement strand
CAGCCGTTCGCCGATCTGCCGAAGCTGCTGGCCCTGGCGGCGCACGACAACATCACAGTCAAGATCAGCGGGGCCGGCACGCTGTCGCACGAACCGTTTCCGTACCATGATTTGTGGGATCCGCTTGCGCGCATCTTCGATGCGTTTGGTTTCGATCGTTGCATGTGGGGAACCGACTGGACCCGGGCGGTTGCGTTGTTGACGTATCACCAGGGGGTCGAGGCGTTCCGCGTCACCGACCGCCTGTCCGACAGCGATCGCACCGCGCTGATGGGTGAGACCCTGCGGCGGGTCTACAAGTGGTCGCCGGCCAAACCGACGTAATCGGCCCGGCTTTTGGGCGTCGCCTTATGCAACCGTCGCCGCCCGCTTCGCCCCGATAGACCCGCACGCGAGTGTGCGCCACGATCAATGCGACGGCACCCCGGGGAGGAGACCGCATGCAGTTCAGTTTCACCAGCGAGCAGGAGGAATTCCGCTCGGTACTGCGACGATTCCTGGGGGAAAAATCGCCACCAACCGTGGTGCGGCGTCTGATGGAGACCGAAGCGGGCTGGGAGCGCGAAAGCTGGCGCGAACTCAACCAGCTTCTCGGCCTCACCGGCGTGCACATCCCGGAGGCTTATGGCGGCCAGGGTTTTGGGTCCGTCGAACTCGGCATCGTGCTGGAGGAGATGGGCCGCGCATTGCTCTGCGCGCCCTATTTCGCCTCCGTTGCCTTGGCCGCGACCGCGATCATGAACGCCGGAACCGAGGCGCAGAAGCGCGCGCTGCTGCCGCCGATCGCTCTTGGCGAGAGAGTTGCCACGTTCGCATTTACCGAGCCGAATGGACGCTGGGATGCGACGGGGGTTGAAACGATCGTGACGCCGGTCGGCGGTGGGTTCCGGCTGGATGGGGTCAAGAGCTTCGTGCTCGACGGCCACACGGCCGACCTGATCGTCGTGCTGGCGCGCCGCCCGGGTTCGACCGGCGATGATGGGCTGTCGTTCTTCATCCTGCCCGGCGACGCGCCCGGATTGGCCCGCCGCGCGCTCAAAGTACTGGACCCGACGCGCAAGCAGGCGCGGCTCGATTTTTCCCACGTCGAGGCGGAGTTGTTAGGCGAAGAGGGCGGCGGTGCGGCTCCATTCGAGAAGACAATGACGCAAGCGGCGGTGTGCCTGGCAAGCGAAATGATCGGCGGCGCCGAGCGGCTGCGGCAGTCGGCGTTGGACTATGCTAATCTGCGGGTGCAGTTCGGCCGCACCATCGCGTCGTTCCAGTCGATGAAGCACAAGCAGGCCGACATGCTGGTCGATGTCGAGCTTGCCAAATCGGCTGCCTACTACGCCGCCGCCGCGGCAGCCGAGGATGATGCCGAGCTGTCGGCGCTGGCCTCGCTGGCCAAGGCGTGCGCGTCGGATGCGTATATGCAGACGGCGATCCATACGATCCAGATCCACGGCGGGATCGGCTTTACCTGGGACAACGATACGCATCTGTGGTTCAAGCGCGCGAAGAGCTCCGAGGTGTTCCTGGGCGATCCCACGTATCATCGTGAGAAGATGATGCGCGTGTGGAACGTGTAAAGGTGCAGAGGCACAAACCAACTCCTCCCCCTCCCCTTGAGGGAGAGGGTTGGGGGGAGGGGGCCGGGGCACAAACCCCTACTTCCGGCCCGTGGTCCGCTTCGCGGTCCAGGCCCGCAAGAGGCGCGGAGTTTCTTCGACCATCAGAGCGGAGGGAACCATGAGCGAAACGACCGAAGCATTCGTCCGCGCCGAGGTGCGCGCCTGGCTGGCGGCGAATTGGAACGTCGATTACGGCCTGGTGGAGTGGCGCAACAAGCTGATCGACTCCGGCTGGGGCGTGCCGAGCTGGCCGAAGGATTGGTTCGGCCGCGAACTGCCGATGGCCCTCGAGGCGGCGGTCGAGGACGAGTTCAGGCGCGTCGGCGCGGTCGGCGTCGCCAGGACCGGCATCCGCCGTTTGGCGGCGGCGACGCTGCTGGTGCACGGCAGCGATGCGCAGAAGGAAAAATTCCTGCGCCGCAGCCTGACCGGCGAGGACACCTGGTGCCAGTTGTTCAGCGAGCCCGGCAGCGGATCGGACCTTGCCGGGGCCACGACGCGCGCCGAGTTCAAGGGCAACCGCTGGGTGATCAACGGGCAGAAGGTCTGGACCACCAGCGCGCATCATGCCGACTGGGGTTTGTTGCTCGCACGCACCGACGTGAACGTGCCGAAGCATCAGGGGCTGTCGTATTTCGTGCTCGACATCCACCAGCCCGGCGTCGAGGTGCGCCCGCTGCGGCAAATGAATGGCCATGCGTCGTTCAATCAGGTGTTCTTCACCGACGCCGAGGTGCCCCCTGAGTACCTGGTCTCGGAGGTCGGCCGCGGCTGGTCGGTGGCGACGACGACGCTGATGCATGAGCGGCGGGGCGCGGATGGCATTCGGACGTGGGGGATGGCGTCCGACCGTGTGGGGCGCGTGTATGATGAGGAGCGGGCCGAGATCGTTACCGTCATGGAGCCATACAAGTGGTATCCGCAGCGTGCTGGGCGGGTCGATCTGGTAGTAGAACGGGCGAAGGCGACCGGGCGCTTCGGCGATCCGGTGGTGCGGCAGGAGATTGCGAAGTTGCTGTGCATGTCGAAGGCCGCGGAGTGGACTGCGCGGCGCGCCCGCGCCGCGCAGATGCAGGGACGGCCGCAGGGGCCGGAGGGCTCGCTGGGGAAACTGGTGTCGAGCCACGTGGCGCGTGCCGCGGCGCGGGTGCACACGCTGATATCCGGAGCGGACGCGATGCTGACCGGGGAGGATGGGGCGATGGGCGGGTTGATCGCGGAGATTTTAGTGTCGGTGCCGGCCGGGTCGATTGCCGGAGGGACGGACGAGATCCAGCGCAATATCATTTCGGAACGCGTGTTGGGGATGCCTAAGGAACCGCGGACGGATAATGACCGCCCGTTCCGGGATGTGCCGAAGAATCTGGTGGGGTGATCTGATCCGCGACAACGCCCGGCCACCAGAAACCGAAGGACCGTTCTGCATTGTAATCTCATTCAAACAGGGCGGTCATTCGAACACAGCAATCAATCGAACAGCATAGCCAACCGCTGCTTGATGCTGTCCGCAACATAAAGCGCCAGCGCCTGAATTGTCCGCGTAGGATTCACCCCCGCTGACGTAACGAAAATACTGCCGTCAACGACGAACAAATTCTTCACGTCGTGGCTACGCCCCCACTCATTCACGACCGATCGCGCGGGATCAGTCCCCATGCGCGCGGTCCCCATCAGATGCCAACCGCCATCGGTCAGCGGCGCCTCGTGCCAAACATCATGCGCGCCGGCGGCCCGCAGGATCTCGCTCGCCCGCGCCACCGCGTGGTTCAGCATGCGCCGACTATTCTCGCTCAGCGTGTAATTGATCTTCGGCGCCGGAATACCATTGGAATCTTTCAGCACCGGATCGAGCGTGACGGTATTGTGTTCCTCCGGCAAATCTTCGCAGATCGCCACCATCCCGGTACGGTGGCAGAACAGTCTCCGATAAGCGCCGTGGTGATCCGCGCCCCACGGCAGGCGCCCGATCTGCATCCCATGCACCGCCGCCATCACCGGCCCCTGGCCGCGCGAGAACTCAAACGTATAGCCGCGCACGAACCCACGCGACCGATCCGTCTCGTAGAACTCCTGGCTCCAGATGCAGTTGCCCGGGCCGCGATAGCCGTCGAGCTCCTCATCGAAATACCCCGCGATCCGCGCATACGGATGGAACATCAGATTCCGGCCCACCAAATCACTGGAATTCGCCAAGCCGTTCGGAAACCGAGCCGAGGCGGAATTCAGCAGAATGCGCGCCGTGCCAATGGCATTACAGGCAAGGATGACCACCTCAGCCGCCTGAAACCGCTCCACCCCATCGGTATCGTAATAAACCACGCCCGATGCCATGCCATACGCATTGGTGGTGATCTCGCGCACCCGGCAGCGCGTCCGCAACTCGACGCCGGCGCGGATCGCGGCTGGCCAATACGTAATGTCGGTGCTCGCCTTGGCACCCTGCGCGCAGCCCGAGGTGCAATGGGCGAGATTGATGCACTTCGCCCGGCCTTCATAATCCACCGAGGCAATTGCGCTGTCGGACGGCCACCAGTGCCAGCCCAGCTTGTTCAACCCGCGCGCCAACGTCGCGCCCGACCTACCCAGCGGCAGCGGCGGCATCATGGGTTCGTGCGGCGGATAGGCGGGGTCACCGGCCAGCCCTGACACGCCCATCATGCGGTCGTTCTCCGCATAGAACGGCTCCAGCGTCGCATAGTCGACCGGCCAGTCGTCCGCCACGCCATCAATCGTGCGCACGCGAAAATCCGACGGATGGAACCTCGGAAAATGGCCCGCGTACAGGACCGTGCCGCCGCCAACACCATTGAAGTTGGCAACCTTGATTGGCGAGTTGTCCTCGTTGACGGGATAGTCGGTGTCGCGCGCGCGCCGGTTCGGGCTGTGGCTGAAATCGTTGAGTTGCCGTGCCTCCCAATCGCGGCCCGCGCTGGGATATTCGGATGGCTTCATCCAGTCGCCCTGCTCAAGGCAAAGTATGTGCATTTTCGTCTCGGCGAGACTCCAGGCGACGGCGGCACCCGAGGCACCGGCGCCAATGATCAGAACGTCAACTGGTGTGGTCATGTCGAAGGTCCCACTGATAATGCGCTGCGGCCAGTCCATGGTGCCCGCGTGGGATTGTCAACCGAACCGGCCAGCCACTACCGGTGACAATGGCTCAAGGATCGGTGGCCGACGCCGGGGCTTTAACCAGGCGATATTTCGACCCCGATTATAGCGGCGGCGCGATGGCCACGCTGACCGCAATGTTCAACGTTGACTGTCGCAAATGCGCGCTCAGGCACCGCCATCAAAGGTCATCAGGATCGCGGGACCCGCCGCGGTTTCGACGATCGTATCTCCACGGAACCCAGCTCTCGCATAGGCGCGGCGGGCTCGCACGTTGTCCACGGTTGGGTCGATGGCAACGACCGGCGCGCCCGCGGCTCTCAGTCGCTGAGCGGCAAGCCTCAGGAAGATCGAGCCGTGGCCTTTGCCGATCATGTCCGGCTCGCCGATGAACGCGTCGATCGCACGCGATCCGTGGGGCAGATGCTCGAAGCGCGGCTGTGGCCAGACGCGAATGGCGTAGTCCTGCACGTAGCCGAACGCCCGACCTGCGAAAGCAACGATGTGCATGACCATGCGCGGTTCGCGCATATCTGCTTGCAGCAGCGCTGACTGCTCGACCGGATCGCCCCACCAGCGAACGACCTCCGGCGTCCGCAACCAGGCGCGCAGCAGCGGCAGGTCTTCCCGCAACGCCAATCGGAACGTGTAAGCATCTGTATCGTCGAACATATCCAAATCCATTGCCATTTCGACCGTCGCGGCAGCCAAGAGTGACTTGCCGACGCGGCCGATGCGGGCCGGTGCCGGTCAAACCGCGACGCTGCCGGCTTCCCGCACCGCGCGTGGCGGGCCATAGTAACCCCATGGTCCCACTTTCTGTTCTCGATCTCTCGCCGATTACCCAGGGAAGCGACGCCGGCCGGTCGCTTCGCAATTCGCTTGATCTCGCGCGCCACGTCGAGGCGTTGGGCTATCGGCGCTACTGGATGGCCGAACATCATAACCTTCCCGGGATCGCAAGCGCGGCGACGGCGGTGGCGCTCGCCCATATCGCGGCGGGCACAAATCATATTCGCATCGGCGCCGGCGGGATCATGCTGCCGAACCATGCGCCGCTGCTGATCGCCGAGCAATTCGGCACGTTGGCCGCGCTGCATCCCGGGCGCGTCGATCTGGGACTCGGCCGAGCGCCCGGGTCCGATCAGGTCACCGCGCGCGCGATGCGCCGGACCCTGCACAGCAGCGGGGACGACTTCCCGCAGGACGTCGTCGAGCTCATGGGGTACTTCCAGGATGCCGAACCGGGCCAGGCGGTGCAGGCGGTTCCCGGCGCAGGGCTGGACGTGCCGATCTGGATCCTTGGGTCAAGCACCTACGGCGCACAACTCGCGGCCATCCTCGGGCTGCCCTTTGCTTTCGCATCGCATTTCGCACCCGCAATGATGACCGAAGCGCTGTCGATCTATCGCCAGAGATTTCGTCCATCCGCGCAACTCGCAAGCCCCCATGTGATGCTGGGCGTCAACATCATCGCCGCGGAGACGGATGCCGAGGCGCGCTTCCTGTTCTCGTCCTTGCAGCAATCCTTCGTGAACCTGCGCCGCGGCCAGCCCGGCAAATTGCCACCGCCGGTGACGGACATCGATCAGCTTCTCGATCCCTATGCGCATGCGATGCTGCACGCCGCCCTGGCCTGTGCCATCGTCGGCGCACCGGACGCCGTTCGCAGCGGATTGGCGGATTTCATCCGGCGGACCGGCGCTGACGAGTTGATGGTCACCGCGAATATTTTCGACCATGGCAAGCGCAAGCGATCGTTCGAAATCGTGGCGGAGGTGCGCGATACCGCGCCAGCCGCAACGTAGGCACCCCGCCGTCGCCACACGGCACGGCGGAATATCGGAGGTCGTCGCCCATGACTGCACCCAACGGTCCACTACACGGCGTCAAGGTCGTCGCCTGTTCCACCGCGCAGGCCGGCACGGTGCCCTATATGCTGATGGCCGACCTCGGCGCCGAGGTCATCAAGATAGAAGTGCCGGAGGGTGGCGACAATTCTCGCGGCAGTACCGTCATGCCAGGATTCCCCAGTACCTATTTTGAAACCAACAATCGGGGCGTGAAGAGTGTCACGCTTAATCTGAAGGCGCCGGAAGGACGCGAGATCCTGCACCGGCTGGTCGCGCGGGCCGAAATATTCGGCCAGAACTTCCGCCCTGGTGCGGCGGAAAAGAACGGCTTCGGCTATGAAGACCTCCAAAAAATCAATCCGCGGCTGGTGTATATCTCGATCTCGGGCTATGGTCCGAAGGGGCCGAACGCTAACCTGCCGGGCACGGATTCCATGGCCCAGGCGCTTGGCGGAATCGCCGAGGCCTATTCGATCCCAGGCCAGCCGCTACGCACCGGCATCGTATCGGTTGCCGACGAAACTTGTGCCATTCTCGCCTTCGGCGGCGCCCTCGCCGCGCTGACGCACGCCCGAGCAACGGGCATCGGACAGAAAGTCGATTGCTCCCTGCTCGGCGGGCAGATCCGCCTGATGGGATGGACGCTCACCACGACGATGTGGCGCGATCGCAACCCGGTCACCGGCCAGGCCCGCGTCACCGGCACGCCGGAGCGTCCCGGGATCAGCGCCAGCTTCAACGACTGCGACGGCAAGCCGCTGGTGTTCCAGCTCAACGGCGCCCGGCACTGGAAAACCGCGATGACCGCGCTGGGTTTCTACCGGACGCTGGAGCAGGCCGGCTTCGGCGACCTAGGCGTGATCATCAACTCCGACGAGAAGCGAACGGTCTTGCTGCGCACGCTTGATGACCTGTTCGCCACCGGCGCACGCGACGACTGGGTTGCCCGACTGCGCGGCGCGGATATCGTGGCCGCGCCGATCAACACGCTGCTCGAAGCCTCCAACGATCTCGATGTGCTTGCCAACGGCTACGTCACTGAAGTCGAGTATCCGAAGCACCGCAAAACACTGAAGGTGCACGGAACGCCGTGGCAGTTCTCCGAGACGCCGGCGCAGATCGGCACCGCACCGGAGCTCGGCGCTGACACTGACGATGTGCTCGATGGTCTCGGCTATACCCCGGTGCAAATCCGGACGTTCCGGGAACGGAAGGTTATTTGATAATTGTCCAACGCCGTTGGGCGGGCGTGATGCCGCCAGCGCGCGCGCTGGACGTGCGCGCAAGCCTGCCGCCTCCGTCGCACGTTCGCCTTGAGCGCCGCCAACTTCGCCGACATTGAAAGCGGTCAAGGCGGCAGCCTGACGGCGGCAGCACAGGCGGGGCCAGGAGCTAGAGGCCGACATCCCCGCCTCGGGCGAAGTCCACATGGGCGATACCGACGCCGCGTCCTTGCCCGCCGGGCCGTGCGGTCGTCGCCGCGCTGTCCGGCAAGTCCGTTCCAACGCTGCTGGCGGCGCGGATACCCTGCACCAGGAAGGCAATGAGATTGGCCGGCATCGTGCCGCGCGGCGTCGGTTCCACCACTGCGGCCGCCAAATCCGGCGCTTCGATCATCCCCGGCGGCACCGCCAGTGCAACCATGACGCTGCCGCCCATCCAGTAGTACCGCCAGACTACCTCATGCGGCGCAAGGTGCGGCACCGCGCGCTGCAGCGCCGCGACGAACGCCTCGCGCACCCGCGCGTAATACCGCGCCAGCATCTGGTTCACTTCCGGCGTGGCCAGAACCCGGCCAAGCGAGTACTGCACGACGATGGCGCGCGCGCTGTCGTTCGCCACATCGGTAAGCTGCAGCGCCGGGATCACATACGCCGTGACGATGTCTACCAGGGTCGGCGCACCGTCGGCGACGTCAACGCACGCCGCCAGCCGTGCCAACCGCTCCTCGTTCAACGGGACGATGCGACGCACGAACATCTCCTCGAACAGCTTATCCTTGGAGCCGAAATAGTAGTTCACCGCGGCAACGTTCACGTCCGCGGCGGCGGCGATCGAGCGCAGCGTCACTGCCGCCGGACCCTCATTGGCGAATAGCGCCTCCGCCGTATCGAGGATGCGTGTCCGGGCGCGCTCGCCTGGCGTGCCGGCCGACGCACGGTGGCGCTTGGCTTTCGCGATTTGATCCATGGGGTACTCCCTGCAGGCGGACGTGCGCTGCCCGGCAGCCTTCCGGTTAGCATGGCCGCCCTCGCAACTCAACAACAATCATGCGCTTGATTAAAACACTCGCTTGACTTCCGGGCCGATGGCAGCTAAAGTCCCAGACGTCAAGCATGCCGAAGGCTCCGGGGGCGCGCCAAACGCCGCCGGAAGGGGAGAAAGGCCATGTCGCAATCGACAGACCGTCCACGGACCATTGCCGAGATGCCGGCGCAGCGGCCGAGCAATCCAGCAACGGCCGCCCAGGCCCGCGGCCGGTACTTCAACACCGGCAACGCGTTCAATGTGCAGTTGCCGCCAGTCCTGGACCATCTGTTCACCGCGGAACCCGTCGCCGCGCTGGACCCGGAGGCGCCGACCGGCCTGATTGCCTGCGATCTGTCGCGGCAACTCGCCTGCCCGTTTCCGGCCACCACACCGCTGGTGCTGGCCCGTTACGCGCGCATCCGGTCCGGCGAGGCATTGACCACCGAATTCGCGGCCAGCGGCATCATCTGCTACGTCATCCGCGGCGCGGGCAGCACCGACAGCGGCGCCGAGCGCATCGCCTGGAGCACGGGCGACCTGTTCATCCTTCCCGGCGGTCGAGCGTATACCCATGCGGCCACCGCGGACGCCGTGCTATGGATCGTTACCAACGAACCGCAGCTTGCCTTCGAGCATCTACGCCCGCCGGCCGACGGCGACGCACTGACCGCGATCGTGCACTTCACCGCCGACGAGATCGCGCGCCAGATCGACATCATCTACGAGATCGGCCGGACCGAGCAAATCCCCGGATCGGCGCTGATCTTCTCCTCGGCGGAGCAGGAAGCCAGCCGCAATATCCTGCCCACGCTCACGGTCGCGATGAACTCACTGCCGGGCGGCCAGTCGCAGCGGCCGCACATCCACAACGCGGTCGCCGTCAGCCTGATCATCAAGGGCGCACAGTGCTATTCGGTGATGGACGGCCGCCGCAAGGACTGGGCGCCGTGGGCCACCAGCATCACGCCACCGACCGCCGTGCACTCGCACCACAACGGCGGCAATGAACAAGCCATGTTCCTGATCGTGCAGGACGGCGGCTTCTTCTACCACGCTCGCGCGATGGGCTTCCAATTCGCCGAACATCCCGAATAAGCCGGCTCGGACCGGCTGCAATCAATAACGCAACAGAGGGTCACGCCATGTCTGCACATACTGAAGCGACCGCTTCCCGCCTCACCGTTC
Source organism: Acetobacteraceae bacterium (assembly GCA_035696165.1). Classification (GTDB taxonomy): domain Bacteria; phylum Pseudomonadota; class Alphaproteobacteria; order Acetobacterales; family Acetobacteraceae; genus Palsa-883. The sequence goes on along the minus strand of DASRQX010000450.1, from coordinate 20,056 downwards.
GCAAGCTGCATCAGGCGGTCGGCGCCGAGGTGCGCGGCATCGATATGCGTCAGCCACTCGACGCGGACACATTCCACGAACTGCACGACATCTGGATGGAACACCTGGTCCTGGTGTTTCCCGACCAGCACGTTACGGATGCCGAGCACGTTGCCTTCACACGTTATTTCGGCGAACCGGAAATCTTCCACCAGAAGATCATCCGCTCAGAGCGCGTGAAGGAGATCTTCCGCGTTTCCAACGTGGACGAGAACAACATCCTGATGCCACCGGACCATCCGGTCGCGCAACAGGTGGCATTGGCGCAGTTCTGGCACACCGACAGCAGCTATCGGCAGATCCCCTGCACAGGCGCGTTGCTGCACGGCGTCGAGGTCAGCCGCACCGGCGGCGAGACGCAGTTCACCAACATGTATCTCGTCTACGACTCGCTGCCGGACCCGCTGAAGCAGCAGATCGAGGGCCGCAAGGCGCAGCACAATTTCGGGCACATGCACACACAAGCCAAGCTGAAGCCGTTGACCGAGGAGGAAAAAGCGGCGATGCCGGCGGTGTGGCAACCGATGGTCCGCAAGCATCCGGTAACCAGGCGCAAGTCGCTCTACATCAGCCCGATCTACAACGACGCGATCGAGGGCATGGCATCGGCGGATGCACGGCAGCTTATCGCGGAGCTGACCAGGATCGCGGCCGATCCCCGCTTCGTCTACACGCACCGCTGGGAAACCGATGACGTGCTGATGTGGGACAACCGCTGCACGATGCATCAGGTGACACCCTTCGATCCGCGCGAGCGCCGCGTCATGCATCGGACGACCATCACGGGCCAGGATCCCGTGATGGCCGCGTGATCATGGGAGACCGCGCCATGTCCGCCGCTACGCCACGCGTTTTCCAGCATCCCGATCCGAATCCGGCCTGGCTCAGGCAACGGACCGAGGACGCGCTCGATCCCGCGCTGTCGATCATCGATCCGCACCACCATCTGTGGGAACGCGGTGGCGACCGGTATTTTCTCGATGCGCTGCTCGCCGATACCGATACCGGCCACAACATCGTGGCGACCGTCTTCGTGCAATGCGGCTGGGCATACCGTACCGACGGCCCGGAGGCGCTGCGCTCCGTCGGCGAAACGATGTTCGTCGCCGCGGTGGCCGATGAGGCCGCGCGGCGGCTCGTCAGGACGCAGGTCTGTGCGGGGATCGTCGGGCATGTGGATCTGCGGCTGGGCGCGGGCGTCGAGCCGGTGCTGGAAGCGCACCTTGCAGCGGCCGGCGGACGGTTCCGCGGCATTCGCCAGGTCACCGCGCGCAGCGAGGATTTCGTCGCCAGCATCCTGGCGCCGCCGCCCGCCGGCATGATGTCCGATCCCGCATTCCGCGACGGCTTCGCGCGCCTGGGGAAATTCGGCCTGAGTTTCGATGCGTGGCTGTATCACACGCAGATCGGCGAACTCACCGATCTGGCGTGGGACTTTCCGGACATCCCGATCGTGATCGATCACGTCGGCGGCCCGCTTGGCATCGGCCCGTACGAAGGCAGGCGCAACGCGGTGTTTGCGGACTGGCGGCGTGACATGAAGCAGCTCGCCGCGTGCCCAAATGTCAGCGTGAAGCTCGGCGGCCTTGGGATGCTGGTGGCTGGCTTCGCCCTGCACGAGCGGCCGGTTCCGCCATCCTCGGAGGACCTGGCCCGCGCATGGCGTCCATACATGGAAGCCTGCATCGAGGATTTCGGCGCGGCGCGCTGCATGTTCGAGAGCAACTTCCCGGTGGACAAGGCGATGAGCAGCTACCCGGTGCTGTGGAACGCCTTCAAGCGCATCGCCGCGGGCGCGTCGGCCGCCGAGAAGGCGCTGCTGTTCCATGACGTTGCCGCAAGGGTCTATCGTCTGAAGGCCTAGGCGACGGTCCAGGCCGCCGCGGGTTTCCGTAAGTTGAACCGAATAAATCCCGGCGACGGGGCTGACCCGGATCGCCGGCCAGGACCGCCGTAATGAGTGGGAAACAATCATGATCACGATGACACGTCGCGCACTGGTCGGCACGCTGGCGGCGGCACCGTTGGCGAAGCCCGGAGTAATCCGCGCGCAGACCGCCTCGGCGCCGGTCAGGATCGGCCTGCTGAGCGATGTCGGCGGCCCGTACAAGGATGTGGGCGGCCCTGGCAGCAAGGTCGCCGCCGAACTGGCGGTTCAGGATTTCGGCGGATCGGTTCTCGGTCGCCCGCTCGACGTCTTGCAGGCGGACGATCAGAACAAGGCCGACACCGCCGGGGCGCTGGCACGCGAGTGGATCGACGATCGCGGCGTGACCGTACTGGTGGATGGCGCGGCATCCTCGGCCGGGCTGGCGATCCAGCAGATCACGCACGAAAAGAAACGCATCTTCCTGATGAGCACACCGACCTCCACGGCGTTCATCGGCAAGCAATGCTCGCCGTACGGCTTCCAGTTCGTCGCCGATACCTATGCACTGGCCAAGGGCGTCGGCGGTGCGCTGTCAAAGGCCGGCGGCGATACCTGGTTCTTCATCACAGCGGACTACGAATTCGGTCACTCGTTACAGGAGAACACCGAAGGGTTCGTCAAGGAAGCTGGCGGCAAAGTGCTGGGAAGCGTTCGCGCCCCGCTCGGCGCCGCGGACTTCTCCAGCTATCTGGTGCAAGCGGCCGCCTCGGGCGCGAAGGTCATCGGCCTGGCCAACGCCGGCACCGACTTGCAGAACTGCATCAAGCAGGCGGCCGAGTTCGGCATCGTCAAGCAAGGTCGGCGCCTGGCCACACTGCTGATGATCGTTCCGGATGTGCTGTCGCTGGGTCAGGATGTCTGCCAGGGGTTGGTTCTGACCAATTCGTTCTACTGGGATCAGTCGCCGCAGACACGCGCCTGGACGGAACGTTTCGTGGCGAAGATGGGCAAGCCGCCGACCGAGTACAACGCCGGGGCGTATGCCGGCGTGCTGCACTGGCTGAAGGCGGTGAAGGCCGCCAACACGCTGGACGCCGATGCCACGGCCGCGAAGATGCGCGAGCTTCCACTGGACGACTTCTACAACAGCAACGTGCGCATCATGGCGAATGGCTGTGTCCCGCACACGATGTACCTGTGGGAGGTGAAGCCGCCCTCGGAAGCGAAGCATCGTTGGGACCTCTTCAACCAGATCGGCGCGATGCCGACGCCGGAAGCCTATCCGCCGGTCGGTCTGTTCGGCTGTCCGCTGAGCCCGGCCTAGACACGGTGGCGCGCCGATGAAAGCACCCTTCAGCCGGACGCTTGCTGACCTGTTGTTCGAGCAGGCGGAGCGCAACGGCGCCGCGCCAGCCGTGATCGGCGGCGATCGCGTGATCGCCTACGCCGAGTTCGCACAGTGCGCGGGCCGGATCGCCGCCGGCCTGCGCAGCCTGGGCGTACGTCGTGGCGATCGTGTCGGCCTGCTGATCAACAACCGGACAGAATGGCTGGAGGCATTCTTCGGCGCAACGATCCTGGGTGCCATCGTGGTCGCCTTCAGCACCTGGTCGAAGCGCGACGAACTGGCCTGGCTGCTGGCTGATTCAGACGTTCAAGTGCTGATCGCGCTCGACCGCTTCGGCGACCAACACTTCGCCGCCGACCTGCATGCGCTGATACCCGAAGCCGTTGCCGGCGCACCCTGGCGGTCCTCGGCTTACCCTTGGCTGCGCGACATCATTCTGCTGAGCGAACGGCGGGACGACGTCTTCAGGTCCTATGCCGACCTGGCGGCCGCCGAGCCGATCGGACCGTTGCCGCCCGGTGAAGGACCCAGTGCCGCCGACGATGCAATCATAATCTACACTTCCGGATCGAGCAGCCGGCCGAAATCCGTTCCGCTAACGCATTGCGGCATCATCGAGAACGGCTTCAACATCGGCGAGCGGCAGGGCTACCGGCCCGGTGACCGTGTGCTGCTGGCCCCGCCGCTGTTCTGGTCCTTGGGCTGTGCCAACGCGATGTCCGCCGTCCTGACGCATGGCGGCACACTGGTGCTGCAGCCCAGATTCGAGGCCGGCGAGGCGATTGCGCTGATCGAGCGGAACGGCTGCACGGCGATCTACACGCTGCCCTCGATCACCGCGGCAATCGTATCGCATCCAGCCTTCCGGCCGGAGCGGATGAAAACCCTGCGCACCGGTCTGACCATCGGTACGCCGCAAGACGTGATCACGGCGGCGACGGTGCTGGGCGCGCGCGAGATCTGCAACATCTATGGACAGACCGAGAGCTACGGCAATTGCTGCGTCACGCCGCATGACTGGCCGCTTGACAGGCGTGCTAACTGCCAGGGACCACCGCTGCCCGGCGTTCAGGTGCGCATTGTGCATCAGGCGACCGGCGCGACCGTGCCGGCGGGCGAGATCGGGCTGATCGAGGTGCGCGGCTACATCCTGCGTGGTTATCTGGGCGGCAGCGTCAGCCAGAACGACACGGCGCTGACCAAAGACGGGTTCTTCCGCACCGGCGACAGCGGCCACCTGACCGAGACCGGGGACCTGGTGTTCGCCGGGCGCGTGTCGGAGATGATCAAGAAGGGCGGCATCAACATTTCCCCGGCGGATGTCGAGGACGTGCTGATGCGCCATCCCACCGTCGCACAGGCGGGCGTCGTCGGCGTTCCCGACCGGCAGCAGGGCGAACTGCTCGCCGCCTTCGTCGTGCCGAAGCCCGGCACCGCGCCGACGGCGGGCGAACTCGTGACGCACTGCCGCGCAGTGGCCTCGCGCTACAAGGTGCCCGACTTCATCGAGATCATCGATGCGCTTCCGGTCACGACGACCGGCAAGGTGATGCGGCGCGACCTGAAGCAGATGGCCGGCGGCCTGCGTCGCGATCCAGAGGCACCGAGACCAGGGGCACCCGGGGCAGAGGCGCCGACATGAGCAAGGAGGCATGGGGACGCTGGGGGCCCGAGGACGAGCGCGGCGCGCTGAACCATATCAGTCCGGACACGGTACGGCGTGCAGCCGCGCTGGTGCGGACCGGACAAGTTGTTAGCCTCGCGCAACCGCTTTCGCCACGCACGCCTGTCCCAAAACACCGCGCCGGCGTGCAGCATTTCATGGGCCGCGATGGCGGCGACTATGCCGCGGGCGCGCGCCGTCCGTGTGGCTTCCAGTTCGCCGAAGACACCGTTGTCATGCCGTTGCATATCGGCACGCATATCGACGCGCTGTGCCACGCCTGGTGCAACGACTGCCTGTACAACGGCTTCCCCGGCCAGGGAACGCGCAGCACGAGCGGCGCGTTGCGTTGCGGCATCGACAAGATGCCGCCGATCGTGACGCGCGGCGTGCTGCTCGATCTGGTCCGCCTGAATGGGGGCCCGCTCAGCCCGCACGCCTCGATTGGCCGTGCCGACCTGATGCGTGCGGCGGATGCCGCGTCGGTGGCAATCGAACCGGGCGATGCGGTGCTGATCCGCACCGGCTGGCAGGAAAACCACGCCAGCGTCCCCGATGTGTTGTTCGATGAGGAACCGGGCATCGATGTCGAAGCCGCGCTGTGGCTCGCGGAAGGTGGCGTCGCGATGGTCGGCGCGGACAACTTCGCGATCGAGGTCATTCCGTTCCCGTCAGGGACAGTCTTCCCCGTGCATCAGCGGTTGATCCGCGACTTCGGCATTCCGCTGCTTGAGGGCCTGGTACTGCAGCCGTTGGCGGAACTAAATCGCGGTCAGTTCCTGTTCGTTGCTGCCCCGTTGCCGGTGGTCGGCGGTACCGGAAGCCCGCTGGCCCCCGTCGCGGTCGTCTAGCGATCATGCACGCCGCCGTCCCGCGCACACTAGGGCGACGCCGAGCAATAAGCGAATCATCGTGTGGTGTCTGCGACCGCTCTTCCCGTCATGCCGGCGAAGGCCGGTATCCACGACTTACTTTGCTGCGACACAGGCAAGTGGTGGATACCGGCCTTCGCCGGCATCACGGGGTGGGCGCCGAGCGCGCCCCACTTGACGCACTTATTTCTGGGCGCACCCCAGGTCCCGCGCGGCCGCCGACCGTGCGGGCCGATTTCCGGTCGATTGAGATGACAGCGAGGGAATGACGCGATGCCATACAATGTCCAACCCGGCGTAATCGGCTGCGCGATCCGGCCCGCAATCGCCGACCGCGATCGGTCACTCGAGGAAGTGATCTACGACACCACGCAACAGGGCTTGGCTGACGCCGGCATCGCGATCGACGATATCGACGGCATCATCGTCGGCTGCAACGACCAGCTCGACGGCCGCGCGATCTCAGTGATGATGGCGTCCGGCGCGGTGGGCGGGGTCGATCGCGACATCTTGTCCACGCCGTCCGGGTCCGAGCACGCGTTCATCCTCGGCGCGCTGCGCGTCGCCTCCGGCCAGTTCCGCACGCAACTTGTCGTCGCCTGGAGCCCAACCGAAGCCGGATCTATACCGGAAGCCGAACGGCTTGCCACCGATCCATATTTTCACCGCAGGCTGCCGCTGGACGAGTTGTCCGCGAACGCGCTGCAGGCCGCGGTGCTGGAACATGCGGTGCAGGGACTGCGCGACGTGGCGGCGACGGTGCTGGAGAAGAACCGGCGTCACGGTGCGCTGGCTTATCCCGATCCGCCGTCGCGCCCGGCGCCCGGGGTGGCGCGCTGGCCGTTGGCCGCCGGAACAACGACAAGGCCGGTCACGGGATGCGTGGCGCTGGTGCTCGCGACGGCCGACTTCATCGCGGAGCGTGGCATTGTCGATGTCGCCTGGATCCGCGGCATGGGATGGGCGACGGAGCCGAGTTTCCTGGGCGACCGCGATCTCGGCACCGCCCCGGCGCTGCGGGCGGCCGCGCAGCAGGCCTATGCGGAGGCCGGCATCACCGATCCGATCGCACAGCTCGATGTGGTGGAAATAACGGACGCGACGCCCTATGCCGAGCTGCTGGCGTACGAGGCGCTGGGCCTGTGCGCCCGGCAGGATTGGGCGGCGCGGGTCGGCGACGGCACGTTCACGCGCGAGGGCCGCTTGCCGGTCAACCTGTCCGGGGGTGTGCAGACATTCAATCCGGTGTTCTGCACGGGGTTGATCCGTGTCGCCGAGATCGCCGATCAGGTGCGCGGCCATGCCGGCGCACACCAGCACAAGAACGTACGCAACGGACTGGCACAGGCCGGCAGCGGCTTCGCCATGCAGTATCAGGCGGCCATCGTGCTTGGCCGCGAGCAGGGAGCGCTGGCATGAGCACCGCCGGCACTAGCGCCGCCGGCGTCAGCAGCGAACGGGTCGGCATTATCGGCATTGGGCAATCGCAGTTCACCGCCCGTCGCGACGATGCGAGCTATCCGGATCTGGTGCGCGAGGCCGTCGTGCTCGCAATGAATGATGCCGACCTTTTGTTCGACGACATCCAGGCCGTCGTCTATTCGCTGTCGCCGGATGCGATGGTGGGGATCGGCAATGCCGAGCGGCTGGGCGTGGATGCGGTGGGCGCGCGCAACAAGCGCTTCCTGCGTATCAACACCGGCGGCGCCACCGGGATCTCCAGCGTTGCCGCCGCGTATTACCACGTCGCCTCCGGTGCCTGCGAGGTCGTGCTGACCGCGGGGGCCGACAAGGTCGGCGAATGCGGCGATTCCCAGACCGTGCTGAACAAGATCTGGGACCCGACCTACGAGCGGCAATTGCCCCTCGGCACCATCAACATGCTGGCCATGTCGGCAGTCCGCTACATGAACTTCTACGGTCTGACCGAGGAGGACATGGCGCGAGTAACGGTGAAGAACCGTTGGCACGCGTCGCTCAATCCCAACGCCCACTTGCGGCGGGTCGTTACCATCGATGACGTGTTTGCGTCCCGCTACATCGCCTGGCCGATGAAACTGCTCGATTGCTGTCCGCAATCCAGCGGCGGCGGCGCGATGGTGCTGGCATCCGAACGCTTCATCCGGGAGCGCAACCTGGATGCGGTGTGGATCACCGGGCTGGCACATTGCTCCGAAACGTATTGGCTCGGCGATCGGATGGGTAACAATCCGACGGCCGACCATGCCGATGCCTTCGCGCTCGGGCGTTCCTTCCAGCGCGCCTACAAGATGGCGGGGATCACCGATCCGGGCAGCCAAGTGCATGTCGCCGAGCTGTACGCGCCGTTCAGCAACACCGAATACCATGCGATCGACGCAGCCGGCTTCTGCAAGCCGGGTGAATCGATTGCGCTGCTGCGCGAAGGCCAGTTCGAACTGGGCGGCCGGTTGCCGGTGAACCCGTCGGGCGGAACGCTGTGCACCAACGCGATCGCTGTCACCGGAATGATCCGCGTGGCGGAAGTCGCCTTGCAGGTCTGGGGCCGCGCCGGTGCGCATCAGGTCAAGGGTGCGCGGGTCGGGATCGCGAGCGGCAATGGCGGCGATCATCAATTCTTCGGAACAATGGTTATCGAGGCGTAGGGATACGGACAATGGAACTGATGAGCCGCCAGGAAACCTGGAACATCACCTACACCCATGCGCTGGGTGAGACCGCGAGCTGGTTCTACGGCCAGATCCGCGACAACGCGAAACTCTATGGCCGCCGCTGCGCCCAATCGGGCCGCGTGCTGGTGCCGCCGCGTTCGTTCTCCGATCAGACGTTGCAGCCGACGACCGAATGGGTGGAGGTCGGGCCGGGCGGACGCATCGAAACGTTTACCATCGTATACGAGCAGTTCCAGAACCTGCCTGATCCGCCCTACGCTTTCGGCTATGTGCTGCTGGACGGTGCCGATACCGCGCTGGGCGGCTACTTCAAGGGCGTCGATCTGACAGATCCGGCGAAGGCGGCCGAAAAACTGAAGATCGGCACCCGCATCGTCACCCGGTTCGCCGAGCAACGGACCGGTGATGTGCTCGATTTCTGGTACGAGGTCGCCTGATCGGTCCGCCCGGCAATCCCTAACCCCGTGCCTCGATCATCTCGCTGATCTTCAGCACACTGTTCCAATTGCGCCCGGTGGTCGGCGAGCCGCATGCCTTGTCGATGAGGAGCGGGCTGAGCTTGGAGCCGTGGACACCTTTGGGCCCATAGTCGATCCACAGCGCCCTACCCGCCGAGACGATCCGCTCCCCGCTTCGGGCCCGTTGCTCAAGTGCCGACGCAGCGCCCGGCTCTACCCGATCGCGCGGGAGATACAGATGCACCATCCGGGGCAGCGCATCCGCATCGCCGGCGAAGGGGTTGGCGGCGACATATTGTCCCCAGTCCGCGACGCTGCGGACGATGACGTGCACCGTGAACCCGAAGCGTGAGGTCAATTCCCGTTCCAATACGCGACGCAGATCGTCAGCTCTTCGGTCGGCATCGACGATCAGGTTGCCGCTCTGGATGTAGGTTGCTGGGCGCTTCAACCCCAGCGCGAGACAGAAGGCTCGAAGGTCTGCCATTGGCAGTTTGCGTGTCGACCCCACATTGATGCCGCGCATCAACGCCACGAAGGTTCGCATTACTGGCCGCCTCTGCCCGAGGACACGAGAAGCCAAGAGGCCTTCGGTTAGACCATCGCGCGACGGCGTGAAATGGGCGACTGGTGGACCACTACCGACGATGATGAGCACCACGTCTACGCTATACTCCTCCGATCGGACTGACGCAGGAGCTGCGATCGTCCGCCTTGGTCAGCCGCACCTCCAATCCGATCGACTCCACCTTGATTCGACACGCTCCGAACCGGCTCTTGGCCGCCATTTGTTCGAGCGCCTCCTGCGTGTGAGCCCGCCTGATCAGCAACCGCCGGAACGTTTGTTTCGTGATCCATGCATCGAATACTGTTCGTCCGCTCCGCCGCACATAGGCGTCGATCTCCTCCATGGGTACATCCTTGCGCAAATCGACGATCACGACCTCGCCGCCATCTCGCAATACCCGGTGCATCTCGTCGAGAGCCTTCACCGGCTCAGCGAAATTCTTGAACGCAGCTGAACAATAGACAAAGTCGAATAAAGCGTCGGCGAACGGCATCGCCGACACATTCCCTTGCCGGAAATCGACCAGTACTCCCGCTTTCGCCGCGTTCCCCGAGGCGATCCGAACGAAGGTGTGGCTGATATCGAGCCCAGTGATCCGGAAATCGCCCAGCTTCGCCAGCTCGACCGCGAAATAACCCGGCCCCGGCGCGACTTCCAACACCTTGCCTCGACCGCCGCAGCGCGCCGCCACCGTCGCCGCTTGTCGCCGGAAATCCTCCATATCGGTTTGCCTGGTCCGCGCATACCAACGAGCGAGCCAGCCTTCCATTCCAACATCCTTTCGCTCTGCCGCCGCCATGGCTTGTCCTACCCAACCGAGCGGAATATCATCTTAATCGATAAGTATCTTACTAATGCAGATATATCGACGTCAAGGGGAGTCATGGACAGGTCCGATCGCGCTGCGCTCCTGGAGAAATTGTGGGCTCTCGGCCGGACGATGAGCACGCAGACGGTTTTCCTGCATCAGGCTATCGCGCAGACCATTGGACTCAACGCGACCGACACCAAATGCGTCGACCTCATCCTTCAGAGCCGCGACGGCGTTCTTACCGCCGGCCAACTCTCAGACATGAGCGGACTGACCAGCGGCGCGATCACCCACCTCCTCGACCGTCTCGAAAAGCGAAACTTCATCGAACGCCGACGCGACACGGCGGACCGTCGCAAGGTTTATGTTCGCGTGCGGCTTGAAAGCATCGCCTCGGTCATCCCGCGATATGAAGCGATAGGCCAAGCCTATTTGGCGCTCGCCGAGCAATATGACGACGAAGATCTTCGCTTGATCTGTGATTACCTGGAGAAAACCTCGGCCATGTCCCAGCGTGAACTCGCCAAGCTGACCGCTGCCGCGCGCACGCCGCGTTCGAAGGAGCGCAACTAAGGTTCGCCGTCCGAAACCGGCAACGAGTTCAGTCGCGTCTGGCCCATGCTCGCGAAGCAGCCGGGCGGCGTAGAGAGGGCGCCGCCGGCCGCACTTACGACAGGCGACGTTGGGCGTCGCGGTCGTGGTCGGCGGAGAGTGGATCATGCGCGACCGTCGCGTTCTGACGATCGACGAGGACACGCTGGTCGACGCGCCGCTAGACATCACCCAACGGGTCTGGGCGCGGATGTTCCGCGACAACCCCATATCCAAGCGCCGCTTGACTTTGGAGGAACGCCAAGCTGACGACGCCACCCCGTCGCGACCACGCGACCATCCTCTACAGCGGACCCGATTTCGACATGGCGCTGGAGCGGGCCGATATTGCCTTCCTCAGTATTCCCTTCCGCAGCGGCTTCGGCTTCGCCCAGCAGGTGCCGGATCATGCGAACGCGCCGACGGGACTGCCGCGCGACCGCCCGCATTCTGCGCAACCCGGAACGATACGATTTCGACCTCAGCGGCCCGGGCGTGCGCGCCGACCTGTCGAGACCGATCCGCCGCGCCTCCGAGATGGTGCACATTTGCGACATCTTCCAGATCGGCCTACGCGCGGGTGGCAGCGCCCGGCAGGAGGAGGTGGACGCCGCCCTCGCCTACGGCACCAACCTCATTACCGCCCACGAGTTGCATGAGGTGGGGGCGGGGGCGGGGGCGATCCTGGCGCGTATTTCCGGCGACAGGTGCTATTACGTGACCATCGACATGAATGGCATGGACCCGTCCTGCGCACCCGGCGTGCTCGCCCCTCGCTCTGGCGGCGTGACGTTCGCGCAGGCGCGGAGCTGCTACGGGGTCTGGTCCGCAACGGCCGCGTGGTCGGTTTGGACGTCGTGGAAATCACGCCGCGCACCAACGCCGCCTGCATCACCGCCGGGCAGCCGATCGTCAACCTGCTCGGCGCGGCGGTGCGCGCGGGTTGGTGCGATCGCCGGGACTAACGGCTGGACGCAGTGCAGCATAAAGTGCGAGCGTAGCCACGACCCAAGAGGGAATGTTCCATGACGTTGACGCGGCGGACCATGCTCGGCGCCACCCTCGCCTTGCCCGCGATCCAAACGGCACGCGCCGCGCCCGAGGTTCTGCGGATGGGCATCGGAACCTCGCTTTCCAAGCTCGATCCGCTCCTGACAACGATCGGTGACGAGTATATCTACGACAATCTGGTGTTCAACGGCCTCACCCGCATGGCGCCGGATCTGAGCACGCAGCCGGATCTGGCCGAAAGCTGGACTTACAGCGACGACCTTAAACATTGGACGTTCAAGCTGCGCCACGGCGTGAAGTTCCATGACGGACAGGAGATGACGTCGGCGGACGTCGTTGCGCTGTACAAACGCCTGCTCGATCCGGCGACCGCGGCACCGTCACGCAGCAACTACGACATGATCAGCGCCTTGACCGCGCCCGATCCCTACACGGTGGTGTTCGACCTGAGTTCGCCTTACGGCGGGTTCGCCGACATCCTCTCGGATCGACAGGTGAAGATCGTGCCCCGCAACGCCGTCGCACAACTGGCGACGCATCCGATCGGGACCGGGCCGTTCAAATTGGTGTCGTACACACCGGGTGACCGGCTCGTCCTGACCCGCAGCGCCGATTATTTCGAACCGGGAATGCCGAAGCTGCAAGGAGTGGAGCTGCGCATCATCCCGGAAATGAGCGTGAAGATCGCCGCCTTGGAGGCGGGCGACATCGACGTGCTTTGGGATCTCCCTCTGGAACAGGTCAAGCAGCTCAACGCGCAAGCCAGCCTGCGAGTGGACAGCGTGGCTACCGCATCCTGGGACGCTGCGATCATGAACAACCTGATCCCACCGTTCAACGATCCAAGGGTTCGCCTCGCCTTCCAGACGGCGGTGAACAAGGCCGACGTCGTGGAGCTGACGCTATTCGGCCAGGGCGCGCCGACGATCAGCCCGATCCCACCGACGCATCCCTTCTACGCAGGCGAACTTGTCACCCCGCCCGCCGATCCCGCCGCGGCGCGCAAGTTGCTGGCGCAGGCCGGCCATACGAACGGTATCAGGGTCCCGATCATCGTGCCGGTCGGCCGCCCGGTGCGCGAGCGGCTCGGGGTGACGCTGCAGCAGCTTGCAAAGCCCGGCGGCTTCGACCTGCAAGTGCAGCGCGTGCCGTTTTCAAGCTTTGACGCGGAGGTGTCGGGCAAGGCGCCCCTGTATGTCGACGGCTATTTCGCGCGCCCGACGATCGACACCAGTACCTATCCGTTCCTGCATTCCGGCGGGAGCTGGAACGAGAAGCTGTGGCACTACAGCGACCCCAAGGTGGACAAGGCGCTGGAGGCGGCCCGGCTGTCGGGCGATGTCGCAGTTCAGAAGGCCCAGTATATCGCCATGCAGACGGCGCTGAACGCCGATCCGGCAGGTTTCTTCGCGTATGTCGTGAATTTCGCCTGTGCCTATCGCAAGTCGGTAAGCGGCATCACAACACATCCGATGCGCTGGTTCGACCTGCGCACCGCGACGGTGACGTGACGGATTGAGCGCCTACGTCGCCCGCCGGCTGCTCGGCGTCGTGCTGGTGGTGCTGGCGACGTCGGTGCTGATCTTCGCCATCGTCCACATCCTGCCCGGCAATGTCGCCTATGCGATCCTCGGCGAATACGCCACGCCGGCGGCCGTGGCGACGCTTCAGGAACGACTCGGCCTCAACGACCCGTTGTGGTTGCAATACTGGCATTGGCTTTCAGGCATCCTGCACGGCCAGATGGGGCAGTCGCTGGTGATGGACCGGCCGGCCGGCCCGCTTATCCTCGACGCACTGGGCCGCTCGGCGATTCTGGCCGGCAGCGCCTTCGTCATCGTGGCGAGTGGGGGCATCGCACTCGGCGTGCACGCCGCGACCCATCAGGGCCATGTCTCGGACCGAGTGATGACGTTGGCGCAGTTCGTGTTCATCGCCGTGCCGGACTTCTTCTGGGCAATCCTCGCCGTGGTGGTGTTCGCCTCCTGGCTGAACTGGCTGCCTGCCACCGGCTATGCGCCATCGGCGGACGGACTGCTGGCCTGGGCGTCGCATCTGGTGCTTCCGGTGATCGTGCTGTCGATCGGGTTGTTAGCGCACGTCTCGCGGCTGACCCGCGCGGCGATGCTGGAAGTGCTGCGCAGCCGCTATGTGCTGATGGCACGCGCGAAGGGAATGAGCGAGCGGCGCGTGCTGTGGCGGCATGCGGTGCCGAACGCGATGCTGCCAACCATCACCATTCTGGCGATCGATTTCGGTCTGCTGATCGGCGGCGTGGTCGTGGTGGAGACGGTGTTCGCCTATCCTGGCCTCGGCCGCCTGTTGGTCTTCGCCATCGAGCACCGAGACCTGCCGCTACTGCAGGCGGGCATGCTGGTGCTGACGACGATCTACGCATTGGCGAACCTGGCGGCGGATCTCGGCTACGCTGCGCTCAACCCGCGCATCCGTTACCGGACGGCGGCGTGAGCATGGACCACCGTGCTTTTCCGGACGCCGCAGGCACCAACACGCTACGCCGACGCATCCTGGGATCGCGGGGCGGCAACTCCGCCTTGTTGTTCGGCGGCTTGGCGTTGGCCGTCCTCGCGATCGCCGCGATCGTCGGCCTCTGGTACACGCCGTACGATCCCACCGGCTTTGCCGTCCGCCTCCGCCTCGCCGCGCCCAGTCTTGCGCATCCATTCGGCACTGATGAATTCGGCCGCGACGTGCTCTCGCGCGTGTTGACCGGCGCGCATCTGTCGCTGGCCATCGGCTTCGGTGCCATGCTGGTCAGCCTCGCTCTCGGCGTTCCGCTCGGTCTGCTCGCCGCCTTCGATCGCGGCTGGGTGAGCACCGCGATCATGCGCGGTGCGGACCTGATGATCTCGCTACCGCCCATCCTGCTCGGCCTCCTGATCCTGGCGGTGACCCCGCCAAACCTGGGCAAAACCGTCCTGGCCGTCGGCCTGGTCTACGTGCCGATCCTGGTGCGGTTGTCGCGTGCCGTCGCGCTAGGGCTACTGGAGGAAGATTTCGTCCAGGCGGCACGGGCGCGCGGCGAGGGAGCCGCCTCCATCCTGGCGCGCGAGATACTGCCAAATGCCTGGCCGCCGATCATCGTGGAGTGCGGCCTGCGAGTGACCTTCGCGATCCTGCTCGGCGCGTCGCTGTCCTTCCTCGGCCTGGGACCGCAACCGCCCAGCAGCGAGTGGGGGCTGATGATCGCCGAGAGCCGGGAGTTCCTGGCCCAGGCGCCCTGGATGGGCCTCGCACCGGGACTATGCCTCTGCGCGCTGCTGGTAGCGGTCAACGTTGCCGGCGAGGGGCTGCGTGCCCGGCTTGACCCGTCCCATGCCTGACCCTGGATTAGTCGTAGAAGGCCTGTCGGTCGGCTTTCCCACCGCAAGCGGCCCCACCGGATGCAGCCTTGTGCGGGCACTGGACAATGTGGACTTCGCGGTAGCGCCGGGCGCGACGCTCGGCCTGGTGGGCGAATCCGGATCCGGCAAATCCACCGCGGTCCTGGCGTTGCTCGGCTTGCTAGGTGGGGCGCAGGTAGCCGCGCGGCGTATGGCGTTCGACGGCCAGGACCTGCTCACCACCGCACCCGCCCTGCGTGGCCGACGGATTGGTGCGGTGTTCCAGGACCCGTCCTCCACCCTCAACCCGGCCGTGACCGTTGGATTGCAGGTCGCTGAGCCGCTCCTGGTGCACGCCCGCCTGAGCCGCACCGAGGCGTGGTCGCAAGCCACCGCGCTGCTGGCCGAGACCGGCCTGGCACGGTCGGCAACCCTGATGGCGTGCTACCCGCACCAGCTCTCCGGTGGCATGAAGCAACGCGTGGCAATCGCCATGGCGTTGGCGACCCGGCCGGAGCTGCTGCTGCTCGACGAGCCGACCACCGCCCTCGACGTGACGGTCGAGGCGGGGATCCTCGACCTGCTGGAGGGATTGCGCGCCCGGCGCGCGCTGTCGCTGCTGCTGGTCAGTCATAATCTCGGGATCATCGACCGGCTCTGCGACCGGGTCACGGTGCTCTATGCCGGGCGGATGGTGGAGGCGGGGCCGGTGCGGGCGGTGCTCGCCCGCGCGCGCCACCCTTACACGCGCGGGCTGCTGGCGGCGCTGCCGCGGCTTGACCGGCGCGGCGCGCTGGCACCGATCCCGGGCGCGCTGCCGGATCTGAGGCAGCCTGATCCTGGCTGCAATTTCCGCCCGCGTTGCCCGTTCGCCGCCGCCGGATGCGAGAGGCCGCGAGCGCTGGCCGGAGAGGAACATCAGGTCCGCTGTCACCGGGTCGAAGAGATCGCCAGCTTGGCGTGGCCCTCCCCGCCGAGCGCTCCGCACGCCTCGTCCGCCGCGGCAACGCTGCTGCAGACAGATGGATTGGTGCGCCGGTTCGGCACGGTGCGCGCGGTGGATGGTGTCTCGCTGACGATTCGGCGTGGCGAGGTGCTAGGGCTGGTAGGGGAGTCCGGCTGCGGCAAATCGACGCTCGGACGGCTGATGCTGCGATTGCTGGACGCCGATTCCGGCACGCTGCACTTCGACACCGCTGCGGTGCCGAAGATCCCGCTGGCTGCGTTCCGCCGGCGGGCGCAAATCGTGTTTCAGAACCCGGACACGGCGCTCAACCCACGTCAGAACGTTGCCACCATCCTGCGTCGCCCGCTGCACCGCTTTGCCCTGGCGCGGGGCGCCGCCGTCGAGGAGATCGCGCGGCTGCTGGAGCTGGTGCGGCTGCCGCCAAGCTATGCGGCGCGCTACCCAAATCAGCTATCCGGCGGCGAGAAGCAAAGGGTCGGCATTGCCCGCGCGCTCGCCAGCCGACCCGACTTCATCGTGTGCGACGAACCCGTCTCGGCGCTCGACGTCTCGGTGCAGGCCGCGGTGCTGAACCTGCTCGCGGAACTGCGTGCGACCCTCGGACTGGCACTGCTGTTCATCAGCCACGACATCGGCGTCATCGCCCATCTGGCCGACAGGGTCGCGGTGATGTACGGCGGACAGATCTTGGAGGAAGGGCCGGTCGCCATGGTGCTCAGCTCTCCACATCACCCCTACACGGCGGCGCTGCTGTCTGCGGTGCCGGTGGTGGGTGCCAGGCCGACGCGCCAGATCCTGCCGGGGGATTCAGGCGCGGTACATGGCGGCATCGGCTGCCGCTTCGCTTTGCGCTGCCCGCAACGTATCGGCCCGATCTGTGCGGAAGCCGACCCGCCCTGGCGGGACGCAGCACCAGGCCATCGCATCCGCTGCCACATCCCTACGGAGCAACTATGACCGAGCCCAAGGCCCTCGCATCCGCCTTCGCGCCGGAGCTGCCGTCAATGCTGGCGATGATCGAGCGTGTCGTGTCGATCGACAGCGGCAGCTATCACGCGCCCGGCGTCAATGCCGTGATCGACGTTTTCGCCGCGTTCCTGGAGAGCGCGGAATTTGCAATCGAACGCGCGCCTCTGCCCGGGCGCGGCGACCAGCTCACCGCACGGCGCGTGCTGGGCAACGGCAAGCGGGTGCTGGTGCTGAACCACGCCGACACGGTCTGGCCCGCGGGCACGGTAGCGGAATGGCCGTTCGGCAATGACGGAACATTCCTGACCGGACCAAGCGTGGGGGACATGAAATCCTGCGTCGTCATGGCGCTGCATGCGCTGCGTATGCTGCTGCAAGGGCCATTGCCGGGCATCGGCTCCATCACCGTGCTGATCGTCCCCGACGAGGAAATCGGCAGCCCCGGCAGCCGCGCCTGGATCGAACGCGAGGCGCGCGTGTCCGACACATGCCTGACCCTGGAGCCCTGCCGACCGGACGGTCTGGTCGTTGTCGGGCGCGGCGCGGTGGGCGCGCTGTATGTCCGGGCCACCGGGGTCACCGCCCATGTCGGTCCCGCGCGGGCGTTGGGCGCCTCCGCCATCTCAGCGCTCGCGCCCATGGTCACGGCGCTGGAGGCGCCGACCGACGCCGCGCGCGGCGTCGGCACCTGCGTCGGGATATTCCGCGGTGGCGCGGCGCGTCAGGTGATCCCGGCGGAGGCCGAGTTCCACCTGGACCTGCGCGCCGATGACCAGGCGGGGGCCGACTGGCTGCTGGCGGAGGTGCACCGGATCGCCGAGACCAGGCCGGCCGACCAGCGCGTGAGCGTCAGCGTCGAGGGTGGGTTCTACCGGCCACCCTTTCCGACGGGAGCAGGAACGCGCGCGCTCTACGCGATGGCGCAGCGCCTCGGCGCCGCGATCGGCACGCCGGTCGGCGAGGTCGTCTCCCCCGGCGGGTCCGACGGCAGCTTCGCCGCCGCGATGGAGGTGCCGACGCTAGACGGTCTGGGTCCGATCTGTCACGAAACCTGTAGCCGCCGCGAGCGCGTGGAGCTGGACAGCATCGTGCCGCGCGGCGCGCTGTTCGCGGGCCTCGTCCTGGCGATCGGCAGCGAAGGAGTTTCCTGATGGCTCACCAGCGTTTCCGCCGCTTCAACACCGGCCCGTACTATCCGGGGCAGGAGATCACCAACGAGATGTGCATGGCCGTACGCGCCGGCAACCTCGTGTTCCTGCGCGGTCAGACCGGCTACACGCTCGATGGTGATTTTGTCGGCCTCGGCGACGCCGCTGCACAGGCGGAGCAGGCGATGCAAAACGTTCGCGTCCTGCTCGAAGAAGCTGGGGCGAAGATGGAGCATATCTTCAAGATCACCACTTACATCACTGACCGTGCTTATCGCACTCCGGTGTATCAGGTGGTGGGCCGCCATTTGGGCAATATCGCCCCGGTCGGCACCGGATTGATCGTCAACGGCCTCGCGTTGCCGGAGATGCTGGTCGAGATCGACATCGACGCCGTGATCCCGAACGAATGACCCCGATCTTCCTGCCGGGCCTGTGCGACCCGGAAGCCGCCGCCGCGCTGCGTCGTCACGGCGCTTCCGCCGAGGCCGCGACCGAGTAGGCGGAGGCGATGTTCGCGCGATTGCACGACGCCCCCGGGAGCGGCGGGCGGCCAGCGTTGTAGAGAGTGCGGACATGGGCGAACAGCGCCTGTCGCAAGCTGCCACCCGCCATGCGCGTTTTTCGGCCCCAGGAAACAGGCTAGCCCAGGCTCAGGATACGTGTTTATGCCGTATGCGGTATAAACACGTAATCCTGAGCCTGGGCCTACCTGGCCGACGCCATCGACCACATGCGAACAGAGGGGAAGGCCGTGCCGGCTGAATTACTGGCTCAAACGTCGCCACCGACGTAGGAGCACATCGGCTTCTCCTATGACTTCCTGTGGGACCGCGCCGCGGCGACCGCAGACCATCGCCGACCCCTCAAACTCGGGTGCGAACGGACGGCAGCCTGATGTCCGAGGGTAGCTTCGCTAAACGTTCGACCTGCGCGTTGTTTAACTGACAACCGACGCTCTTCCCTCCGTCAGCAGGATCCAAGGCAGTGGCACCGTACATGCGTTATGGCTGAGCCCCGCCGCCGCTCCGACATCCGCCGCCTGGCTGACTGATCTGGCCAGTGGGGCACCCCGCATCGCCGTAGCCGACCAATTCCACGGTGATGACCGAGGGCGTGTTCTGATTGTCCCGCGCGCCTGCCGAGGCCGACGCCTGCTGACCGGATTGGGCGGCTGCCGCCGCGGTGGCACCGGCGGCGCTCAGCGCGGCGACATTCGGCACGGCGACCGTTGGCAAGCCGCTCGACTTGCCGCCCACTTGCGCGTTTGCCGCATTCACCACGCTCAGCGCCGTGAGGTTCGCATTGCCCGAGACACGAATGCCGGCCTCGCCCGCGTCGATGATCCCCAACGGCGCCACTAGGTTGACGTCGCCCCGCGGAGTACCCGGGATCGGTGCCAGGGTCGCGATTCCGGCACCCGAGGTCGGGATACCCGGCGTCAACGTGACGCGTCCGAACGCATCATATTGGATCTCGGTCGGTGAAGCGAGCTGCGTGGTCTGCGCGCAGCAGTTCTCAATGCGATTGAGTCGCAGTCGTGGCGACGGGGGTGAGTCCGGAATGCAACAGTCGGCAGTGAACCGATTGGCGGCCGCAAAAAATGGATTCGCACAAGCGCCGGAATGGGATTCCTGGCGCCCATGCCTGCGCTCGATTCGCTGCTCGGATCATTGCGAGGGTGCCTGGACCGGTTCCCGGACAAGCGCCGCGGCATGAACGCGACCTACCGCATCGGCGACATCG
>DASRQX010000449.1:0-51354 GCA_035696165.1 Acetobacteraceae bacterium | reverse complement strand
CGCCAGGCAGCGCAAGATCGTCTGGGCCGACGGGAAACGGCTATCGATCGAGTACTCGACGGACCGCATCCACACGGGGCATCCGGGCGTGCCTCGCCACCTGATCGAAACTCACGTGCAGGGTTGGCTCGAAAACTGTGCACCAGAATCCTATTCCGAACGCCAACTCGAGGAACTCGACCGGCTCATCGGACCCTGGCTCGACGACTATGAGCGCACGTCACGAGCCGCAAAAGAATAGCCGAGAACTCGGCACTCTCGAGTTAGACACATGATACGAAATAATTACATCGAACGCTAGATCGACAATGCAACAATTTTCCATGCCGCCGCATCGCCCGCGTCGGTGGGTAGCGGCCCGTCATGCCGGCGCAGGCCGGTATCCACGACTTGCCTTCGTTGCAGCAAAGCAAGTCGTGGATACCGGCCGGAGCCTGCCCTCGGGCGCTTGACCCGGGGGCTGGCGTGACGGCAGGTAGCACCGAAGAGTCGATCATTCGGGCGCTGGGTATCACACCGATCGCCAGGGTAGGCGCCATCGGGATCAAAGACTTGAAGGCTTGACCCTGTGGCTTGTCCTTAACCGCTGAGATCGGTCCTGGTGTGACGTGCGGCGCAAGCTGGCGCGGTCGGCAATCCCGCGCGGAATTTCCATTCATCCCAAAGTGACGCAAGCGTCGTCGTGTCGGGCGGCCGGTATCAGATCGCGACCCGGACGCCTAGCTCCACAACACGATCGGACGGAATTCGAAAGAACTCGGTGGCGGGCACCGCGTTGCGCGCCATCACCAGGAACAACCACAGCCGCCACAGCGGCATCTTTGGCGCCATAGCCGGCACCATCACCTCGCGCCCGAGGAAGTAGCTGACCTGCATCGGGTCGAACGCAACCCCGAAGCGTTTCAGCTCTTCCAGCGCGCGCGGGATGTTCGGACTTTCCATGAAGCCGTAGCGCAGCACGACGCGATGCACGCCAGGCACCAGTTCCTCGACCTCGGTGCGGCGGTCGCGGCCGATCTCCGGCTCGTCGACGTTCTGCACGGTCACGAACAGCACGCGTTCGTGCAGCACCTTGTTGTGCTTCAGGTTGTGCAGCAGCGCGGTCGGCACGTAATCCGGATTGCCCGTCAGGAACACCGCCATCCCGGGCACCCTCAGGGTGCGCGACTGCGGCAGGCGCGCCAGGAACGAACTCAGCGGCAGGCTGTCCTGCTTCCAGCGCGCCAGCAACAGGTCGCGCCCCCGCTTCCAGGACGTCATCAGCGCCATCAGCCCCAGCCCGAAGGCCAGCGGTACCCACCCACCTTCAGGCACCTTCAGCGCGTTCGCGGAGAAGAACACGCTGTCGATGGCGAAGAAGCCGCCGAACACGGCCAGCGCGGCCGCGCGCGACCAGTGGAACTGCCGGCGGAACACTACCGTGGCCAGCACGCAGGTACAGATGAACGTGCCGGTCACGGCGATGCCGTAGGCGGCGGCCAGCGCGTCGGAGCTCTTGAATGCGAACACCAGGATCAGTACGCCCACAGCCAGGGCCGAATTGACCTGCGGCACGTAGATCTGGCCCTCCTCGGTCGTCGAGGTGTGGCGCACTGTCATGCGCGGCAGGAACCCGAGCTGCATGCACTGCCGGGTGATCGAATAGGCACCCGAGATAACCGCCTGCGAGGCGATCACTGTCGCCATTGTGGCAAGGATCACCAGCGGCAGCCGTAACCAGCTGGGGGCCAGCAGGAAAAACGGATTGGCGAGCGCGTCGGGGTGGCGCAGGATCAGTGCGCCCTGGCCGAAATAGTTCAGCACCAGCGACGGCAGCACAAAAAATGTCCAGCTCAGCCGGATCGGCTGCGCGCCGAAATGCCCCATGTCGGCATACAGCGCCTCGGCCCCTGTGACGCACAGCACGACGGCGCCGAGCACCACGAAGGCCAGCACCTTGTATTGCACGCACAGCATGACCGCGTAGCTCGGCGAGATCGCCAGCAGCACGAAGGGTTCCCGGACGATCTCGTCCACGCCGAGCAGGCCGATCACCACGAACCACACCGCCATCACCGGCCCAAACAGGCGCCCGACGGACGTCGTGCCGCGCCACTGGACGGCGAACAGCACGACGATGATGACGGCGCTGATCGGCAGGACAAACTCCGCCAGACCTGGGGTCGACACCTCCAGTCCCTCGACCGCCGACAGCACGGAGATCGCCGGCGTGATGACGCCATCGCCGAAGAACAGGCAGGCACCGGCGATGCCGACCAGCGCCACGGCGTTGCGCATGTGGGTGCCGACCGAGACACGCTGCGCCAGCGCCATCAGTGCCAGGATGCCGCCCTCGCCGTGGTTGTCGGCGCGCATGACCAGGGTGACGTACTTGATCGTCACGATCAGCACCAGCGACCAGAAGATCAGCGACAGAATGCCCAGCACCTCGACGCTGGTGATCGGTATGTCCAGGAACATCTTGAGGCTGGCCCGCAGAGCATACAGCGGGCTGGTGCCGATATCGCCGTAAACCACGCCGAGGACCGCCAGCAGCATGCTGAGCTTCGGCACTTTGCGCGGCGCCGCATCGCCATTGGCCGTCGCCGTCGTCACTGTCGCCCTACGGCCAGGCCGCTCAGCCAGGTTCGGTTCATCGAGCTGCCTCTGCCCGTCAGGACCATCCGGTCGAACGGTCGGCGGACGCATACGCCGCCTGCCCCGGATGGCACAAGGCGGCGAGGGCAGACGGCGAGGGTTGTTGCCGGCGGGAGATCAAGCGCCCCGAACCTGTTGTCTGGTCGCGTCACCAGAAAACACCCGGCCAACCGCCGCCCACGTAACCCCGCTACGAAGTGGTGAGTCCCGGGCCCCACACGGAACAAGCGCCGGCGCGACCCTGGAGATGCTTCGCTCAGGCGACCCCGTAGACCCCCTTGGCATTCTCCAGAAACACCTGCCGCCGTTGCGTTTCGGTCATCTTCAACGGCAGCGCGTGCGCAGGATCATCGAAATCCCAGTGCGGGTAGTCAGAGGCGAACAAAATCCGATCCCAGCCTATCCAGTCGAACGTCTCGGCGAGCTGGCTGCGCGGCTCGGGCTCCTCGATCGGCTGGGTGCTGAACCAGACATTGCCGCGCATGTACTCCGACGGCAGGCGCTTCAGATGCGGCAGTTCCTGCTTCAGCTTCTTCCACTGCGCATCCATCCGCCAGCCGAGCGCCGCGGCCCACGCCACGCCGCCCTCGATCAGCACGACCTTCAGCCCGGGAAACCGTTCGAACACGCCCTCCAGTACCAGGCTTGCCACCACTGACTGGCTGCACTGGGCGTGGCCGACCATCTCCTCGATGTAATAGGACGGCCAGCCACCGGCGGTAATCGGATAACCGCCATACCCGAAGGCGTGGATGCCAATCGGCAGCCCTGCCGCGTCGGCCGCCGCGTAGAGCGGCCAATAGCGCCGCCCACCCGGCGGTTCGCCGGTGCGGGTCAGCATCAGTACCTGGGCGAAGTTCTTGTCGCCGGCGCGCAGCTCGATCTCCTTCGCCGAGGCCGCCGCGTCCTCATACGGCACCACAACGGAGGCCCGTAGCCGCGCATCTCGAGAAGTCCATTCCTCGATCTGCCATTCGTTGGTGGCGTGCGCGATAGCGGCCGACAGGTCGGGGTTCTGCGCCCCCTGGCCACTGCCCAACGGATTGAGGATGCCTAGCGTGACGTTGCTCGGGTCCAAGTACTGTGCCGCCATGAACGCGAGGTCGCTGCCCGGCTGCCCGCCTTCCGGCCAGGCGTCGCGCCGGCAGGCCTGCGGCTGCGCCTTCGGGAACGCCGGCCCCTTCTCCCACGGCTGGCGAAAGGTGGCGCCGAACGTCTCCAGATGCTCCTGCCAGTGCTTCGACAGCCAAGGATACAGCGCCTTGTAGCCGAGAGTGCGCGGATGGATGTCGCAGTCGGCGATCGCCAGCCGGCTCTGCGCGGTCTGTTGCACGCCGGAGCGGTTCAGCACGTCAACGTTCATGGTACGGTCTCCCCCATCAGGGAATGCTTCAATCGAGGATAGGTCCGAAGCGGATTTTCCACCATCATCTTGTGCCGCAAGGCTGGACTGACACCAACCGGCACCGCCTCGTCGCCGTCGAACTGCCAGTGCGGATAGTCGGTCGCGAACAGCAGCATCTCATCCGAGCCGATCTGGTTCATCAGCCGGTCGATGCCGCACGCGTCCGAAGGCGCATCGAAGGGCTGCATTGTCAGGCGCACGCGCTCGCGGATGATCTCGCCCGGAGGGTCGCTGACCCAAGGGATCTCGCTGCGCAGGCCCTTCCAGAACTTGGTGAAGCGCCACATATAGGCCGGCAGCCAGCTTACGCCGGACTCCATCAGCACCACCGTAAGGACGGGAAACTTGGCGAACACGCCCTCGGCCAGCAGCGAGCTGAGTGCCGATTGGAAGCCGACCGCCTGGTTGACATAGTCCTCGGTGTAGCTGCCTGGCCAGCCGACGCCAGTGACCGGATGGCGGTAGGTGCTGCCGGCATGCACCCCGATCGGCAGGCGGTGACGTTCCGCGGCGGCATAGATCGGCCAGTTCTGCCGGCGGCCCAGCGGCACCTCGCCGGACACCGGCAGCAGCACCTGCACGAACCGAGGATCGGCGGCGCGGCGCTCGATCTCGGCCACCGCCATGTCTGTGTTGGTCAGCGGCACCACGATCGAGGCGCGCAGCCGCGGGTCGCGATCCAGCCAATCATGCGCGATCCAGTCGTTCAACGCTTTGCAGAACGCCGCCTGGATGTCCTCGCTGAACGCGGCGGAGGTGCCGTAGAGGCAGTTCAGGATCGCCGTCCCAGTGCCGAACGGCGCCAAAGCCTCGGCAATCAACCGCTCCGGCGTGGTCGCGGGTTTGCCCTGCGCGTCACGCCAGTCGGCCCGCACGGACAACGGTGTGTTGGCCGGATAGGCAATGGTGGCCATCTCGTCGAAGCCGCGCCGGATCGCCTGCTCGCGCCACATCTCGTCGAGGTACGGATACAGCGCCGACAACCCCGGCACGGTCGGGTGCAGGTCGCAGTCGATCGGTGCGCCGCTGGTCATCGCTCGTGCCGGTTCAGCCGGGCACCTTGACCAGCAGGTCGGCGCCCTCGACCTTCACTTCGAACACCTCGAGAGCGACCTCGCAGGGCGCGGCGGTGGCCTTGCCGGTGCGCACATCGAACTTCCCGGCGTGCAGTGGGCATTCGATCTCGCCGTTCTCCAGCCAGCCTTCGTGAAGCTGGGCGTATTCGTGGGAGCAGACATTGTCCGTCGCGCGAAACTCGCCACCCGGCAGGTGGTACAGCGCGACCTCGCGCTGGCCGAGTTTCACCGCGATTGCCGCGCCCTCGGCCACATCCGCCGTCGCCGCCACCCGCACCCACTGCTCCGCCATCGTCGTCCCCTGGTCCGTTGTTGCGCGTGTAGCATGCCAGTGCCTGCGTGGGCGGCCAAGGTCCGGCGGTATGAGGTTCGCCGAGGATGGCGCCCCGCATGGCGCTGAATCGGCGAGCATCTGATTCCCTCCGGCGTCACGATGCCGGCGTTGCCCGTCAGTCGCAGCAAGTGCGGTTATACGCATTCTGCTGTCGGCGTATAACAACTGGCAGGCGTTCTCGGGCGCATGCCGGGCTCGTGAGCATCACTATGAATCCCGCCGTCGGACACACTATGTTACCATGCGAGATGATTGCCTGTGCTACGGCCAACTCCAGAGTCCGTGCGGGGTGGGCGAGGCGTTACCACTGCGAGAACCTTGAGGTGATCACCATGCGTCGCGTCATGTCGTTTGCCGCCTTGGCGGCCCCGATCGCGTTGGCTGCCTGCGCGGTCGCCCCCCCAGCCGGACCCACCGTCACGGCCATGCCCGGCCAAGGAAAGAGTTTCGAGGCATTCCAGCAGGATGACGCCACCTGCCGCGGCTGGGCCACGCAGCAGACCGGCGGCCTGCAGCCGGCCCAGGCGGCAAACGGCAGTGCGGTTGGCAGCGCGGTGGTCGGTACCGCGCTGGGCGCCGCGGCTGGGGCGGCGATCGGCTCGGTCGGCGGCGCCGTCGGCGCCGGCGCGGCGATCGGCGCCGCGACCGGGCTGCTGGCAGGCAGTGCGATCGGCGCGGGCAATGCCCAGGCCTCGGCCGGCGATGTCCAGTATCGCTACGACCAGGCCTACGCTCAGTGCATGTCCGCCCAGGGCAATAGCGTGCAGATGCCGCAGCCGGCTTATGCCGGGGGCTACCCCGGGGGCTATGGGTACCCGTACGGGTACCCCTACGGTTACCCAGCCTACCCGTATGCCTACGGGCCCGGTTATGTCGGGATCGGCCCCGCCGTCGTGGTCGGCGGCGGCTGGGGCGGCGGCTGGGGCTGGCGCGGCGGTTGGGGCTGGCACGGCGGCTATCGCCGCTGGTAAGACGACGAGCGCGCGGTCACCGCACCCGTCTACGCCCGCGCGCTCTACGCCTGTCCGCTGGTCAACTGACCGGCGCTATGCCTGGTTATCACTGGCATGCCGCTCTGGCCCAGGCCGCCGGGCGACATCCGCGAAGATCCGCCACGCCCACGTTCTGCACGCTCGCGCGGGCGGTCACCGCGCCGGACTCGGTGACTTGCGTTGGCGAAAAGCAGCGCGAAAGAGACGCAGCTTCGTATACGCAATGATCCGCTCATGACATGAGCTTGTCGAGATCGGCGGCAATCTCCGCACCGGTCTCGTCACTGCGGATTGGCGCGATGAAGCGTCCGTCCGGTCCCATCAGATAAAGGATGGAGCTGTGGTCCATGGAATAATCATCCGGACCCGGGCCGGTGCGGTGTTCGGCGTAGTAGACGTGATATTCCTTTGCCACGGCGGCGATCTCGGCCGGCGTGCCGGTCAGGCCCATCAGACGCGGCGTGAAGGCCGCGGTGTACTGCTGGATCACCGCTGGCGTATCGCGCCGCGGATCGACGGTGATGAACAGCGGCTGCAGCAAATCAGCCTTCTTGCCCAGCCGGTCGAGCGCGTCCGCCTCGGCATTCAGCGTGGTCGGACAGACATCAGGGCAATAAGTATAACCAAAATAGACCAGCAGGTATTTGCCCCGGAAGTCGCGGTCGGTGACGGTGCGGCCACGGCCGTCGCTCAGGCTGAACTTGCCGCCGACCACTGGCCCGGCGGCCTGTCCGTTGAGCCACAGGAAAGCGCCGGTGCCCAGTAGCAGCAGCGCCACCAGCAACCCGACGATGGCGTAGGCGGGCGGGCCCGAGCCGGGCTTTGGGGCAGGATCTTGATCGTCGGTCTTGGCTTGCATCGTAGCCTCCTTCCGGCGCGGCGGCCTGGGTACTGCGGGTTCGACGGATCGCGGCAATCAGGCACCGCAGACAGCAGAGCCGCCGCCCTGGTCGCATCGCTCGCCGGCGCAAGCGAGCGGGATATGCGGAAAACGCCAGCCAACGGGCCGCACGATGTGCGCGGCAAGATGCGCCTCGTGCGGTGCCTCAGGCCCGCGCTGGCGGTCCCCGCGGGGACGCTGAGAGCAGGCGCGCCACAGCATGGGCGGCGGAGATGGGCAGCGGTGCGGCGAATGCCCCACCGGCGCGTGCGGGCGCCGGGATTGACGGCACCCCGACCAGCGTCGGCGCCGGTGTGGTGAATGTGGTGCATAACGGGCAGAGCTGGCAGTTCCGCCCCGGACGCGTCGGCGCAATGGGCACGCCGCCGCCGGCGCCATCCCCATGGCAGATAATGCCGGACTGCGCGAGCGGCCGCGCCAGAGCGCCACCCGCTGGCTGTATCGTCGCACCGACCGCAAGCTGGCAAGCCAGTGCCAGCAGCGTGATGAACAAGCCCAGTCCTGGGAAGCGCGATCGCATCGCGGGCGGCACCGTACACAGTTGGCCCCGGAGGGCAATCGCGTCCGCCGGGGGCGTCGCCCGGACGGAGCCGGAGGCTCCGCCAGGAACCTGCCGTCGCTCGCGCTATTCGTCGCGCAGCCACACCTCATAGCCGATTTCGCGCGCGATCAGGCCGTCGCGGATGTGGAAATTGTGCAGCAGCCGCAGCTTGACCTTCGTGCCGATCGGGACCGGCGCATTTTCAAAACCGTCGCCGACGAGCGTGAAGCGTGCCCACATGTCGTCGAACACGCGGTCGGGCGAGGCAAAGCGCTCGATCGGCTCGAAGCTGATATTCGCCGCCGACGCGAACAGCTTCAGGTAGTTCTCCTTGATCGATTGCCGGCCGACATAGAAGACACCGCGTGTTGGCGCGTCCCATACCGCGTCTTCGGAGTACAGCTTGATGCACTCGTCGATGCGGTCCGGGTTTTCCTCGTGCAGATGCATGTCGACAATGTCGAGCGCGTATCGCACTCGCTCCTCGTAGCCCATCGATCGCTGACGCCGGGCCAGCAGCTCATCCACGGTCTGGCGTGAGGTTTCGATGAGATCCAAGGTGTCCTCCCGGTGTCGATGTGGTTTTGCCCAAGCCTACCCGCGCGCCGCAGCGTGCTCAACTCTCGGGCGCCTTGACGAAGCACAGCACGCCCGCCCGCGGCGTCCAGCAGACCACGGCGCGTCCGGTCGGGTTGTCCGACCTGGTCAGCACGCGGTCGTCCGGCACGGCATGCCACTCGCCATCGATGAAGGCCTCGTAGTGACCACTGGTCAGGCGTGACAACACCGGTCGGCAGTCGGCGATCGAGCAGCACAGCGCGTTGGTGAAGGGCTGGTGCAGGCTGTTGAACCAGGGAGCCAATTTCGGGTCGGCGTCCTCGGGCGGTGCCGCGTGCGCCTGGGACGCGAGCATCAGGCTCGCGCCTAGGACGAAGTGCCGCATCAAGCTGCCCCCCTTCCAACGCCGGAAATGATCGGCGTACGATGGAACAGGTTGCCACAGGGGCGCCACCGGTCGCTAAGCAATAAAGTCGTGAACACGCCGGGATCGCGGACTGGAAGGCAACCGCGTGCCCGCCGCCACCGCCACCGCCAGACGTCTCGCTACAAGGCACCCGGCTACAAAGCCCCCCGCTGCAAAGCATGGGGCGCCTCGCTACCAGGCGCGACACCCGATCAATGGCATGGCGCGCATCAGGCCGACGACGCGCGGGCTGTCGGGGTGAAAGCGGCGGGTCCACATTTCCCAGCGCAGCTGTGTGCCCAGTCGCCAACTGCGCCCGCTCGTCATCGCCTCGTTTGCAGCCGCCCGCCACAGCGAAGCTGGCATGCCCCAGCCCTCCAACTCGTATCCCAGTGGCAGCGGATGCGGCGGATTGGTGAAGTCATAGTTCGGAGCAGGGCGGAAGACCTCGGCGTCGAGCGGAAATTGCGCCACCACGTCAAGCTGGGAATGGAACCGATCGAGCATCTGGCGTTTCAGCGCGCGGTCCGCCGCGGTCAGCTCCAGGCGCAGCGGCGCTTCGCCGTTGGGCAAGAACTGGCCGCGAACGGTATCGGCGCTGGTGCCGCTGGCGGTGTCAGCGCCGGCACGGTGATAACCGGTGAACTCCCAGACCGGCGGCGGCACGGCCATGCGGAGAACCGCCCGGTGCGTGGCAAGCGCGACCGCATCATGGTCGGGATGACCGCCCTCGTAGGCATGGGTCAGGATGATGTCAGGGGCGATCCCGGCGATCGCGCGCTCCAGGTGATGCGTGATCGCCGGCAGGTGGAAGCACGCCTCGAGGCAGCGCACATCCAGCGTGTGGAATGTCGCCTGAACGCCGGCGGCGGCCACCGCACCACGCATCTCCCGCTCGCGCGCCGCCGCATAAGCGCGCAGCGATGCAAACCCCTTGGCGCGGGCCTCAGGCAGGAAGCCCGCGCCGTCGGTGACATGCAGCAGGCTGAGCTGGCCGAAGCTGCAGAATTGCGCGCCGGCGCCCAGCACTTCGTCGTCCTGATGGGCGACGATGAGCAGGACATGCCGGCCGATGAAGGGTGACGCGTCGCCGGCGCTCTCCGTCACGCCTCCCGCACCACCGGATTGCGCAGGGTGCCGATCGATGATATTTCGATCTCGCACACATCGCCGTGCTTCATATCGGCGGTGGCGCCCTCGGTGCCCATCCAGACCATGTCACCGGGATACAGAGTGACGTATTTCGTCATCGCCACCAGGAAATCCACCACACCGAAGATCATGTGGTTGGTATGGAACTCGATCATCTGCTTGCCGTTCACCCGCACCTTGGTGATTAGGCTTTCCAGATCGACATCGGTTTCGATCCACGGGCCCATCGGCTTGAACGTGTCTGTGTTCTTGGCGCGCCACAGGGTGCGGTCGCCGCGCTGCCAGGTGCGTTCGCTGACGTCGTTGCCAATGGTGTAGCCGAGCACGGCGGTCAGCGCGTCGTCGCGTGTCAGGTGCTTGCACTTTCGCCCGATCACCGCGACGAGTTCGCCCTCGTATTGCACCTTGTCAGTAGCGTCCTTGGGGATGGTGATCGCCTCGTTGTGCGCGATCAGCGCATTGTTGGCGCGGTAGCCGACGTCGGGCTTTGGCGGCAGGTTGGGCGCCTGGCCGAGTTTTGCCGCGGCTTCGCGCACGTGCTCGGCGTAGTTCAGGCCGCAAGCGTAGAACGTCAGCGGTTCGAGCGGGACCAGCAGCTTGACATCGCCCAACTTGTGCCGCGCACTGGTGCGTTCCCAGGTGGTGAGCGGTGACCCGCGCACCGGAATGATCGTGTCGCCTTCAACGACGCCGTAAGTTGCCGTGCCGTTATGATCGAAGCGTGCCCAACGCATGGTTCGGTTCCTTCCCGCTTGTTATGCCGCCACTTCTTGAAGTCGCCCCACCTTAAGCTGCCCCCGCTTCAAGCCGCGGCATCTTCCAGCACCATCGCGGCGCATTTCTCGCCGATCATGATGCTGGGCGCGTTGGTATTGCCGGCAATTACCTGCGGCATGATCGATGCGTCGGCGACGCGCAGACCCTGCACACCATAAACCCGCAGCCGCGGATCGACCACCGCGTCGGAGCCGGTGCCCATGCGGCAGGTGCCGACCGGATGCAGGTTGGACACGCCGTGCGCGCGGATGTCGGCGATCATCTCGGCATCAGTCTGGCAGGCGGGGCCAGGTATCACTTCCTCGGCGATGTAAGGCGCTAGCGCGGGCTGCGCGGCGATGCGGCGCGCCATGCGCATCCCGGTGAGCAATGCCTGGTAATCGTAGTCGCTCTTCAGGAAGTTGAAACGGATTTCCGGCGGCGCAAGCGGGTCCGGCGACTTCAGCCGCAACGTGCCGCGGCCTTCCGGGCGCAGGTGCACCGGGCTAATGGTGAAGCCGGGGAACGGGTGCGACCTGATGCCCTGGCGGGTGCGCTCGGTGGTGCTCCAGGCGAACATGTTCATCTGGATGTCCGGCCGCTCGAAGCGTTTGTCGGAGCAGAAGAACGCGCCGACATAAAGCCCGTTCCCCGACATCGGCCCCTTGCGGAACAGCCCATACTGGATCGCCGCCGCAACGCGACGCATCGCACTGTGCTGCAACTCGTTCAGGGTGATCGGCTTGGTGCAGCGATAGGCCATGTAGGTGTTGAAATGGTCGTGCAAGTTCTCGCCCACGGGCATGTCGCGCAGCACGGTGACGCCCATCGCCTGCAGATGTGCCGCAGGGCCAAGGCCGGACAGCAGCAGCAGTTGCGGCGACCCGTAGACACCGCCCGAGACGATGATCTCCCGCCTGGCGCACGCGGTCTTGCGGCCGGACGGGGTGTGATATTCGACGCCGGCGGCGCGGCCGTTCTCGATCAGTAGGCGCAGGGCATGCGCCTTGGTCTGCACCACGAGGTTGGGCCGTGTGCGCGCCGGCTTCAGATAGGCGACCGCGGTGCTCCAGCGCCGTGCGTTGGAGGTGGTGGTCTGGTAAAACCCTGCACCCTCCTGTTTGGCGCCGTTGAAGTCGTCGTTGCGCGGGATGCCGGCCTGGACGGTGGCTTCCAGCAGCGCGTCGGCAAGCGGCCAGCGTTGCGGCGGGTCGGAGACGCGCAGCGGACCGCCGACGCCGTGCAGCTCACTGGGGCCGCGGGCCTGATCCTCGGCTTTCTTGAAGTAGGGCAGCACGGAATCCCAGTCCCAGCCGGTGCAGCCGCGCTGGCGCCAGTCGTCGTAGTCGGCGTGGTTGCCACGGATGTAGACCATGCCGTTGATCGAGCTGGTGCCGCCCAGTACCTTGCCGCGCGGTTGGTACATGGTGCGGTTGTTCAGCTCCTTCTCCGCCTCGCTCTCGAACATCCAGTTCACCCCTGGGTGGGCGTAGGTCTTGGTGTAGCCCAGCGGGATGTGGATCCAGGGGTAGCTGTCCTTGACCCCGGCTTCGAGCAGCAGCACGCGGTGGCGGCCGGATTCCGATAACCGCGCGGCGACCGCGCAGCCGGCGGACCCAGCGCCGGTGACGATGAAATCGTAGGTGTCGGCGTCGCTGGTCATGGTCGGCACTTGGTTTCCCCTGGTTGATACGCGTATTCCACGAAGTCGAGGCCGATCCGTCAAATCCGGCGGCGCTGGCAGGGGAGAAAATCATGCCGAAGGGGTATATTCTGGCCGAGCTCGAGGTGACCGATCCGGCACTGTTCGACACCTATCGCCCGCTGGCGGCGGCGGCGATCGCGGCGTTCGGCGGAAGGTACCTGGTGCGTGGCGGCGCGACCGAGACACTGGAGGGTGCGCGCAAGCTGTCGCGTGTGGTGCTGCTTGAGTTTCCGAGTCCGGAACGGGCTATGGAGTGGTACAAGTCCGCACAGTACCAGGACGCGCTGGCGATCAGGCTGACGGCGGCAACGACGGAGATGTTCCTGGTGACCGGGCATGACGGGTGATCTGAGACAAGACCGGTGCTGGCATCACAGTACCAGCAGGATCGACTAGCATCATGACCTGTGCGTGATATTGGAAGGACTGTCGTGCGAGAAACGGCCGAGTTTCGAATTGACGGAAAATTCGCTCCGATGTTGTTTCCGGACGACGAGGGCAAGCGCCTCGGGCATGGCGACTTCGTTCGGAAGATACACATAAGAGTCGACGATAAGCGCTTTCAACAAATCGACCAATTGTAACACCGACTTCGACTCTCGCATGGTAAGCCATTCTTTTATAGCTGGAACATTGATCGCCATTATACAAAGAAAGAATTGGATCAAGCTGCCTGGTTTCAACTAAAGTTCTTGAGGTATTTTGAGCCCTCTGGCGAAGAGTGTGGCACCCTCTATGACGAGTCATCCGCGTGCCAGAAGTGCGGAGCAGCGGCAATGCAAGTTCCCGACCTGGTCTTAGATTTGAGGAAGGCACCGAAAACGGCGGACATCGCCAGCACGATTGCTGGCGAATGGATCGTCTCGCAGCGACTAGCCGAAATCCTGCTGAGCAGCGGCCTTACTGGGTTCGAGCTGCGGCCTGCACGGCACCGGGCCAGATATGAGGACGATCCCGTAGATTGATACAAAGTGCCAACTGGTCGTGAAATTCTGCTTCAGGCAAAAGCAGCTGGCACGCCCCATCCCGCCTGGGGTTTTACCGTCTGGCTAAATAGGGCCGAGAACCAAGCGCTCTGGAAGAAAGCATTGGCAGAATATGCAACGTTTAAACAAGCGAAGGCACAACGTTCGCTCCAATCTCAGCCGGTCTGGTACCAAGTCGTGGTTCTGTCTACCAACGCGGATCTGATAGCCCGGCCCGCACCGGCAAATGACCCCTTTGACAAGGACGAAAAAAACGAGTGTCGGTGCGCCAACGGCGACCTGATTGCGCTGAACCTGTTGTCCGAGGTGTCAGCTCTTGCCAGCAGCCAAGACCGCCCCGACATCTTCAATTCGAGGCAATTTGTAGGGGTCCGACGTGGTCTTGTTCGACCGTCGCGGATCACCTTTATATCTCAAAGATTTCGAAAACTCCTGATTCAGGAGCATAATAAAGGCTGCAAGGTTGATGTCGCCCACATCACATAATCGGCTTAGCATGCCCCATCATTGAACCAATGCGTCCTGACAGCACGAATCGAACTTTCGGAGCCGTTGCTGCCGGACACCCTCCATCCGCCGCCGCAGCGTTTTGTACAGGCTGTCGCGCGTCGTGATACCCATCCAGCGCCCAAACCCGTCGCCACCCCACCCGGTCCGTGCTAATCGGCCACCCAGCCAAGGACCATACCGCATGGACGCCGCCGCCCGCCCCCTCGTCGCCCGCCGCCCCGCTGGCCCCCTCACCGGCCGCATCACCGTCCCGGGCGACAAATCCATCAGCCATCGCGCGCTGATGTTCGGCGCCCTCGCGATCGGCGAGACCCGCATCACGGGCCTGCTCGAAGGCGAGGACGTGCTGCGCACCGCCGCCGCCATGCGCGCGCTGGGCGCCGAGGTCGCCCAGGACCCAAATGGCACCAAAGATGGCGGCACCTGGCGCGTCGCCGGCCGCGGCGTCGGCGGCCTGACCGAACCCACCGACATCCTCGACATGGGCAACTCCGGCACCGCCGCCCGCCTGCTGTGCGGCATCCTCGCCAGCCACGACCTGTTCGCGGTGATGACCGGCGACGCCAGTCTGCGCGGCCGCCCGATGCGCCGCGTCATCGACCCCCTGTCCGCCTGCGGTGCGCGCTTCGTCTCGCGCGACGGCGGCCGCCTGCCGCTGGCAGTCGAGGGCGCCAAGGACGCCCTGCCGCTCGAATACCGCGTGCCGGTGCCATCGGCCCAGGTGAAGTCGGCGATCTTACTCTGCGGGCTGAATGCCCCCGGCATCACAATCGTTGAGGAACCCGAGGCCACCCGCGACCACAGCGAGAACATGCTGCGCCACTTCGGTGCGACGGTGCAGGTGACCCTCGCCGGCGCCGGCCGGATCATCCAGCTCCATGGCCAACCGGAGCTGATCGCCGCGGACGTGGTGGTGCCGGGCGATTCATCCTCGGCCGCGTTTCCGCTGGTCGCCGCTCTGCTGGTCCCTGGCTCCCACCTGACCATCACCGGCGTGGGGCTGAACCCGCTCCGCACCGGCCTGTTGGCAACGCTGGCGGAAATGGGCGCCGACATCCGCATCGAGAACCGGCGGATCGAGGGCGGCGAACCGGTCGGCGACGTAATCGCGACTCATGGCCCCTTGACGGCGATCAGCGTCCCGCCGGAGCGCGCGCCCAGCATGATCGACGAATACCCCATCCTGGCCGTGGCCGCCGCCGGCGCCGAAGGCATCACCCGCATGCGCGGCCTGAAGGAGTTGCGGGTGAAGGAAAGCGATCGCCTGTCGGCCACGGCGGCGATGCTCTACGCCAACGGCGTGCGTGTGGAGATCGAGAGCGACGACCTGATCGTGCACGGCATGCCGGGCCGCATCCCGGGCGGCGCAACGGTCGCGACCCACATGGACCACCGCCTGGCCATGAGCGCTCTGGTCTTCGGCCTGGCCGCCAGCGCGCCGATCGCCGTCGACGACGCGGCCTTCATCGACACCAGCTTCCCCGGCTTCTCGGCGCTGATGGACGGCGTGGGCGCCACGCTGACGCCCGCGTGAAGCCGGTTATCGCGTCGGTCGTCAAGCCGGGCATCGCGCCGATCATTGCTATCGACGGCCCGGCCGCGGCCGGCAAGGGCACCCTGGCGCGCCGTATCGCCGCGGCCCTGAAGCTGCCCTATCTGGACACTGGCCTGCTCTACCGCGCGGTCGGTCGACGCGTGCTGGATGCGGCCGGCGATCCGCGGGACCCAACAGCAGCGACCGCGGCGGCGCGCGCCCTGCTGCCGCGGGATCTGGACCGAGGCGACCTGCGCGGACCGCAAGCGGATGACGCAGCTGCCTCGGTGGCCGCGATTCCGAGCGTGCGCACCGCGCTGCTGGACTTCCAGCGCAGCTTCGGTGCAACCTCTGGCGCGGTGCTCGACGGCCGCGACATCGGCACCGTGATCTTCCCCAATGCCCCGGTAAAACTCTACGTCACCGCCACCCCAGCCGAGCGTGCCCGCCGCCGCTGGGCCGAACTGCAAGCCGCGGGTGTCCCGGCTTCGCTGCCCGAGGTCGAGGCCGACCTGCGCGCACGCGACACGCGCGACGCACCAAACATGCGCCAGGCGGACGACGCGATCCCACTCGACACCACTGCCTTGGACGCCGACGCCGCGTTCGCCTCGGCGCTGGAGGTCATCCGAACGCGGCTCGGCCGCGAATAACGCCGAGCCAGCCGGTCCAGGACGCTCACACCCCCGCGTGCGCCAGCCTACTCCTCCGCGCGCACCGTGATGTTGTTGACCATCACCTTCTGCGGATCGCCACGATGCGCCACGCCGGTTATGTCAGCAAATCGGAAGGGCTGCAGCGTCGTGGGGTCCAACCCGTGCTGCTGCAAGGCCGCCTGATCGGGCAAAAACGTACACACCTCCGTATTGCCCGTCAGCAGCACGACCAGCGTGTGATCGGGCAAGGCGTCCACTCGTTCGATCCGCCCAGCCAGGGAAACCGGATGGCTGGTGTCGTAGGCGCTGATCGGGTCGTAGCCAGGATTGCAGCGCTTGATGTCAGCGGGCCCCGGTCCCAGCGCGATATCGCCGAGCTTCCAGGCGCCGCGTTCCTTGATGAACGCGATGTCGAGTTCGTCCCGCACCGGGCCGGATGCGGCGGTCTTGTCGCCCCACGCGATCAGCACCCCCTTGTCATCGGTGTCGTTCACACTGGCATGGCGCAGTTCCAGTCGGTCCGGGACCAACTGGCCCGCCCCGGCCAGGTAGTCCGCCCGGTCTTTCGGTGTCTTCAATTGCTGCTCCAACGCCGCCCTGGCCGCGCTCGAACGTAACGCCAACGCCGCATCCAGGTGCCCGGCGGCGATATCCTGATTGTAGCGCGAGTACAGCGCCTG
This sequence comes from Acetobacteraceae bacterium, assembly GCA_035696165.1. GTDB lineage: Bacteria > Pseudomonadota > Alphaproteobacteria > Acetobacterales > Acetobacteraceae > Palsa-883. The sequence continues at coordinate 34,525 of DASRQX010000449.1, read as the reverse complement.
CAATTGCTGCTGCTGCGTGCCGTCCATCGGCCGCCCCCAGGCGAGACCAGCGCCAAGCGGCGCGATAACCCCTGGCGCAATCACCACCAACGCAATCAGCACCAGTACCGCCAGCACTGCAAGCCATCGACGCATGACAGGACCTCCGGTTCGTCGGGTAGCATATGGGCTGGCCGAGCCGCCAGCCACGGTTCGCCCAGGGCATGCAAGCAAGCGGGGCACTCGGGCAAGAGGGCATTCGAACGAGCCGGCGGTTGATTTGCCGGCCCGCTGCGCCCAGAAGACCTGCCGCACTGCTCCCCATCACGCCAGGACGCCACCAACAATGACCACCTACTTCGAGGACCTGCGGATCGGCCAAACCGCCAGCCTCGGCAAGACCATCACCGAGGCCGATATCCTGCTGTATGCCGCGGTCTCCCTCGACACCAACCCGGTACATCTGAACGACGAGGTCGCGCGCAAGTCGGTGTTCGGCGAACGGGTCGCGCATGGCATGCTGTCGGCCGGGCTGATCTCGGCGGTGCTCGGCACGCGCCTGCCCGGCCCCGGCACGCTGTATATGCGTCAATCGCTGCGCTTCGCCGCGCCGGTGAAGATCGGCGCGACCGTCACGGCAATGGTGGAGATCACGTCGCTGAACCCGGAAAAGAAGCGGGCAACGCTGAAGACCATCTGCACCGTCGGCGACGAGGTGGTGATCGAAGGCGAGGCCTACGTTCAGGTGCCCTCTCGCGAGTGATGCGCATCTTTGCTGACTGGCGGGACTTGCCGGCGGATGCACGGGGCGCCTCAGTGGCGCTCGGCAACTTCGACGGCGTGCATCTGGGCCATGCGCACCTGCTGCGCGCGGCGCACGGCGCCCGCCCGGACGCGCCGCTGGCGGTGCTGACCTTCGAGCCGCACCCGCGCGAATATTTTCGGCCCGATGACCCGCCGTTCCGCCTGACCCTCGCCGCCGAGCGGGCCGACGCGCTGGCTGCCCTGGGCGTGGCACTGCTGTACGAGCTACCGTTCACCCAAGAATTCAGCCACATCACCGCCGACCAGTTTGTCGCGGAGGTGTTGCACGACGGCCTCGGCGCCCGCCACCTGACGACCGGTCAGGATTTCGCCTTCGGCCATCGGCGCGGCGGCGGCGCGGCGTTCCTGGCAGCGCGCGCCGAGGCGCTCGGCATGGGTTTCGGCGCGATCCCCCTGGTGGCCGACGCCGAGGCGCCGCTGTCCTCGACCCGCATCCGCCGGGCATTGCAAGACGGCTACCCAGAGCGGGCGACGGCCGAGTTGGGCCGCCCCTGGGCGATCCGCGGCTTGGTGGCGCACGGCGACGCCCGCGGCCGCACCATTGGCTTCCCGACCGCCAACGTCGCGCTGGGCCGGCACCTGGAGCCCGCGCGCGGGGTCTACGCGGTGATGGTGCGCATGGCAGACGGATCGGCGCACCAGGGCGTGGCGAATATCGGCCGCCGCCCCACGGTCAACGCCGGGCCGGAGAGCCGGCTGGAGGTCAATGTCTTCGACTTCACCGGCGACTTGTATGACACCGAGATCACGGTAAGCCTGTTAAGCTACATCCGCGAGGAGCGAAAATTCGCCGGCCTGGACGCGCTGAAAGCGCAGATCGCCGCCGATGCCGCGGAGGCACGCCGCCTACTAACCGCTGGATAACCGCGCGTGGCGGAAGGCGCTCCGCTTTTCCGCCCTATGCACCACCGCCCAAATACGCACTGTGCAGAACATCACTGCCGGCAAGCTCCTTCGCCAGCCCTTCATGCACGATTCGGCCGGTCGCCATCAGATAACAGCGGCTGGCATGCGCCAGCGCCTTCTCGACCAACTGCTCGACCAACAGAATCGCCACCCCATCGCGCGCCAGCGTGCCGGCAACATCCAGAATCCGATCGATCACCAACGGCGCCAGGCCGCCAGACGGTTCGTCCAACATCAGCAGGCGTGGTTCGGCGATGATGCCCTGGGCAACGGCCAGGATCTGCTGCTGACCGCCAGACAGGCGCGACGCCAACTGCTGGCGGCGCTCAGCCAACTCCGGAAACAATCCATATATTGCATCCAACCTGGAACGATCGCCGCGCGGGGTGCGGGCGTAGGTGCCGATCAGCAGATTGTCCTCGACGGTCAGCGTGTGAAACACGCGGTGGCCCTCCAGCACCTGCACCAGGCCGGCACGGACAATGTCGCGCGGCGTGGCGTTGGTAATATCCTGCCCGGCGAACCGGATCTTGCCGCCGCGCTTGGCGATCAACCCGGAAATCGCGTGCAGCGTGGTGCTCTTGCCGGCGCCGTTGCGGCCGAGCAGCGCGACGAACTCGCCCTCACCCACGGTCAGGCTGGTGCCGTGCACGACCTCCGCCTTGCCATAGGCGACATCCAGACCTTCGACTTCCAGCAACGTCGTCATGCGCCAAGATAGACCCGGATCACGTCGGAATGGTAACGGACCTCGGTCGTTGTGCCATGTGCGATCGTGCGGCCCAGGTTCAGCGCAGTGACACGGTCGCAGACGCGGAAGACGAAATCGGTGTGGTGCTCCACCAGCAACACGCCGACGCCGCTGTCACGGATGACCCCGATGATGGCGCCGAGCCGCTCGATCTCCGCGGTGGTCAGGCCGCCCGCGGGTTCATCGAGCAACAGGAACTTGGGCCGCATCGTCAATGCACGGGCGATCTCGAGGAACCGTTGCGCGGTGTGTTCCAGCAGGTCGGCGCGCCGCTCCAGCACCGCGCCGAGGCCGACGCCGCGCAGCATAGTGGTGGCGCGCTCGCGGATCTCGGCTTCCTCGCGCCGCGGGCGAGGCGCGGCAAAAGCGGTCTCCAGGAAGCCCGAGCGCACGTCCGGCCAACCACCGAGCATGGCGTTGTCCAGCACCGAAAGCGACAGCACCAGCTTCGGCGTCTGGAACGTTCGCGCGAGGCCGGAGCGCGCGCGATCCTGCACCGATCGGCGGGTGACGTCGGTGCCGGAGAGGTGAATGCCACCCGAGTCGATCGGGTAATAACCCGAGATTAGGTTGAGCAGCGTGGTCTTGCCGCTGCCGTTCGGGCCGATCAGCCCATGCACCTCGCCCGGGCGGAGTTCAAGCGAGACACCATCCACGGCGACCAGGCCGCCGAAGTGCTTGGCAACGGTGCGGGCTTCGAGAATCCCGGTCACGGCTTGGCGCGGATGGCGACGCGCAAAGCCTCGAGATCAGGCTCAATGCTGCTGGAGACAAGCGGTTCGCGGCGCAGCCTGGCGAGCAGATTGGTGATCAGCTCGCCGAAGCCGCCAGGCAGCACGAGCACGACAATCAGCAGGATGAACCCGTAGAAGAACGTGCCGTACTTGGCCAGCGGGCCGACCAGCTCCGGGATGGCGGCCAACACCGCGGCGCCGATGAACGGCCCGATGATAACGCCCCGCCCGCCGATGATGATTGCAACAAAGAAATAAATGCCAAGATTGACGATGAAGGCATCAGGCGTGATGTAGCTCTGCGAGGTCGCATACAGCCCGCCGGAAATGCCGGCGGTGAAGCCGCTGAACACGAACACCATCAGCTTCGTAAGGTAGATCGGCACCGCGACAGAGGACGCCGCGACCGTGCTGTCGCGCAACGCAACCATCGCGCGGCCCCACATCAGGCGTGCCAGGTTGGCGGTCATCCAGGTGACGAACGCGGCGATGCCAAGCACCAGCCAGTAGAAACCCCACGGCGTGTCGAACGGGGTCGGGAAACTCGGCGCCGGCATGCCGACACTGCCGTTGGTCAGCCATTGCTCGGCCAAGGCGAGTTCGCTGACAATCAACCCGAAGGCAAGCGTCGCCATGGCGAAATAGAACCCCGGCAAGCGCAATGACGGCAGGCCCAGAACCAGGCCGATCACCGCACAAATGGCGCCGCCCGCAAGTAGCGCGAGGAACGGGTTCCAGCCCTGGCCGCCCGCCAGCAGGCAGAACGCATAGGCGCCAATCGCAAGCAGCCCGACATGGCCGACAGACAGCTGGCCGGTGAAACCGACGAGCAGGTTAAGCGTGGCGATCAGCACCCAATAGACGCCGATGACCGTCGCCACATGCAGGTAGTACAGATTGCCGGTGATGTACGGCAGCAGGGCGGCGAAGATGGCGAACGCACCGACGATGGCCGGACGAACATGGTGGTGCTTCATACCTGCCGCACTCGCGTCGTCCCGAACAGCCCTTGCGGCCGTATCACCAGCAGCAGGATCAGCAGACCGATGGCGATGGTCTTCTGATATTCGGCACCGAAATAATGCGTGGTCAGCGAGGTCAGCATCCCCAGGATGGCACCGCCCACAAGCGCGCCGACCGAACTGCCGATCCCACCCACGGCCAGCGCGATGAAACCGGACAACCCGAGCGCCGTGCCGAGGGCGAAATCGGCGAACGTAAGCTGTCCGCCCGCGAAGCCGGACAGCGCACCGAGCATGCCCGCGAGGACGAAGCTCAGCGACCGCATCTGGTCGGTCGCCACGCCCCGGGCGCGGGCGGCGAAGCTGTCTTCCGACATGGCAATGAACAGCTTGCCGATCATCGAGCGGCGGTAGAATTGCTCCAACCCCACCGCCATCAGCACAGCCAGGATCAAGGGAAACCAGAATTTCTGGTCGAACGCGCCGGCGAACTCCTGCGGGAAGACGCGCGGGAACGGCGTTGGATCGGTGCCCCACCAGATCGCCATCGCCTCCTGCACCATGGTGGACAGCGCCAGCGTGCTGAGCACCCACAGATGTTCATCGGACGCGGCAACAATGCGGCGTACCGCGATGAGCTCGGCCAGCCAGCCGAACACGGCGCCGGACGACAGGCAGGCGACAAAGCCCAACCAGAGCGGCAGATGCAGTCCCAGCACCAGCCAGGCGGTGACAATGCCGCCGACCATGGCGAACTGGCCGGTGCCAAAGCTCAGCACCTTCGAGGTCGAGTACATCACGTTGTAAACCAGCGCGGTCATGCCGTACAGGCCGCCCAGCGCCAGCCCGCTGACGATCACCAGCAGCAATGCAGGGTTCTCCGCGCCGGCTGGATCAGGAAATCTTCACCGCCGGATAGCCGCCATTCGGCAACTGCGCGTTCGCGTTGACCAGCTTGATGCCATCGTCCTGGAAGCCGTTGTGATCCGTCGCCGTGTAGATGAACGGCCCATACGGCGCAGCGATCACGGGGATGGATTCCAGCGCCGCCTTGACCTTGAACGGATCGGTGTCGCCGGCCTTGGTCAGCCCGGCGGCATAGATAAACACCGCCGCGTTGCCTTGCAGGAACGCCGGCAGACCGGCAGCCATATAGGGACCGATCGTGTCCTTGTGCTTGTCCATGAAGGCCTGGACATTTGCCGGCAGCTTGCCCTGCGCATCGACGATCTCGTGCGCATAGCCCAGGCCGTAGACGTTGTCCCAGTAGGAGCGCTTGGTCAGCAGATTGGCGACCTGCGCCTGCAGGATGGTAGGGTGGCCGACGATGGGAACGTTCCAGTTCTGCTCGCCACGCGCGTTGACCAGACGCGCAACGAAGCCGGTGGCGTTGGACCATTCGGTGATGACGTCGGCGCCGGCGTCCCTCGCCTTCAGCAATTCGTCGGTGACGTCCGGCTTGTTGGGGTCCACGGTCGCCGTGTAGACCGGCTTGAGATTGACGGTGGCCAAATATTTCGTTACCGTTTCGCGCGACAGCACGCCGTACCCAGTGTTGTCGTTGATGATGGCGACCTTGGTCTTCTTCAGGTCGTTGACCATGAACTGCACAGCCACCTTGATCCATTGGCCGTTGGCATTGAGGTTACGGAAGCCGAGCGGATATTTCACCGGGTCGATCAACTCCTCGACCGAGCCGCCGATCAGATGCAGTTTCTTGGCGCCGGAGACGATTCCCAGCGTGGGCAGTGCCTCGCCACTGTTGATCGGCCCGCAGAGCACGTCGATGTTCTCATTGTAGACCAGCTCTTTCGCGAAGCTGACCGCCTTGGACGGATCGGCCGCGCTGTCGCGCATGACGACCTCGATCTTGCGGCCGAGCAGGCCACCTTGCTCGTTAAGGTCGGCCACCGTCATGTGGAAGCCCCAATCCTGCGCCTGGGCGTTGGAGGCGAACATACCGGAGACGGCGGCGATCCAGCCCATGCGGATAGGCTTGTTCTGGGCGATCGCGGGCATCGCGAGTCCCGAGGTGAGGCCAACGGCCCCAATGCCCTGGACCACGCGGCGGCGCGCAATTCCGGTAGCCAGGCGTATGGTCTGTGACATGCGTTCCTCCTGAAAGGGCTTCTTTTCGATGACCCGTTACGAGCTTGCGACAGATCGTGCCCGGAAGATCGTTTTCTGACAACACGCAGACCATGGGGATAAGGGTGCGGTGGAGGCAGACGTTCTTATCACGTCATGGCCCGGGCTCGTCCCGGCCATCCCCGCCAGCACGGTGCCGCGACGGATGGCCGCGATAAGGCTTGCCACCGCCCACGTAACGGCCAACGCGTCTTCGCTTGGGTCGGTCAGGCCGCCGCCGAACGCCCGGCAGCACCGTCTTCCAAGCTCCGTCGGACCGGATAGTCCATGCGGCCCGCAACGGCGATACCAAGCACCAGCGGCCCGAGGCGATGGTGTTCCCATCTCCTCGGGCCGCCGATCGCGCATGCAAGGTCAGCGTTTCAAATTGGCATCAAGTCTCGTGAAACACCAGCGTCCGCAGCTCAATACTCTCCCGAGGCAGCCGATCCGCCGGCGCGGTTGGGTCCTCGAACGCGGTATGCGGTGCGAAGCGAGCGCGGCCATCGGTGCTGGAGTCATAGCACTTCAGCAACAATGCTTCGTCCGGCTGCATGTCCGGAACGTAGTACCAGCGATGCTCGGGGTTGTAGGTAACGCCATAGGTCTCGCCGACCCGTTCGCGATACACAAGGTCCGCCGGCACCAGATCATCCGGCGCAACGCTGCTCGCATCGCACACCGCCAGTGGCGCATCGCGCAACGGTCCGCGGATCGGCCGCCATAGGTTGATCACCTGCACTCGCCCGCGCAACAACTGCTCCGCTTCATCGCCGAAAAAGTCGCGCACGCGCTGCGGGCCAGACCTTGCGGTGTGATCGACGTGCACGCCCGACGAGGGCTGGCGTGGCGCGCCCGGGGCCCGATCATCCACCCCAGGTACCCGCCGCCGCAGCGTATGATCGAAGACGAACACCTTGCTGGCCCCGGTAGCCTCGGCAATCAGCCGCTCGGCCTCGGCGTAATAGACGCGGCGCAATTCGTCCTCATTGTAGAAATCTCGCACCTCACTGGCGTGGTGCAGCACGGCGAAGCCTTCGCGGTCCAGCGATACGTCGGACGCAATGGGACGCACGCTGTGGATCGGCACCCGGTGCGTCTCACGCGCCGAGTTCGACCGCGCGACGCCCTCCGGCGGTTCGTAGGTGTAGTTGCGCAGTCTTTCCGTCGTCGGAGCAGTGTAGTTCAACTCCGCCTCGACGAGCGGCAGATCGGTATGTGTGGTCATGGTGCGGTCCTTCCTGGCGAGTGGGTCTGGCGGCGATGGGTCAGGCACAACGTCGGCTGGTCGTTACGCCGGGGGCGCGCGCCAGAACGGTCGACGCAGCTCGGCATAGACATCGGAGTACGAGGCACCGAAGTCGTGCAGGTCACGCTCGTCCAGCCGCTCCAGCGCGCGCTTCTCACGGATCCGCCGGCGCCACAGCCGCAGAGTGTCCGCGACGCGCCCCAGCGGCGAGGCGCGCCCGGCCACGGCCGACCGCGCGGACGGATGACAATCTGTCAGGCCGGAATTGATCAGGCTGCTCATGGAAAACCTCCTGCGGTTCTTGGTTACGCGTAGAAATGGGCCGCCCGGCGATCATTGACAAAGGATGCTTTGTCAGCCTACACATGAGTAAATATCATGTAAGGAGCGTCCTATCGCACTTGGACTGCCCTCGCTCAATGGGTTGCGCGCGTTCGAGGCCGCGGCCAGGCAGCTCAGCTTCACCCGCGCCGCCGTGGAGTTGAACGTCACCCAGACGGCGATCAGCCACCAGATCCGCCGGCTGGAGGAGCAGCTTGGCGTCAGTCTGTTCGAGCGGCGCACGCGCGAGTTGCGGCTGACGCGCGAGGCGGCCGCCTACCTGCCGGCGGTGCAAGGCGCGTTCGAAGAACTGCGCCAGGCGACGGCTCGGCTGCGGCGTCCCGCGCGCGACGGCATGCTGACGGTCAGCACCACCGCATCCCTGGCGGCAAAGTGGCTGGTGACGCGGGTTGCCGCGTTCCAGGACGCCAACCCAGGCCTCGAGGTCCGCATCACCACGTCGGCGCACCTGGTCGATTTCCGGCGCGAGGAGATCGACATGGCGGTCCGCTACGGGCGCGGCAACTGGCCGGGACTGCGCACGCGGTGGCTGATGGCCGAGGATATGTTCCCGGTGTGCTCGCCGGCGCTGCTGCACGCCGGGAAGCCGCTGCGCCGGCCGGCGGACCTCGTCGAGCACACGTTGCTGCACACCACGGAGTCGCGCGAGGACTGGCAGCTATGGCTGACCGCCAACGGGCTTCCCACCTCGATCGCGGCGCGGCGCGGGCTGAGCTTCGATCAGGGCTTCATGGCGACGCAGGCCGCGGTTGACGGCCTCGGCGTGGCGCTTGGCCGCACACGCTTCGTCGAGGCGGACATCGCCGCCGGCCGGCTCGTCGTGCCTTTCGATGTGGTGCTGCCGGCGGATGCAGGTTTCTACATCGTCGCGCCGGAGGAAACCGCGGACGCGCCGAAGATCGCGTTGTTTCGTGACTGGCTGATCGCGTCGGTGGCGCCGGCGGCAGTTGCCCCGCCGCCGGACGCTGCCCCGATGTTCCGGTGAAGTATGCCTCTCCCGCTCTTCGCGGGCTTGGGCCGCGAAGAGCGGACCAAGGTCGCGGAGTTCCTGCGACGCGGGTGAGGGTGGTGCTGCGCAACCCTCACCCGCGTCGCTTCGCGCCTCGACCTTGTACGTCCGAATTGTGCCAAAGACGGGTTGGGCCGGCGAGGTGGCAACCCCGCCGGCTCGCGCGCGCGAACAGCGGGCGAGGTATAGGCGAGCCGTGTCAGGTGGTCCGGTGAGCTTGAACTTTCTCTAGAACTCGCCGCTGCGATACGCCTCGTTCAGGCGTTTGGCGTCGTCCGCCGATGGTTCATCCCACGCCTCGCCGCGGCGACGTAGCGCGCCGGTGAAGTCGGGCTTGCGCTTCTCGTTAAACGCACGGCGCCCCTCCTCGCCGTCCGTTGTCACCTGGATCAGCAGGTTGTTGATCAGGTTCTGCACGTGCCACGCCTGGTCGGTCGGCAAATCGCCGAACCGGACCACGAACTCTTTCATCATGCGCACCGCCACCGGCGGCAGGGTTACGATGTGGCGTGCCATCGCCTCGGCCCGCGCCAGCAATTGCGCATGTGGCACGACCTCGTTGACCAGCCCAATGCGCAATGCTTCCGCCGCATCGAACGGTTCGTCGGTCAGTAGAATCTTCATTGCGTCGACGTAGCGAAGCTGCTTGATCAGCAGGCTGGCACCCGGCCCATGGCCCACCCAGCCCTGCGTGGTCAGCGCGAATTTGAACCGCGCATTCTCCGCGCTGGCGATACGGATATCGGTCGAGGCCAGCAGCATGTACAGTCCCGCGCCCGCCGCCCATCCGTTCACCGCCGCGATCACCGGCTTCCACACCCGTGGATAGTGGTCACCCATCCGCCCGTCGGCACCGGTCTTCTGGCCATGCACCGTGCCGGCCAGCGGCCAGAAAATGCGCTGCGTGCGCAGGTACTCCCGCTCTTGCTCGGTGATGTTCTCGCGCGGTGCCAGATTGTGCCCGCCGCAGAAATGCCGCGTGCCCGCGCCGGTCACGATGGCGCAGCGGATATCCCGGTCTTCCCACAGATCTATCCAGGCCTCCGAGATCTCGTCCGAGGTCTGCTTGTCGAAGATGTTGGCTTTTTCCGGGTTGTTCAACGTGATGTAGGCAACCCCGTCGCGCTTCGCGTAATCGATGGCCACCTGATTGTCCCTCCACTGGCCCCGGGCGTCGCAGCATCAGGCAGGCCGAGCTCGCGTGATGCGCGGCCCGACCTGCCTGCGAGCCCTACTGCATGGTTGACTTCGCAGTCGGAATGATCCGAGTGATGACGTTGCCGGGACGATCCAGATACTCCGGCACGCGCGGCGCGATCTCGGCCTTCCAGTATTCCGATTCGTAGACTGCCTTGTAGAGCGCCTCACGTTGCGCCTCGCTCTCGAAACGACGCAACCAGATGTAAACCGACTCGTCCGTCTCGCCGCGGAAGCTGCCGCAGATCACCATGCCCTTGGCCACCTGGAAGGGGATGATCTCCTGCTCCATGATCTTGATCCAGCCGTCCAGCATGCCCGGCCGGACCTTGTATTGGCGAAGCTCGTAGAATGCCATTGGTTCTGTCTCCTGTCAGATAGGGTGCGCCGTGACTGCGACCGACAGCATGATCGCGATCGGGCCGACCGGGCAAGAGTGCGACGCCACCCGCCTCGGTTCGATGTCGTTGCATCGACGCTTGTTGCACGCCATGAACTCCCCTAGCGTCCGACAGGGAACGGCGCGGCGCGCAACCGCCGATCCGAACATGTCCATAAGGGCGCCTGGGAATGCAACGACGCCGCTTCGTCGGGACGCTGGCATCGGCTTCGCTGCTGGCCTGTGCTGCACCCCAAATCGAGGCGGCCGCCTCCACCGCGCCGACACCCAACACGTCCGCATCCCGTGTCCGTCCCGGTGATCCGGCATGGCCATCCGCCGCCGCGTGGGACCGGCTGCGCCAGCAGACCGGGGGACGGCTGATCCAGGTGCGCTCGCCGTTGGATCTCTGCCGGGATGCGCCCGCCGGCAACGCCTGCCGCGATTTCTTCCGCCAACTGAAGAACCCCTACTACATCGGTGACAACGTCGCCCTGACCCAGACCACCGGCTGGGTCGATGCGTGGACGTCGCAGCCGAGCGCTTATGCCGTGGCTGCGGAGAGCTCTGCCGACGTTGCGGCCGCGGTCGATTTTGCCCGTGACAACAACCTGCGGTTGGTCGTCAAGGGCGGCGGCCACTCCTATCTCGGCGCCTCCAATGCGCCCGACTCGTTACTGATCTGGACGCGCGGGATGAAGGCGATCACACTGCACGACGCCTTCGTCCCGCAGGGCTGCGAGGGACGGGTGGCGCCGGTTCCGGCAGTCACGGTCGGGGCGGGCGCGATCTGGATGCACACCTACAACGCGGTGACCACCCAGGGCGGCCGCTACGTGCAGGGTGGCGGCTGCGGCACGGTCGGGGTCGCCGGGCTGGTCCTGGGCGGCGGCTTCGGAAGCTATTCGAAGAATTATGGCACCGCCGCCGCGTCCCTGCTGGAAGCCGAGATCGTTACCGCCGACGGGGCGATCCGCATAGCCAATGCCTGCACACATCCTGACCTGTTCTGGGCGCTGCGGGGCGGCGGTGCCGGAACCTTCGGGGTCGTTACGCGGCTGACGCTGCGCACGCACGACCTGCCGGAGCTGTTCGGTTTCGTCGGCGCCGGTATCCACGCCACGTCCGATGCCGCGTTCCGCCGCCTGGTCGGCCGCTTTATCGATTTCTACGCCGATGCCCTGATGAACCCGCACTGGGGCGAGATCGTCAACATCCGCTCCGGTCGGCGGCTTGACATCAACCTGGCCTCGCAGGGGCTGGATGATCAGCAGGCAGAGGCGATCTGGCAGCCCTTCCTGCGCTGGGTGGCCGACCCGGCGAACGAGTGCAGTTTCGCTTTGCCTCCGGTGATCCGCAGCGGTCCCGCACGGCATCGCTGGGATCCGGCGTTCCTGAAGGCCCATTTGCCCGGCGCGGTGCTGTCCGATAGTCGTCCTGGCGCAGCGCCCGACAACATCTTCTGGTCGGCCAATCTGAGCGAGGCCGGGCACTTCATCCACGATTACGAGTCCGCCTGGTTGCCGGCATCGCTGCTGCGGGCGGAGCAGCGCGCGCAGCTCGCCGACGCTCTGGTCGAGGCGGGCCAGCTGTGGTCGATCGAGCTACATTTTCAGAAGGGGCTGGCCGGCGCCCCGACCGAGGTCGTCCAAGCCGCGGCGGAGACCGCAACCAATCCCGCGATGCGCGATGCATTCGTCCTGGCGATCATCGCCAGCGAGGGGCCGCCGGCCTATCCCGGTCTGCCTGGCTATTCGCCGGATGTGGGCGCGGCGCGGCGCGATGCCGCGCAGATCGGCAAGGCCATGGCGGCGCTGCGGAAGCTCGCCCCCGACTCCGGAGCTTATGTCGCCGAGAGCAGCTTCTTCCAGGCCGACTGGCAGCGCGCCTATTGGGGTGCGAACTACCAGCGCCTGCGCGAGGTGAAGCGGGCCTACGATCCCGACGGCCTGTTCTATGTCCATCATGGTGTCGGCAGCGAAGGTTGGAGCAACGATGGCTTCACGCGAATTGCGGGACATTGACCGGATTCGCGTGGGAGGTTCGCGGGGACTGCCGCGGAGGCTGCGTCAAAACGTTGCCTGAACGATAGAGTCGCGCCCATTTTCATCGGTTGGACTGTTGGAGATCGCGGGCTTTTCGTTTCCGGGTCACGGTTGGTATCGTACTGGGTGCCCGAATTATCGACGGATCCGCGGTGCCCCCCGGCATGGCGGAGGGTAGACACTCAGGACTCCAGCGCGCCGCCGGCCAGATCCATCACCTTGCGTTCCAGGCTGGCAATCAGCGCCGGCGCGCCGCCCTGCGCCAGCACGCCACGGAAGTCGGACCGTTGCACCGCCACGCGACTGATCGTGCCATCCAGCAGCACGTCGACGATCTTCCAGGTTCCGGCCTCCCGGCGCATCACGTAGTCGATGCGGACCGCCTCACCGTTGGTCGGCACCAGCGTCGTGCTCACCACCTGATCCGCCCCGATCGCGCGCAACGTGGGCGCGATCTCAAACCGTTCGCCCGCATAGGTATCGAAATTGGCGACGTAAGAGGCGACGGTGAATCGGCGAAACACTTTCGCCAGGCTCGCCTGCTGCGCCGCCTCCAGGTCGCCCCAGCGAAGCCCAACCGAAATGCGAAGAATGGCGGCGAGATCGAACGCACCATCGATCACAGGCGCCAGAGTATGAAACCGGCTACGAAATGAATCCTGCCTGCCGGCCCGCATCACCGCAACCAGTTTGTCGTTCAACGCCTGGATCGGCGCGACCACTTGAGCCATCGCCGGGGCAGCCAACGGGCTATCCCCCCGGGCCGCGTTCAGCGTCCAGCCAATGCGCGGAATGACGAGGCCCGCCAGCGCCAAGCCGAGCACTGCGCGGCGGGAAGCCGGTCGAATGTTCGACATCAACTTGCAGTGATCAACTGCGGCACAGCGCCAGCGTCGAGGCCGATCGCACCCAATGCGGCGGCGACGATGTCCTTGGCGGTCAGGCCCGCCTCGGCAAGCTGTTTGGCCTGCGAGTCATGGTCGATGAAGCGGTCCGGCAGCACCATCGGTCGGACCTTGAGCCCGGCGTCCAGCAGGCCCTTCCAGGCCAGATGCTGCAACACCGCACTGCCGAAGCCGCCGACCGCGCCTTCTTCGATGGTGATCAATACCTCGTGGTGGCGAGCAAGCTGCTCGATCAGCGCGGTGTCCAGCGGCTTGGCGAAGCGGGCATCGGCAACCGTGGTGGGCAGTCCGCGGGCAGCCAGTTCGTCCGCCGCGCGCATCGCGTCGGCCAGGCGGGTGCCGAAGGACAGGATCGCGACGCTGCTGCCCTCGCGCATCACGCGGCCCTTGCCGAGCGCCCAGACCTCGCCCTGGCTTGGCAGGATGACGCCGACGCCCTCGCCGCGCGGATAGCGGAAGGCCGAGGGCCGGTCGTTGATCGAAACGGCGGTGGCGACGGCGTGCACCAACTCGCTCTCATCGGCCGGCCCCATGACCACCATGCCGGGCAGGCAGCCGAGATAGGTGACGTCGAAGCTGCCGGCATGTGTCGCGCCGTCGTTGCCGACCAGCCCTGCGCGGTCCATCGCGAAGCGCACCGGCAGGCGCTGGATCGCCACATCGTGCACCACCTGGTCGTAGGCGCGTTGCAGGAAGGTGGAGTAGATCGCGCAGAATGGCTTCATCCCCTCGGTCGCCATGCCGGCGGCAAAGGTCACCGCGTGCTGTTCAGCGATGCCAACGTCGAAACATCGGTCGGGGAAGCGCTTGCCGAATTTGTCCAGCCCGGTGCCCGACGGCATCGCCGCGGTGATGGCGACAATGGTCTTGTCCCGCTCAGCCTCGGCGATCAGCGCGTTGGCGAAGACGTTGGTATAGCTGGGCGGACCCGGTGGCGCCTTGGCCTGCTCGAACGTCACGACGTTGAACTTGCTGACGCTGTGCAGCTTGTCGGCGGAGCCTTCGCCCTGCGCGTAACCCTTGCCTTTGCGGGTGATCACGTGGACCAGGATGGGGCCCTGTTCATCAGCCTCGCGCACGTTACGCAGCACCGGCAGCAGGTGGTCGAGGTTGTGCCCATCGATCGGGCCGACATAGTAGAAGCCCAGCTCCTCGAACAGCGTGCCGCCGGTCAGCATGCCGCGGGCGTATTCCTCGGCGCGGCGCGCGGTGCGCTCAATGCCGCGTGGGAAGCGCTTGGCCATGCGGACCGCAAGGTCACGCAGGCTCAGGAAGCTGCGTGACGACATCAGCCGCGACAGATAGGCGCTCATCGCGCCCACCGGGGGGGCGATTGACATGTCGTTGTCGTTCAGGATCACGATCAGCCGCGAGTGCCGCGCTCCGGCGTTGTTCATCGCCTCGTAGGCCATGCCGGCGCTCATCGCCCCGTCGCCGATCACGCAGATCACATTGTGGTCGTCGCGCCCGTCCGCCGACGCACTCCCAGCTTCCTTGACGCGCGCATTCTTCAGGTCGCGCGCCACCGCCATGCCGAGCCCAGCGGAGATCGAGGTGGAGGAATGCGCCGCGCCGAACGGATCGTATTCGCTTTCGGCTCGGCGAGTGAAGCCGGACAGGCCGCCGCCCTGGCGCAGGGTGCGGATGCGGTCGCGCCGGCCGGTCAAAATTTTGTGTGGATAGGCCTGGTGGCCGACATCCCAGATCAGCCGGTCACGCGGCGTGTCGAAGACGGCGTGCAGCGCCACCGTCAGCTCGACCACGCCCAGCCCGGAGCCGAGATGCCCGCCGGTCACCGAGACAGCATCGATCGTCTCGGCGCGCAGTTCGTCGGCGAGCTGGCGCAATTGTTCGTGTGATAAGTTGCGCAGATCGGCCGGGATATGCACCCGGTCCAACATCGGCGTGGGTACGGCATTCATGTCGATCGTGCTCCGCCTTCAGTTCCGCCGCGCCACGACAAATGACGCCAGCGCCCGCAGCAGCGCCGCGCGTTCGCCGAAGCCGTCGAGGTGCGCGGCCGCCTGCCGGGCCAGCATGTCGGCTTGATGACGCGATCTTGCAACACCGAGCACTGTAACCATTGTTGCTTTGCCGGCCGCCTGGTCCTTGCCGGTGCGCTTGCCGGTTTCCTCCGCGCTGCCCTCCGCGTCCAGAAGATCGTCAGCAATTTGGAATGCCGCGCCCACATCCCGCCCGTAGGCCGCGAGCAGGTGCCGCTGCACCGGGGTGGCGCGGCCGAGGATGGCCCCGGCCTCGGCACTGAACTGGATCAGCCGGCCTGTCTTCAACGCCTGGAGGCGTGTGACCGACGGCCCGTCCAGGGTCTGTCCCTCGGCCAGCATGTCGATCATCTGCCCGCCGGCCATGCCGCGGGCACCGGCTGCCGCCCCCAACGCCGCCACCAGCTCGCAGCGCGCCTGCGGGTCGGCGTGGGTATCCGGCTCGGCCAACAGCTCGAAGGCACGGGCCTGCAGCGCGTCGCCGGCCAGGATCGCGGTGGCCTCATCGAACGCCTTATGGGTGGTGGGCTTGCCGCGCCGCAGATCATCGTTGTCCATTGCGGGCAGATCGTCATGAACCAGCGAATACGCGTGCAGCATCTCGATCGAGGCCGCCACTCGCGCCGCACTGGTCTCCGAGACAGAAAACAGGGCCGCCCCCTGGATGACCAGAAACGCGCGCATCCGCTTGCCACCGCCGAGCGTCGCGTAGCGCATCGCTTCCGCCAGGCGCGCTTCCGCGCCTTCCTCCGGCGGCAGCAGCGAGTCCAGTGCTGCCTCGACCACGCTGGCGACATGTTGCAGCGCCGCCGAAAGCTCTGTCTGGCTCGCCTCTAACGCTCCGTCCATGCGGGTCAGTCCACCTGCCTGGTGCCGAGCGTACCATCGGCATGTTCGACGATCGCCGCCACGCGTGCTTCGGCCTCAGCGAGCTTGGCCTCGCAATGGCGGCGTAGGGCGGCGCCTCGCTCATAGGCGGCAATGGCGTCCTCCAGCTTCTGCTGGCCCCCTTCGAGTCCCCGCACGATCTGCTCCAGGTCCGCCAGCGCATCCTCGAACGACATCTGACTGACATCCACGGCCTTTGCCGGGTCATGCCGCTTGTCGTCCGGCATTTGTCACTCCCTCCGCACCCCGACCAGTGGTGGTAACCGGTTCACCCTCGCCCGCCAACCCCGATTCGCGCCACGAAATCCACGCATCTTCGCATCGAATTTTACGCGCGCAACTATCGTCCTGCGTCAGGCGCCGGGCCCGCGGCGCGGCGGAACGCGGCGACTACGCGGCCGGGAACGAAACAGACGCCTGCAATTCGGGCGGAATCATGTCGGATAGCGCTGCTTTGCCCGGTGAACCCATCGGTATGCATCACAGCTGGATCATCGGTCCGATCCCAGGCCTGCGGCCTGCTTTCCTGGTGCCGGGCCGTCCGGCGCCTGGTCGCCCGGCAATGGACCATTGGGCTCAGGGCGGCGGCGGATCAGGAAACTGAGCACCCCGCCCTCCTCGCTCCAGGCCAGCAGGGCGTGACCTGCCTCACGGCAATAGGCCTGAAAGTCCGCCACTGCCGCCCGGTCCGTGGCCAGTACGCGCAGGCGATCGCCCGGCGCCAGGCCACGTAGCGTGCGATTGGCACGCAACACCGGCAGCGGACAGTTCAGTCCCTTCACGTCCAGGAGAGTCTCGGTCATGGTGGCATCCTGAGGTCCCCGCCCAGCTTGAGCAACCCGCCCAAGCCCGCCATGCTGGCGATCGGTATGGTAAATCCCGACATGGTTCAACCAGTGAGCAAACACCGCATCGGCGTCGATCTTGGCGGCACCAAGATCGAGATCATCGTGCTCGATCCGGACGGCGCCGAGCGGTTGCGCCATCGCGTCCCCACGCCCGCCGGCTATCCCGCCGCGCTCACGGCGATCGCCCAGTTGGTGCGCGATACCGAATCGCGGCTCGGGGTCGGTGCTACGGTGGGGCTCGGCATCCCGGGCGTGATCAGCCCGGCGACCGGCCTGATCAAGAACGCCAACTCCAACGCGCTGAATGGCCATCCGTTCGACCGCGACATCAGCGCGCTGCTCGATCGCGAGGTTCGGGTGGAGAACGACGCCAACTGCTTCGCGCTGTCCGAGGCGGTGGATGGGGCCGGGGCCGGGTATCGGCAGGTGTTCGGCGTGATCCTGGGCACCGGCTGCGGCGGCGGCATCGTGACCGACTGCAAGGTGCATCGCGGCCCGCACAGCATAGCCGGGGAATGGGGCCACAATCCGTTGCCCTGGCCGCGGCTGGACGAGCTGCCAGGCGCCCATTGCTGGTGTGGCAACTGGAACTGCCTGGAGACCTGGGTCGCCGGCCCCGCGTTGGCGCGCGACTGCGACGGTCCCGGCGCGCATGACGCCAGCGACATCCCGGAGCGTGCCGCCGCGGGCGACCAGCGGGCGCGCGATGCGCTTGCGCGGCACGTCGACCGCCTGGCGCGCGGGCTGGCCCAGGTGATCAACCTGCTGGATCCGGACGTGATCGTGCTGGGTGGCGGCCTGTCCAACATGGCACACCTGTATCAGGAGTTGCCGCGGCTGATCCCGCGCAACGTGTTCAGCGATGTGATCCAGACGCCGATCGTGCCGAACCGGCACGGGGATTCCTCGGGCGTGCGGGGCGCGGCGTGGCTGTGGCCGGCGGAGTAAGCAAGAGCCTCGCATCATGCCTCAACTGACAATGGGCGGGCCGACCCTGTAGCCGTCGAAGATCAGCCCGAAAATTGGGACCGCGGTACCCCAATATCCCAGAAAGCGGCCTAGGTCCGGCTCGAACCGTATGTGCACCGCGCCCGTGCCGAAGCGGTCTTTCCAGGTGAAATCGGCCTCGCAGTCTCCGGTTTGGCGGAACCCGGTCAAAGTGCCGTCAAAGGGCTCGGAATCGTCGATGTGGTAACTGCCTGCCAGCGTTCCGTCGGGCTCGGCGTGGAGTTTCGTGTCCATCGTCTGTATCCCAGACCCGTTCCAAACCGGCCCGCGCCATGATCCAACACTCTCAACAAAGCACGCGTCCAGGCCAAACGCCGGCTGGGTGACGGGAAACAATACCAGAATGGCGAATATGCGCGCGAGCATCCTGGACTCCAGGGCGATGACCGTTGCGGCCTCGATAATGCTATATGCGGCAATGCTATATGGGGCGCCGGGGACGGCAAGGTGTGGTTTGCCTTGTTGGTCCCGCCGTAGAAGATTGCGATGACCGCCGACCTGATTGAGGAGTGCTGCACTAGCGAATGCCGGCTGCAAGTCGCGGCACGATGCCGCCCCACCCCCGCATCCAACGTGGGGCGGAAAAGCCTTGCCCCGGACCCTTGATCCGGGGGCATGCCCTCGGGCGCTTGACTGTTCAGGCCCCCTCCGTGGCCATTCCAGTCCTCCAGCGGACCACTGGAACCTTGGGCCACGCCGCCCGGCAACGCGTCGACCAGGGCGCGGCAGAGGGCAGCCGGTGGGCACGCTGCCGGGCCTTCGGGCAAGCCGCTGGCATCTGTCCACACCGACTGGCTGCGCAACCGGCTGACGGTGAGCGGTCCGGTGGGCGAGTTGGCGCGGCTCCGCGCGAGCTTGCACACGGTTGCAAGGGTGGATGGAACGAACCACCCTAATTTGATTTCGACCTGCCTGCGGCAGGTTTCCTGAGTTGTGGACAACGGCGCCCAGGTGGCAGGAGATGGCACTCCGCGCTAACCCTGGAGGACGCGATGAACCCAGCACGCCGCCTGAGGCCCCTCGACCCCTCAGTGTCGCCTCGCTTCGGCGACGTGGCGACCCTGCTGCGCGCCCCGCGCATGCCGCTCGACGCGGACATCGATATTGCGCTGGTTGGCGTACCGTTCGATCTCGGGACCAACTATCGCACCGGCGCACGCGGCGGGCCGGCTGCGGTGCGCGAGGCCTCGCGCACCATTCGCCTGGTGCATCCGACCAGCCGAATTTCGCCCTTCGACCTGTGCGAGGTTGCCGATGTCGGCGACGTCGCGATCAACGCGATGGACCTGTCGGTGAGCGTCGACGCGATCGAGGCATTCTTTCAGCAGCTTCACAGCCTGCGCGCGACGCCGATCACGGTGGGCGGCGACCATACCGTGCCACTGCCAATCCTGCGCGCGATCGCCCGCGATCGGCCGGTCGGCATGGTGCAGTTCGACGCACATCCCGACACGCTCGACACGCTGATGGGCACACGCATCAACCACGCGACCACGTTCCGCCGCGCGGTGGAGGAAGGGCTGATCGATCCGAAGCGCATGGTGCAGGTGGGACTGCGCGGTAGCCAGTTCAGCGCGGACGATGCGAGGTGGGGCCGTGAGGCGGGCATGCGCGTGATCACCATGGATGAGTTCGAAGCACTCGGTCGCGCGCGGGTGATCGACGAGATCGGCCGGGTGATCGGCGATGGTCCGACTTATGTCAGCTTCGACATCGATGGGCTCGATGCGGCGAACGCGATGGGCACCGGCGTACCGGAAGTCGGTGGCTACTCGGTGCGCGACGCGCAGGTGATGCTGCAGAGCCTCAGCGGCCGGCATCTCGTCGGCGCTGACCTGTGCGAGGTGGCGCCGATGTACGATCCCACCGGACAGACCGCACTGAACGCTGCCAACCTGCTGTTCGAGCTGCTGTGCGTAGTGGCCGAAAGCCGCGTCGC
Organism: Acetobacteraceae bacterium; assembly: GCA_035696165.1. Lineage (GTDB taxonomy): Bacteria > Pseudomonadota > Alphaproteobacteria > Acetobacterales > Acetobacteraceae > Palsa-883. The sequence continues at coordinate 14,429 of DASRQX010000449.1, read as the reverse complement.
AATCCGTGCGGTGTGACCTCCCTTGACACACCAATCTTTTGCCCGCGTCTCGCTCCGCCGACTGAACGTGGAATGGTCAGGGATGGCGAGATCAAGACCAAGCAGACGGATGACGGAGCCAATCAGTTCCTCGGTCTGCCGCAGGGCCAGGCGGAACACCGCCCGCACTGTCAACGCCGTCGTGATTGCCAGGGCCGAGCAGTGTGGCTGGCGGCCCCGTGTGGTCCGCGGTTCGGCACGCCAGGCTGCGATCGCCGCCTCGGTGAACCAGACCGTCAAACTGCCGCGCTAGCGCAGGGCTGCGTCATAATCCGACCAGTTCGCCACCCGCTGCCGCTGTCGCGCGATGTGGTGGCGACCGGCAGCATTGGCTTTGACCGGCATGGCGGACATCCAATGGCGAGACCAGGTGAGACCTCTATCCTTTCCGGCAGCCGGCACCAACCAGCCGATCCGTGCAACATGGTCGTATAACGATGCAAGGGCTTGGTTATTGCGGGGACCTGTTCTTATCGGTGATCATCCAGCCGCCATAGCTAGCCCGCACAGCGAACGATATCCTGTGTCGGTCCGTTCACGCACATTATTCACCGGACAGCAGCAGGCTTTCACGATGCACGCCAAAGTTGATCGTCTCCGCAACGTTGCGGCTGCCCTGACGCTGATAGTCCGGTTCATTACCCTCTTCGGCGCGGCAAGCGCCGTCGCGCAGCCGGCAGTCGGACAATCTAGCCACGAGCTCGTCGTCGGCACGCGGGTCGCGCCGCCTTTCTCCATGAAAGGCCAGGATGGTGCCTGGGAGGGTATCAGTATCGATTTGTGGCGGCATGTCGCCGAGCGGCTGCATCTGCGCTATCGCATCGAGGAGCGGGGAAGCGTGAAGGAGCTGGTCGATGCGGTCGCGACGGGGCAGATGGATGTTGCCGTGGCGGCACTGACTGTGACAGCTGATCGACGCAAGGTGATGGACTTCACCCAGCCGTTCTTTGAGACCGGGTTGGGCGTTGCCGTTCCGCACAGCGACATCTCCGCGTGGCTCCCGGTGATCCGCACGTTCCTGTCCATCCGCTTCCTCCAGGCAGTTCTGACGCTCCTGTCGATTGCGCTGCTGGTCGGCAGCCTGATCTGGATCTTCGAGCGGCGCGACAATGAGCATTACGGCGGCGGCGCGGTGCGCGGCTTCGTCGCCGGCGCATGGTGGTCCGCCATCGCGATGACCCAGGCCGGCGCGGCGCAACAGGGGCCGCGATCAACGCCCGGGCGCGTACTCGCCGTGATATGGATGATCGCCTCGGTCGTAACCATCGCCGTCTTCATCGCTGGAATTACCTCGGCGCTAACGACGCAGCGGCTGCAGGGGGGTGTGCGCACCACCAACGACCTTCGCTCGGTCCGCGTCGGTGCGCTTGCAGGTTCGTCTACGGTCGACTTCCTGGCTGAGCAGCGGATCGCGTTCCGCTCCTATCCATCAGCCGCCGAAGGATTACGCGCCGCTCAGTCCGGGGAGATCGATGCCTTCGTCTATGATCGGCCATTGCTCGCTTGGATGCTGCAGCAGGATTTCCCCCGTCTTGAGTTGACGCAGATAACCCTCGACAGCCAGAATTATGCGATCGCTCTGCCGCTTAACAACACGGTCCGTAAGGAGCTGGATGTCGAGCTGCTCGGCACGCTGGACAGTCGATGGTGGGAGCAGACGCGGTTTCGCTACCTCGGCCGCGACACCGCGGACTGAGTGATCGCATCGCCAGCCACTCGTATGGCTTGATCAGGTGCCGCCAACGTATCGCGACCGAGCACAACGCAACTCCACCTGCGGACAAACGCTGCAGGGGGAGGCCGTTCCGGTTTCAAACAATAATCCTCGATAACCGCCTCAGTGATCTCCGCAGGGATCCAGCGATCGCCTACAGCGACGTCGCGCCGTGGCGCTGTGTGGAACCGCCGAACGCGCTTGGCTACCATAGCTGTTTCACCGCGCGCGCGACGCCATGCAGCGAACTGGAACAGGCGACGTGCCTGGACGCCGGGGCCTTATCGAAATGGTGACCGATGCCTATGGGGCGTCGCCACTGACGATGAAGCTGCATGACAGTCTGGATGCGCTCTACAAGTCGTAAGGCGATTCGTGTGCCGAAGCGGATTGTCGAAGCCTGCATCCTGACCGGGACCGGCGCCGTTGTAAGGCGCAACTGCGCCATCGGACGCTGAAAGGACGTCACCCGGAGGGAAATCGAGGACTGAACAGGGCTCCCAGCCCCGGGCTGCGATACGGTGCGAATCATGTCGCTGCATATGTGGGATGACGAACCACCTGGACTGCCGCAACAGCGAGTGCCAGAGCAACAAGACTGCCAGCAGAGAACAAGGTGGAGTAATCCAGGCCGGCAAGTTGGCGCATCGGGCCGACGCCGAAAGCGGCGATGCCGTACCCGACCTGGTAGAAGGCGATCAACGCCCCCGACATGGTAGCCGCTTGGCGGGGAAATTCGGCGCCGGCGAAACTGATGCTGAACGGCAGGAATGCGGAACAGGCCAGTCCGGTTGCAGCGAACCCTGCAATGCCGCTTGCGCCGCTGCCGGCTCGGGCAACGATCTGGAAGGCGACCGCCAGCACGACGGGCAGCGCCACATAGATCCGTCGCGCAGGAACGAAACGATCAAGCAGGGCGACGATCAGGCGTCCCGACGTGACCATCACCCAAAAGGCAGTGAGTGCGAATGACGCATCCTGCGCGGGCACGCCGCGTTGAGTGGAGAGATAGAGCGTCGCCCAGTTGCCGCTGAGCGTCTCGACCACGCCGTAGAGCAGCACGCCCGCGGCATAGAACCAGAAGCGGGCTGGCAAACCACCGCTCGGACGGGCGGCATTGTAGGGCAGCAGCAGCTTGGCACGGAGCGTGCCGAACAGCAGCATCGCGACGAGTAGTACCATCAGCAATGGCAACGCCCACCAGACGCCCAACCCGGTGAACAGCGCCACCAGCAGCGGCGCCAACGCGGTGCCGACGCCGAGCAGGGCGTTCAATAGCAGCACGGCGCCGTCGGCGCTGTTGGGAAAAAAGCCCTCGACGAGTGTGTTCAGCGCCATCACCGTCGAACCAAAGCCGAGGCCCAACGCGCCGGTGGCGATGCAAAGCTGGACGAACGCAGCTTGCGTGCCGATCAATAGCGGACTGGTCGCAAGCAGGGCCATGGCGATCAGGTCACCGCACAGGCCCAGCAGCAGCACGCCACGCAGACCAAAGCGACGTGCAAGGCGCGAGCCGAAAGTGGCGGCAAGAATCGCCAGCACGACCTGCGGAATGAACATCGCGCCATATTGCGTGCTGGACAGCTCGAAGCCCTTGGGGCTGGCGAAGATCGCGCTGGCCGCCGGGAAGGTTACCAGCGCGAGGCCCTGAACCACACCGGCGAGATAGAGCAGGCCGATCTCGAATCGGCTGGTGGTTGGCGCCACCGGTTCAACCCAGCCGGCGCAGCAGATGTTCGCCGATGCGCAGTGCATTGGCGATGGCGGTGAGTGATGGGTTCACCGCACCAATGCTGACGAAAAAGCTGGTATCGACGACGTAAAGATTGTCGAGCTCATGCGCCTTGCAGTCGCGATCGAGCACCGAGGTGGCGGGATCGTCGCCGAATCGGCAGGTGCCCGCCTGATGCGCGCAGCCGGCCAATGCGATGTCGTTGTGCATGTAAAGGTCGCGCGCCACGAGGTGATGCGGCTGCAATCCGATCTCGGCCAGCATCGACCGCAGCTTCTCGTAGAGTTTCTGTTTCGGTACCTGGTTGTTCGGCGTGTATGACAGGGTCAGGCGCCCCTCGCGATCAAGCGTCACGCGATTGTTCGGATCGGGGAGGTCCTCGGTGGTCAGCCAGAAATCAACCGCGTGGCGGGCGATTTCATCCAGCGTGCGATTGGGCGTAAGGGTCGTCAGCAGCGGCTTCTCGGCGCGGTACATGCCTCCCAGTGTCTTGCCGATCATCTGGATGTTGCCCATCGGGTAGGGAAAGCCGTCCATCCCGAAATAGAAGTCGTTCAGCGCGAGCGTCTTCTGAAACATCGTGTCGTTCGGTATGAGCGACAGTGCCAGCACCGCCCGGCTGTTATGGAACATGTAGTTCCGCCCCACCTGATCGGACCCATTGGCGAGGCCCGCTGGGTGCGCGTCGCTGGCGGAGCGCAGGAGCAGCGCGGCGGAGTTCGCGGCGCCGCAGGACACCACGACGATATCAGCCGCGAAGCGCGCAGGCACGCCCGCCACATCGGCAAGCACGCTGGTGACGCTGGTGCCGGCTGCGTCGGTTGCAAGCTTCGTCGCCTTCGCGTTGCGCAGCAGCGTGACATTGGGGCGCTCCAGCGCGGGGCGGACGGCGATGACCTCTGCATCGGACTTGGCGTGCACCAGGCACGGGAACCCGTCGCACGTCCGACAACGGATGCACCGGCTGTAGGCCATGTCGGCCTCGTTCATCATCACCGCGCAGGGCGCCGGGAACGGATGGTATCCCGCGGCCTTGAGATCTTCGGTCAGTTTGTCGATGCGTGGTTCGTTGGACACCGGCGGTGCCGGGTAAGGCGCGCTTGCCGGGGGCTCCGTGGGATCGCTGCCGTGCTCGCCATGCACCTGGTACAGTTGTTCGGCCTCAGAGTAGTAGGGCTCCAGCTCGTCGTAGGTGATCGGCCAGGCCGGCGACATGCCGTCGTGATGCCGCAGCGCGCCGAAATCTTCCTTCCGGAGACGGTAGAGCGCGGCACCGAACACCTTGGTCGCACCGCCGACGAAATAATGCACCTGCGGTTGGAACGCCCTGCCGTCGGGCAGGTACCAGGTCTCCGGTGAGACATAGCGGTTGTCACCGAACACGTCCGCGACGCTCCAGTTGCGCGCCTCGCGCGGCAGCCAGTCGCCGCGCTCCAAAATGAGCACCTTCTTGCCTGAGGGCGCCAGCCGGTGCGCCAACGTTCCGCCGCCGGCGCCGCTGCCTATGATAATGATATCGTATCTATTGTCCGTCATGACCCTACAGCCCGACGCTGCTCTGCATGATCCCGCCATCGGCGAAGATTGTCGTCGCCGTCAGGTAGCTCGCGCCGTCTCCGGCGAGAAACACCACCACATTGGCGATTTCCTCCGGTTCAGCCATGCGCCCGAGCGGGATTGCGGCGTTCAGCTTCGCCAGCAGCGCCGGATCCTGCATTGTCGCAAGATTGATCGGGGTCGCCACCGCGCCGGGCCCGACGCCGACCACGCAAATGCCGTGCGGCGCCAGTTCCACCCCCGCGGTGCGGGTCAGCATCCGCATGCCGCCCTTCGCCAGGCAATAGGCGGTGTTGCCTGGCATCGGCCAGTCCTCGTGCACCGAAGTGACGTTGATGATCCGTCCGCCGTTGCCTTGGGCGATCATCTGCTTCGCAGCGATCTGCGTGCCGAAAACCGCGCTCTTGAGGTTGATGGCAAGGACCTTGTCGTACTGGTCCTCGGACGTGTCCAGCACGGACGTGCGGGTCTCCACGCCGGCATTGTTCACCATGATGTCGAGGCGGCCTAACTTCGCCACCGTGGCATTGACCAGCGCCAGGATTTCCTCCACGCGGCTGATATCGGCCTCCACGCCAATCGCGACGCTCCCCAGCGCGGCGATCTGGCGCTCGAGTTCCTCGGTTGCCTCGGGATGGGCCACATAGTCGATGGCGATGCTGGCGCCGGCCTTGGTGAGCCCCAGCGAGATTGCCCTGCCGATCCCACTATTTCCGCCGGTCACAATCGCAACCTTACCCTTCAGTGACATAGCATCCCTTTCATCCGCAGCGCAGACGGACCCCGGATCAAGTTGGCCAGCGCCCGAGCATCCAGCGGAGGACTATCACATAGTCGCTCGCCCGGTCGTCAACTGGTCGATCAGATTTGCGACAAGTCCAGTCCAGCCAGTTTGATGTCCGGCGCCCAGGCCGCGGCCAGTGTCGCCGTCGAAATACTCATGAAACAGAATGAGATCCCGGAAATGCGGGTCGGTCTGGAAGGTCGCGCAGTCGTTGAAGACCGGGCGCCTGCCATCCTGATCGCGCAGGAACAGCCCGATCAGCCGTCGGCACAAATGGTCAGCCACCTCATCGAGCGTGAGCTGCTGTCCAGACCCCACCGGGCATTCTATCTTGAAATCATTTCCGTAATAGCAGTGAAAACGCCGCAGGCTTTCGACGAGAAGAAAATTCACCGGCATCCAAACCGGGCCGCGCCAGTTGGAGTTGCCACCAAACAAACCAGACTCGGATTCCGCAGGTGCGTATTTCATCCCGTACTGTTGCCCGCCGTATTCGAACTCGTACGGGTGATCGAGATGGCGGCGCGACAGCGCTCGCACCCCATGCGGCGACAGGAACTCGTTCTGGTCGAGCATCCGCTCCATGATCTTGGTCATGCGAAACACGCGCATGAGCGCCAACAGGTGCCGCCCGTCGGCATTGGGCTCGCTCCAGCGCGAAATCAGCATCGCCAGGTCGCTGCGCTGTTCGTGAAAATAGCGCATCCGCTCGCCGAATCCCGGGAGCTTCCGCAACAGCGCACCATCCACCACGGCTACCGCAAACAGCGGGATCAGTCCGACCATGGAACGGACACGCATGGGAAAGCTCGCGCCGTCCGGCATGCAAAGCTTGTCATAGTAGAAATTATCGGTTTCGTCCCATAGCCCGGCCCCGCCTCGGCCACGGCCAGTCATTGCCTCCGCGATATAGAGCAGGTGCTCGAAGAATTTCGCAGCCATGTCCTCGTAGACCCGGTCCTGCTGGCTGAGTTCGAGGGCGATATCCAGCAGATTCAGGCAATACATGGCCATCCAGGCGGTGCCATCGGACTGCTGGATGTAGCCACCTGTGGGCAGCGGGGCAGACCGGTCGAAGATCCCGATATTGTCGAGACCGAGGAACCCGCCCTCAAAGATGTTCAGGCCCTGCTCGTCCTTGCGGTTCACCCACCAGGTGAAGTTCAGCAACAGCTTGTGGAAGATCCGTTTAAGGAACGCTGTATCACCAGCACCGCCGTTCCGGCGGCGGTCGTTTTCGTAGACGCGCAACGCGGCCCATGCCTGCACGGGGGGATTGACGTCGCCGAACGCCCATTCGTAAGCCGGCAGCTCGCCATTCGGATGCATCATCCAGACCTGACACAGCAGCAATAGCTGGTTCTTGGCGAATTCAGGGTCAATCAGTGACAGGCTGACGCACTGAAAGCTGAGGTCCCAGGCGGCAAACCAGGGATACTCCCACTTGTCGGGCATGGAGATGATGTCGGCCGCGCTCAAATGTCGCCAGCCACCATTGCGGCCGGTTTTGCGTCGCTCCGGCGGCGGCGGCTGGCGCGGATCGCCATCCAGCCATTCGCCCACATCGAAATTGTAGAACTGCTTGCTCCACAGCATGCCGGCGAAGGCCTGGCGCTGCACCAGCCGCATGTCGGCGTCCGCTATGCCCGCCTGCAGCTCGGCATAGAAAGCGTCGGCCTCCTGCCGCCGTTGATCCACGAGCGCGTCGAATCCGGTAAAATCCGGCATTTCCTCGGCGCCGATCTGCAGACGCGCGCGTACCACCACGGACCCGCCTGCCGGCACCGAGCGCTGATACGCACCGGCGACCTTGGTGCCGTGTCCCGTCGGATTGGCCGCCTCGTGACGTCCGTGAACGATGAATTCGTCGATCCCGTCCTTGAAGTAGCCCGGCAACCCAACCGTGCCGAAGACCTTGGCCACGTTCGTGTCGTTGTCGCAGAAGATCAGCCGGTCCGGTGCCTCGAAAGACAACGCAAAGCGGCCAAGCTGCTCGTGCTCGCCGCCGATAACCTCGCCAGGGGTTTCCTCGCGCATGTCCGGCCGGGCGTAGTCGTCGTTCCAGCTCCACTCATTGCGGAACCAGGCCTGCGGCAGTATGTGGATGGGTGCGGTATCCGGTCCACGATTGTGGACGGTAATGCGCATGAGGATGTCGGCGGGCGCCGCCTTGGCATATTCCACCTCGACATCGAAATAGCGGCCCTGATCGAACAGGCCGGTGTCAATCAGCTCGAACTCGCGTGAGTGGCCGTCCCGGCGGCGTGCGTTCTCGTCTATCAGCTGCTGGTAGGGAAATGCCGCCTGGCACAGTTTGTAGAGCATCTTTTGATAGGCGTGGCTCGGTACTGCATCGACGTAGTAGTAAAGTTCCTTGACATCCTCGCCATGATTGCCCTGCTCGTTGGTCAGGCCGAACAGCCGCTCTTTCAGGATCGGATCCTGGCCGTTCCACAGCGCAAGCGACAGGCACAACAGCTGACGATCATCGCAGAATCCCCCGATGCCATCTTCACCCCAGCGATAGGCGCGGCTGCGCGCCTGGTCATGCGTGAAATAATCCCAGGCGGTACCGCCCTCGCTGTAATCCTCGCGCACGGTTCCCCATTGCCGTTCGCTGACATATGGTCCCCACCCCCGCCAATCCTCCGTGCCGTCGCGAATGGCGTCCAAACGGCTTCGTTCCGGGTCGGCGATCTTGTCCTTCAATTCGTCTGACATTGTCATGGTCATTCTGCGTGCGCGCGCACTGCGCGCAACGTGTGCCACGCCTGCAGCGTGCAGGCGACGGACCAGGCTTGCGCCGGTGCACCGCGCGGGTCGTGCGGCGGGTCACCGTCGAAGATCTCCCCGAGCGTGCCAAGTCCTTGATCGAACAGTGCATCGCGCATCGGCGCCAGCAACGCCAGCGCGACATCGGCATCGCCCGTGACGCGGTATGCCGCCAACGCGAAATGCCCGAGCAGCCAGCCCCAGACCGGCCCCTGGTGATAGCCGCCGTCGCGCTGGCGCACATCGCCCGCATAACGCGGATGGTAGTCGGCGCTGCCAGGTGCGAGGGACCGCAGTCCGTAGGAAGTCAACAGATGCCGTCGGCAGGTTTCAACGACGCGAAGCTGATCGGATGCGACGAGCGGACTATGCGGCAGGCTGACGGCAAAGATCTGGTTCGGACGGATGCGGTCGTCGTTGCCATCCGGCCCGTCTATCACGTCGTGCAACCCCTGTCCGTCGGGCCGCAGGAACCGTGCGAAGCCGGTCCGTGCGATGGCGGCCTGGGCAGAGAACGCGTCCACCTCGCCCAACATTGCGGCGAAGTCCGCCATGACGCACAGCGCATGGTACCACAGCGCATTGATCTCCACCGGCTTGCCGATTCGCGGCGTCACCACCCAATCCCCAACCTTGGCGTCCATCCAGGTGAGCTGCACGCCGTCCTGGCCGGCCCGCAGCAGGCCATCCGCAGGGTCCGCAGCGATACCATAGCGCGTGCCGCGCCGGTGCCAGGCGATCATGTCGGCAAGCACTGGAAACGCCATGCGCAGAGCCGGCGTATCGCCGGTCTGCACGACATAGGCACGCCAAGCCTCGAAAAACCACAGCGAGGCGTCGGCTGTGTTGTAGTCAGGCGTATCGCCAGCACCAGGGAACACGTTGGGCAACATCCCCTGGCTGACAAAGCCGGCGAAGGTCTGCAGGACGCGCAACGCGACATCCAGCCGTCCTGTCGCCAGCGTCAAACCGGGGAGGCTGATCATCGTGTCCCGCCCCCAGTCGCCGAACCACGGATAGCCAGCGATCACTGACTGGCCGTCCGGAACCTGCGGCAAGGAGCGCGTGAACAGGAAGGCGTCAGCGCCCAGCACCAGCCGGTTGATCCAAGATGGTGCCGCAGGCAGCGCGGCGGCGGTCAACACCTGCCGATCATGCTCCAGACGCCGCCCCAGTGCCGCTGTGACATCACTTGATGTGTTTGGGCCCGACGGATCGGGATGCAGGCTCACCACGATGCCGCACCACGCGCCGGGACACAGCGTCAACATCGCCTCGCCGACGCAAAGATGCGCGTCGCGTCGGCCCAACCCCCGCGCTGCCTCCGCTGGCAGATCAAAATTGCGATACCAGTTCCGCTGCACCGCGATCTGGCCGCCCGGCGCACGCACCGTAAGCGTGAAGCGCGCGCCATCCTGCACGTGCAGCGTATCGCCCGTTGCCGACAGCAGCGGCTGGAACCCGTCCTCCGAGGTCTCGCCGTGATGGTCGCGATTATTGGCGAGCAGTGTCACGCGCAGCGAGAGCGCCGCCGCTGCACCCGCCACCGGATGGAGAAACCAGCCGAGCCAGGTCGCGTTCTCCCCTGGTTCCATCCAGATCCGTGCCTCGATCCGCCGCCCGGCGAGTGCGAACATCCAGACCGGCACCGAGTGGTCGAGATGGAAGCTTTCGATGCCGATATGACCCGCCGGAATGATCTGGCCGCCACCCCAGCGATTGGCGAACAACGGATAGGACTCCGCGCCGTCCAGCAGTGTGGCATCCGCCTTGGCGAAGACCAGACGCCGGCCCAGCGGCGGATCGACCGGCGCGACCAGCAGACCGTGATAGCGCCGCGTCAGCGTCCCCGCGATGGTGCCGGAGGCGTAGCCACCTCGACCATTGGCGACCCACCATTCTCGCCGCTCGGCCTCTGCCAGGGTCCCGCAGACGGCGCGGCCAAACCGGATCGGCTCCGGCATGATCTCATGCGTATCACGGGCCTCCATGGCCCATCATACAAGTCAGGGATGCGGGGCGCCAGCCGAAGGCGCAGTGCCAAAGTCCGCCGCCTCAACGACGACGCAGCGCGGTCGACACATCGCAGAGATTGGAGAACATGGACGCATGAGTTGGCAGCGTCGGTCAGGCTACAATCGCCGGAGCCTGGCCGAAACCGCAATGTATCGCTACAAGACCGCTGTCGGCCGGCGGCTTCATGCCCGGGCTCTGCCCAATCAGCGGACCGAGGCAGAGATTGGGTGCAACGTGCTCAACCGGATAACGGCGCTCGGCATGCCGGCCACCGACCGGATCCGCTGATACGTGCGGCGAGAGGCCAGACGCAACCAGCGATCTATTCATGCACCATGGCGGCCTGCCGGCCCAAGTAGGCGCTCGTCCGGTGCAAGAACCTCCGACCCAGGGTCGACCGGAATGCCCTTGGATAGGCGCCGTGCCCGTCGGTCGTTACCCGGTCCGGCGTGAATCCTGTGGTCACCTTCGCCGAGCGAAAGAACGCCGGTGCCGCCGTCATATCTCGGCTCTCGCTGAGCATCGTGCCGGCGAGGTTTCCGTCACAATCAATCGCCCGATACAAACAACACCAGCTGCCCTGGACCTTCAGGCACGTCTCGTGGACATACCAGTTCCGGCCGGACCGGCGCCGTGTGCCATGACGCCGCTTACGCAGCGCGTCTCCCATGACGCGCAGCAGCTTCGCTTCCCACCCCCGGACGGTTTCATGGCTGACCGTGAACCCGCGCAGCAGGAGGATCTCGCTCAGGTCCCGCGGTGTCAGTCGATGGCGCAGGCGGCGGAACACCACCAAGGCGATGATGTCGCTTGGCAGGAAAGTCCGGTTCAACACCCCGCCGTTGCGTTCATTGAACTGCTTGCCGCAGTTCCGGCGGCGCAACCGGCGATAGCCCCGGGCGGTGACGTCCGAGCGCGCCGTCACCACCGCCGAGCCACGGCAAACACAATCCATCAGGGCACCAATCAGCCTTAATGGGCGGAAACCCTACCGGCGCAGACCTCCCACAGCCAAACCCGCCCTTCGGCGCGAGGCCTGACAGAACCGCCCAGACGGTATTCATCTGCCGATTCGGGGCAACTCGATCAGATCCTCGTCCAGCCGCAATACTGGTAGCCGAAGCAAACCTGGCCGCGGACCGCCGTCACCGCCTGGCGCAGACGGTCCTCGAGGCTATCGATATCGGTCTCGCCTGGATCTGCCGGGCCGACCCGCTCGACGTGTGGAAGCACCATACGGAGCGTCTCGGCCACCCAAGCGTAAAGCGGGGAATGAGGTCCGCCGCTAACCGGGATTTCGGAGAACAAGGAGGGTTGCGGCAGCCCGGCATCGTGGAAGTGCTTGATCATATGGGCGCCGGCTTCCGGATGTTGTTGCGCAGACCTGAGCGCCTCTACGAGCAGGTCCGTGACTTGCTGCCACAGCGGGACTGTTGGGAAGGACCACAATCCACCGACGGCGACCACCTCGTGGAAAGCGACCGCACCGCCGCGTCGGACATGGGTCGTTGCCGCGCGGATAAACGCAGCGGGATCGCTCTGACGCAGTAACACATAACGGCCAACCGCGAGGTCGACGGTACCGGTTCCGGTGGCAACAGCAGCGTCTGCTTCGACGAAGTTGATGTTGGCAAGGCCCGCCGCCTTCACGCGCATCCGCGCGGTGTCGATGGCGCTCGGGCTGCGGTCGATGCCGGTAACCAGGCCGGTTGGCCCCACGATCTCGGCCGCGAGCAATGAAACATCGCCCGGGCCGCAACCGAGGTCGACGACCCGCATGCCTTGCGCCAGACCTGCCTCGCGCAGGAGGCGCGTGGTGATCGGCTTGAGAATATCCGCTTGCAGCCGCAGGCGGCGAAGCTCTTGCTGCGAGTGACTCAAAATATATGTCGTTCCGACCACCGTGACTTCCCCACGTTGGTGCGCGCACGCAACCGCACGGCTGGCCATCTGCTGGAAGGCGCTGTGTGAAGAGTGGACTCTCTTTGGCGAAGCTGGCGCTGGATGGCTACAAGGCCACTACACACCTGGGGAAAACAGCTACCCCTGTCACATCGCCGTCGACGCAAGCCAGCAGGGCGGCCACCTCCACGAGAGGTTTGCCTCTCGGCTCGGTTCCGTTGCAAACGCTGGGTCTGGACAGGCGGGTGCCGGTGAGCGGGGCTGCTAAGCAGCAACCTCGAAGAGTCCGGCGACGAAGGTGGCATGCCCCGGCATGTCGCGCCCGGCAATCTCGTGAACCTGTGCTTTCCAGATCATCGCCATCGCCTCGTAGCCGGCCAGTGTCCGCCTGGCTGTTTGTAAGTTGCCAAAGCCAAGCCCCCGCCGCACCAGCCGTTGATGCGGCGATGGTCCTGCTCGACGATGTTGCTGAGGAATTTACATTGTCGAAGCCGCGAAAAGCGCCAGAATTCCTCTGCTCGCTTCATCTCTGACACCGCGCGGGGATAGGCGGGTTCTTGTCCATCGCGATCGTCCTCGGGTTAACCGTGTGCGGCTGGGCCGGCACTTTGCGGAAGAGGCGTCCCGCCGCAGGAGCCCATCACAAGCCAGTGGCACGGTCGTTGCCCGCCGTTTTCCTGAACGCCGGCTAGCGGCGACGGATGAGTTGATCGAGATCGGCGTTGAGGACGCGTGTTCGGGTCTGAAGCGGCAGATGCGCGCCTCGCGGGGTCAAAGCGTTTGTCCACGATCTGGTTGACCGCGGACTCCACGAAGCCCGTGGTGATGCGTTCAGCGGCGCGGAACCTCTCACTATAGTTCGCGAAGCGACCTACGTTGTTGGTGATATACGCGATGAACTCACCGAGCGTGGTGGCAAGTTTTCGGAGCGACCACGAAGTGGGGTTCTCCTCCAGAGCGCCGGCGATGTCGTCTGCCAGACATTCGATGTCGTCGATCGCGTCAGGGGCATTACCGTGCCGCCACGCCGCTGCCCGGCGCGCCGCGACGAGCAATCCGCCGCACCCGGCACGGCGACGGGAAGTCCGAAGAGATCCGCTCGACGGCTACCGAGCTGTTCCTCAGGCGTGGCCATGACGACGTCAGCGTGGACGAGATTGTCCGCGCCGTCGGCGGCTCGAAGACCAATATCTACAATCACTTCCGCAACAAAGAGGGGCTTTTCGTCGTCATCGTGAAAGGACTGTGCGAGGATCTCCTTGCTTGGTTCGTCACGATCGACATCTCCAGCCTCGGCGTGGAGGAAGGACTAAGATCGCTCGCTCCGGCGCTTCTCGGCATCCTGCTTCAGGACCGGCACTTCGCGTTTCAGCGGCTCATCATCGCCGAGACGGCGCGCTTTCCTGCGCTCGGGCGCGCCTGGTTCGAGAGTGGCCCGGAGACATCTGGGAGCATCGTTGCGCGATTCGTCGAGAAACAGCAGCGAGCGGGGCGATTGCGACGGAGCGATCCGCATCAACTGGCCACCTACTTCCACGACATGATCACGTTCGATCTACTTCACCGCGCCATGCTGGGAGATAAACTGAGCGACGCCGACATCCGTCACCGGATCGACACGGCGATCGACGCCTTCCTGCACGGCTTCGCGCGAAGAGGCCGCGTCGATGCTCGAGATTCAACGTGAATTCCTCACTTTGAGGTTCCGGAAACCCCTGCCGCTCTAGGCCTAGGTTCAGGATACGTGTTTATGCCGCATTCGCATAAACACGTTTGATCGGGATAGGGGGGCGCCTCGCGGCGCCGCCCCTCCCACACCACCGGGCATACGGGTCGCGTACCACGGCGGTTCGATCGGGTTAAGCCGCTGCCGGAACATAGAGTCGGGGGAGACCGAGTGAGTCGAAGTGGTG
>DASRQX010000448.1:0-4160 GCA_035696165.1 Acetobacteraceae bacterium | reverse complement strand
GCGGGCGTGTCCGGCCGGGCGAGGCGGGCGCCCACCACGATGGCGGCGATCGGGACCAGGATTCCCTGCGACCTGAAGCACGCCGCGAGCGCCGCGCACAGCACGGCGGCCGCGACCGCGTAGCACCGCGCCGCCTGGCCGACACAGGTGGCGACCAGCAATCCGACCATGGCCAGATTGAGAAAGACCGCGAACAGGAGGTCCGCGGTGAGCACGTTCCTGAGCAGCAACAGGCCCGGATACATCGCCACGAGGATGACCGGGACGAGCCCGGCCGCGTTGCGCGTCGCCGCCTGGGCGGTTGCCGCGAGCGCCAGCATCAGCACGACCCATGCCGCCTGCTGCAGGCGCACCACCGTCGCAAGATCACCGCCGAGCGCGAACGTCACCGCGAGGAACGCCGGGTAGCCTGGATCGCGTCCACCCGCCACGGTCGGCCGCGCGGCCTCGAGCGTGCGAAGCGCGGATTCCACAAAGGCCGGCGTGTCGCCCCAGACCACCGGAACCGCCGGCCTGAACGACACCACGATCGCCGCCAGCAGCGCGGCCCACGCCAGCACGGCCCATGGCCGCGTCAACCCGGCGCCGCCCAGGGAAGGCGCTGCGCTCATGGCACGAGCCGGAGCTTCGCTGTCGGACTTCACCATCCTCGTCCACATGGGAAGTGCCGCCCCGGCCCCATGCTAGATCAAAACGCTCGACAAGACCATCGGAGGCCGCGGCGTGCTCTCGGTCTTGCGTCCATACCCCGCGTTGTCCGTCTTCAGCACCGCGTTCTTCAGAGCTTTTGTCCGGAGGCCTTGGCGCCCGTCTCGCGCAAGAACAGCGCCAATCCAATCGCGACAATAATGGCCACCCCCCAAAAGCCGGAAGCTTCCTTGAAGTGCGCCAGATGGTTGCCGGTCGATGCGAGTGATCTGCCAATCAGATGGGAGAAGAAAGGCCCCACCGCCGCCGTCACGCCAAATGTGATGAAGTTGATGACACCGACGGCGCTGCCCTTGGCCTTATCAGGATTGACCTCCTTGATGATGGTGTACGGGATCATCGCCGCGCCCGACCCGACGCCCAGCATGAACATGCTGATGTAGTTCAAGGTCCGATCGTTGGTAAAGGCGGTTGCAATAACCGACGCCAGCATAATGGCCGCGCCGAGAACCAGTGCAGGCTTGCGGCGCCCGATGTAGTCAGCCAGCCAGCCGAGCAATGGACATCCGACCACCCAGCCGAGCGGTGTCATCGAAGCGATCGACACGGCGTGGGCATAGTCGACGCCGCGATCCTGCTGGTAGAACGCGACCCCCCAGATCATGTCGCCCACCGTCGTCGGCGCAAACAGCAAGCCGGCAATGATCCCACAGAGATAGGATTGCGGATTGCTGAAAACGATCCTGAATGGCGCGATCAACCCTGCTCTTGCCGGCGCATCATCGGTGCGTGTTTCCCTGGGCGTGATCAGGAACAGAGCCACGCCAACCGCGAGGCAGGCGATGGCCGTGGCCATCCAGAAACCCTTCCAGTCCAGCACGCCGTGGATCAACGAGCCAACCGCGAACTGGCCCGCGGATCCGCCGAGCATGCCGAAGCATTGCGTGAAACCGATCGCGGTGGCGAGCACCGCACCCGAAAAGCCGTGCGTCGCCAGGAAGACGGCGCCGGTGAAAGCGAAGGCCGAACCGGCGCCCTGCAGCAGCCGCCCGAGATAACCGACGGAGGGAACCGAAACGACAAAAAGAAAGCAGCCGATACCGAGCAGAATCGCTCCTACCGCGACCGGCGCCCTGGCTCCGAAGCGGTCGAGCGCGGCGCCGGCGACAAGGCTTGTGACTGAATAAGTATAGTAATAGGCGCCGATGATTGCGCTCACGCCAACGGCGTCGACGCTGAACGCGGCGCCGAGCTCGGGAATCATCACGGCGGGCGCCGATCGCACGACATATTCGAGAAAGTAGAAAATCAGCGCCATTCCCCAGGCGAGCTTGTAGGCACTCACGTGAGGCGCCGGTGTTGCCGTAGCTATGTTGACCATCTTTTTCCTCTGCATGCGACCATTGGGGTAGGGCGGGTCGTTTGATATCGGGCATCACGGGCATAACGCCGATGACGGCCGGCAAGCGGAGCGCGATCTCTGGCTCGACGAGAAAACTCCAGTTAGTCTGGCATGGCGTTGGCGCCCCGATCAAGCCAGGCAGGGCGTCGGCACGCCCGCTCGACGCTAGGTTCGTCCGTTTCCCCTGTATTGAACAATCGCGCCTTGCTTTGGAGAACAATGATCATCGACAACCCATCATCACAACGGGGCGCGGCGCGGTCCATGAAGCGGCGTCGCGCCGCCCTGGACCGGCCGGGGATTGCGCGAAATTCGCCGCAGCCTGTAACGCCGGGTCCACCGGCGCCCGCCGGCCGCCACGCTCCATTGACAGCGTCGAGCGGGCACACGACATATGCTGGGCCGTCGATCCAGGCCACCGCTCAGGAACACCGCTCAGGAACAGGATATGGACGCGCCGCCGAACCTTGAACCCGTCACCGCGCATGCCGACAGCGACGTCGTGCGCTGGCTGATCAACGACACGCGCAATGAACGCTTCGTTGACAATATCTTCGCAGAACTCTGTCTGCGGCTGCAGCAAGCCGGCATTCCCGTCAAGCGGGCCTCGCTTCATATCCTGATCAGCCATCCGCAATGGCTTGGCGCCCGGTTCGTGTGGGCCGACGGAATGCGCGAAGCCGAGATCGCGAGGATCGACTACGATGTCAGGGGGCGATCCGAATACATCGGTAGCCCCGCCAGCGAAATCCATGACGGCGCCGCCGAGGTGCGCGAGAATCTCGAACGTGATGCCGCGCTGGGCCGCCAGCACGCCGTCTATGACGAGATGCGGGCGAAGGGCCTGACCGATTATGTGGCGTGGCCGCTGTACCATACGCTCGGCAAGCGGCACATCGTGACCTTTGCCACCGACCGGCGCGGGGGTTTCGACGACGCGCATGTCGCGGGCCTGTTGAACCTGTTGCCGGCGCTGGCGCTGGTCAGCGAAATCCGGGTCAAGAACCGGCTGGCGCGAACGCTGCTCGAAACCTATGTCGGGTCGCATGCCGGCGACCTCATTCTGGCCGGGGCCACCAGGCGCGGCAGCGGGACGACCGTGCGTGCCGCCATCATGATCTGCGACCTGCGTGATTTCACCAAGATCTCCGACAACTGGCCGCGCGATGACGTGATCGATCTTCTGAACGGCTATTTCGACGCGATGTCGGAGCCGATTGCCCGGCATGGCGGCGAAATACTGAAGTTCATCGGCGACGGGCTGCTCGCCATTTTTCCGCTCGACCAGCCTGACGCCTGCGCCAACCTGCTGCGCGCGGTGTCCGAAGCCCGTCAGGCCATGGTTGCCCTGAACGAAAGGAACGCTGAGACCGGCCGTGCGCCGCTGAATTATGGCATCGGCGTCCATGTCGGGGACGTGATGTACGGCAATATCGGGTCGCGCACCCGGCTCGACTTCACCGTCATCGGTCCCGCGGTCAACATGGCCTCGCGTCTCGAAACCCTCACCAAGCAATTGGGCAGGCCGGTGCTGCTGTCCCGCGCCTTCGCCGACCTCGTCAAAAGCGATTTCGATCTGGAGCGCGTCGGCGAATACCCGGTGCGCGGCTTCAACGACCCGATCGAGCTGTTTGCATATCACGGCTGAATGCCGTGCCCGGATTGGCGGGCTATGCTAACACACCATATTCGATTTTAAGCCAGGGCCGTAGGGCGCAACAGCTCGCTCCGCGAATTGTTTTCTTCGGGAGCCAGGTCGTAGGGTGGTTAGCGGGAGCGTAATCCACCACATCCTCTCGTCGAGTCGTGCCGCGATGGCGGGTTACGCTTTCGCCAACCCGCCCTACGGACTACGGCGCTGTTGTTCATCGATGCTCCAACACGCTTTCGTTTTCTTCGTCATGGCCGGGCTTCGTCCCGGCCATCCACGTCTTTCTTGTCTGAGTTCAGCCAAGACGTGGATGCCCGGGACAAGCCCGGGCACGACGAGCCTTGCGGCAAACCAATGTGGGGTGGATTAGCGTCAGCGTAATCCACCGATCGACAAACGGAAATGGCGGAATACGCAACCGCTATTCCACCGCCAACACCGTCGTCCAGCGTGGAACGC
>DASRQX010000447.1:0-1870 GCA_035696165.1 Acetobacteraceae bacterium | reverse complement strand
CTGCTCCGCTCCTGCGTTCCGCGTCGGTACTCTCGCCCTCGCGGTTGGAGCCGCTCGCGGCTTGTCCCTTCACGCCGTCAGCGTGACGAAACGCAGGTTCTCACGTTCCATACGAAAGCCTGGTCGAGCTTCGCGCCGCCTCCATGCCGGATGCCGCTTGGGCCGTCTCAGGCATCCCCCAAGCTGATCCCGAAGGAATGGCCACCCCCCGGTTTTGGCATCGCCTACCCAGAAACTCACCCGCCGGAAATTCGCTCAGGCGGTTGCTCGATACTGCACGTCGAAGCCAAGGTCCTTTATGCGACGGGCGAGCTTGGCAACCGTCCTGGCCGGATCTCGCTTGACGAGATAGTCGGCGCCGAGATCCTGATAGAAGGTGCCGTCTTTCAGCATGTGGTAGACGGCCGTGAGAATTGAGGCCGCGACGGCGATGGCCGCTTTCTTCGGCCCCCGCCGCGCCTTGAGACGGAAGAACTGCGCCTGCAGATATGTTCCCTTCGCACGCGCAGCGCCCCAGGCACATTGGACGAGCACGGGTTTGAGCCAAGGCGCGCCGTGGCGCACCCGCGTGGAACGGCGCTTGCCTGCACTCTCGTCGAGCCGCGGCACGACGCCAGCCCACGACAATAGATGGCCGGCAGTCGGGAACGCGCTCATGTCGGGACCGATCTCGGCTAGGATCACCTCCGCCGCCCCACGGCCCACGCCCGGGGTCGTGATCAACCGCTCGACGGTGTCGCGAAAGGGTGCAAGCACCTCTCCGATCCGAGCGTCGAAAGCGGAGATGTGCCGTTCCAGTTCCTCGATCAGGCCGAGGTGATGGTCGATAAGGAATCGATGATGCGTTGTCACGCGACCGTCGAGCGCAGCGGCAAGTTCGGACCGGGAACACTTCAGACGGGTCGATCCGAGTTCGGTGAGCCGCATCGCGTTCGTCTCACCCGCAATTATCGCTTTCAGAATGCGCCGCCCACTCATGCCCACAATGTCCGAGATCGCCGACACGAGCTTGATGTTGGCGTCCTCCAGGGTCTTCTGGATACGCTGAATGTGTTGCGCAAGCTCGCGGGTCAGTTGTGTTCTCGTTCGTGTCAGGTCGCGAAGCTCTTGGATCGGGGCTGGCGGCACAAAGCTCGCCCGGATCAAACCGTGCGCCAGAAGGTCGGAGATCCACACCGCGTCGTTGACGTCACTCTTGCGGCCGGGAACATTGCGGATATGAGCAGCATTCGCGAGCACAAGCTCGAACCGACCCTCCAGCATATGCCAGATCGGCTTCCAGTAGACGCCCGTGGCCTCCATCGCCACGTGCGTGATTCCTTGGCCAGCCAGCCAATCCGCAAGTTCCAAAAGATTGTGCGTCGCCGTCGAAAAGCGGCGTACCTCATGGCTTGCTTTCGTCCTTGCCGTCAGTCGTGCACAGGCGACGACGGTATCGCTGTGAACATCGAGACCAGCGCATCGCCGATGTAAGGTCTTCATCGCGCACCTCCATCAAGGTGCCACCGGCGTGAAGCCTTCGTGCAGGAAATCTACCCACCGTGCTACCGGTGAATCCTACCTCTTGCGAGGCGAGGACAAACCGGGCAACAAATACAGGTGCTCAGAAGGCTTCCGGTCAAACTAATCCACGGGCTCGACCGCACCAAGGCGATGCCGACCTCTGTGCCGGCGGCTGCTGATCTTACTTCCGTTTCATGCCTCCGAGTGCGCCAGCCGTCCATGGCAACTAATCCGCTTTCGACACTTCTGCAGCAGTTCGCTTGCGCTCGCCTCTCTCGACCGTGCCTGCCGGAATCTTGTCCCGGCGTTTCCGCAACGCTCACCACCATCGCTTTTGACGACAGCAGCTTGCGGTGGCTTGAGATCA
>DASRQX010000446.1:0-5575 GCA_035696165.1 Acetobacteraceae bacterium | reverse complement strand
GCTGGCGAGGCCGCTGTGAACGAACAATCCGCCGCCGGAGCTAACCGTGGCACCGATGTTGGTGCCGCCGGCGAAAATGCCTTCCTGGCCACCGCTGTTGATCGTTGTACTGCTGGCGGTCCCACCCGAGAGGGCCAGTGCGTGCCGATTGAAGCCGATACCCGTGCTGTTGACAGTCGTTGAAACAGCGAGCCCGCCGGCGGAAACGACCAGAACACCGCCACTTGAGACCACTGTACGGGAGACACGGCCGCCACTGGTGACAATCTCGGCCGCGAAGGTCGCAGGGTCCGCGTCGTTGCCGGCAAGCGTCGCGGAAATGCCAATGCCGCCCGAGAGGATGAACTCCCGGCCGCCTGCTAGTACCGTGCCGCGGATGTCGGTACCGCCCGAGAAAACGCCTTCCTGGCCGTCAGTACCCACTAAGGTGCGGCTGGCGATGCCGAACACGGCAAGTCCCGAGCCAGAACCGCCGAGGGTGCCGTTATTCTCGACAGTCGCCGAGACGACTAGGCCGCCTGCGGAAACAACTTCCAACCCAATGACGGTTGTCCCACTGGCCTTGCCACCGCTGAGGACCGATAGATGGGCACCGCTGTTGACAGTGCCGCTGATATCGGTACCGCCGGCAGACACAACAATCTGGCCGCCACTACTGAGGGCGGCGCCGATGTCCCGGCCTCCTCCAGAAACGACCGCATGACCGCCGTTGCCGATCGAGGCTCCCGTAGCCGAACCGCCGGAAATTACCTTCAGAAGGCCGCCGCTATTTACGGTCGCACTGAAGTCCCTGCCGCCGATGACGATCTCGGTGCCGCCACTGGAGATTATTGTATTGATCGTCGTTCCCCCAGACAGAACCTTTGCGACTCCGCCGCTGAGGAGGTCGAGGCCAGCGCTGGTCTGGCCGGAGGAAACAATGATCGTCTGGCCGCCGCTCACGACCGTAAGGGGTAGAACGTTGAAGCTGTCTTCCGCGAACCAGCCGCTCGAATCCGTCGCCGTTATTGTCACGGCGAACGGTTTGGCGCCGAAAGGCACCGTGCCCGAAAATTCACCAGTATCGCTGTCGAACGACAGCCAATTCGGCAGAGCCGCACCATTGGATCCGCCGGCAGTGTAGGTCAGGTCTTGCCCGCCGGGATCCGCGAACGCGTCCGCGGGCATAGTCAAAGATACCGTCTGTCCTGCCAACCAGGTCTGGTCTGGAATTGGATCTGTCACCACAGGCGGTGGTGCAAAGGGCACCAGCGTGCCATCGTTCTCGATGAGAGTGGGCGTCCCCTCGATGGTGGCGACAGCCATGATCGCCGGGTTGGTCACCGAATACGCGAGATCGAAATGTCCGCTGCCGTCGTTGAGAAAGACCTCTGACGGACCATTATTGCCTTGGACTACAATGTCAGATGCGCCATCGCCATTCAGATCAACCACAAACGACCGTACGATCCACTGCAGGAAATTGGTCCCTGTATAAACTTGCGACGACGGCGCTCCGGCCAATCGGCTAGCCGTCTGGTCAGTGAAATGCCCACTCCCGTCATTTATCAAAATCTGAATTGCGTAGCCTTCATAGTTGCCGGTGGTCGAAATCACCACTAGGTCCGCGTAATTGGGATTGGAGAGATGGATCGGCTGGATATCAAGGACGCTAGCGCCATGCAGTGTCGAAGAAAAAAGATCGTGCCCCGCCGGCAGAGGGGAGCTGGGTAGAGCGATAGGTGTCACGCTGCTGAAGTCGCCGTTGCCGGGATTAAGATAAAGCCGCGCCGTTCCCTGCATTTGGTCTTCCGGACCAATGAGGAGGTCAGCCAACCCGTCGCCATTGACGTCTACCATGGCCGAAGCGGTGTAGGCGGGGGAGATCGTGTGCAATATGGCAGGCAGAAAGGTCGAAGACTCGTTGACGAACGTCCCGTCGCCGTTGCCGATGAGATAATAGGGCGCGGTTTTTGGAAAGCTGAAGATGTTGTTGAAGAAGACGCCGATGTCGCCGGACGGATCAATAACTCCAGAGCTTACGTCGTGGGTGTAGGCGGGCGTCTGCGGCAAGTTTGCGCTGGCGTCGACTAGCTGTCCGAATTGATTGGACAGCAGGAAGGTATCCGTGGCGCCTAGCCAGGGCGATGCATCTAGACCTTGCTCGGCGATGATGAAACCTGGTCCATTGCCGTTGAAGTTTGCAATGGTGACGTTGCGCGGATTGGCGAGACTAGGCACCTGCCCCGAAAACATAGCGGAGGTGTCGTCGAAGAAACTATGGGTATTCGGGTCATATTGTAGAATCTGAAAGGGCGCATCCGCCGAACCGTTTCCGACATTCCAAAGCAACAGCAAGTTCAAGTGTAGAGAAGCGCCATTGCTCGTGAGAAATGGCGTAACTTCGCTCAGATACGCGTTGGCGGCCGTCGGTGCGAACGCTATGTTCTGTGGGGTGGCAGCAATATTTATCTCTGCGTGACCCGTGCCGTCGTTCGCCACCCTCAATTGGTCCCCAGTTAAATCGGTCGACGGGTCAAGGCCCAGCTCGTACCTGTTTACTCCCACTGAGACGACCAGTTCCGAGCCGGAAACGAATGCCGCCGCACCTGCCGAGAACGGAATGTCGGTAAGGTCGATGGCGTCCCCGGCCTGCAAGCCGCTGATGGTGACGCCAGCCAGCGCGGCGCTCGAGGTGCCGCCGAGGCCAACCGTTACCGCGCCCGCACCCATTTCGATGGTGGCGCCGGAAAGCGGGATGAGTTCAACAGTGTTGCTGCCTATGAGTTCGGCGGTACCACCGCTATAGACTGTCGCGCCGATTGCCGAGCCGCCAGGCTCGACGGTCAGAAGGCCACCTGAGATAACCGTGCCGCTTGCGATCCCGCCGGATTCGACTACCTGCGAGCCGAGGAAGATGGTCGCATTGGTGGCAGTGCCATAGACGAATTGGGTTCCTCCCGAGATCTGGGTGCCGTCGTCGGAGCCACCAGCAGAGATGACCTCTGTACCGCCGCTGAGTGTCCCAGGATCGGCATAGCCGCCCGAGGAGACGACGAGCAAACCGCCACTCAATATTGTGAAGTCTATCGCGCTGCCGCCGGATTCGACGAGGACCGAACCGAAAAATGCCGTCGCGCCGTTGGCATAACCGAAAACATCTTGCTCTCCGCCGACAATCTGTGTGTTGAAATCGATCCCGCCGGCATTGACGACTGCAATTCCGCCGCTACGGACCGTGCCGCTCGCAGTGCCTGTCGATTCCGCAGACAATCCGGTGACGTGGTCGGTTTCAGTATGTGTCCCCCCACCTGGAAACGACGCGGAACCAGTGTAGGTGCCGTCAAATGGGGACGAGTTGGCCATTACCGTCTCCAAAGATGAGCCTGTCGGCCGCTCGCGAAAACACGCGCAAGCCGAAGATTACGGGCAAGTATTTCGATTTAGATGCCGCCGACGGCATGACGGCTGCCCGTTTCACCCTCGCGGCGTTCTCGGTTAACCCGCGTGGGCAGCTCCAGTCGAAGAGACTACGGGCCTGGTTGCGCCGCGGCAAGCCGCAATCGTAAAGGCTTTCGTTGCGGTGGACGACCGCCACACGATCAAGGTGCCATGTTGAATGGCCGCCGATGTCCCCTCAATAGCTCACCCGAATGGCCTACTTTCAAGGATATCTCCCCCTCCGCCATGCCTGGAGGGGTCAGATTGCGAAGCAATCCGGGTGACGGGGCGGTGCCGCGATTCTGAGCCTGGCGGAAATGCCCCTCACCCCGACCCTCTCCTCGCACGCGCGGAGAGGGAGCAGAACTGTTCTTCCCTTGCCGGTACGTTGCGCGGCTCGCGCGCTCACGCATATGCGCGCCACCCGACCATCGCCTCTTCGATCGGTCATTCGCCACCGCTCATATTGACAGCTAGCTGTCAATATGACAGCATGATGTCATGAATGGTTCGCGGCGATCCGAGCTTACCGATCTGGTGCTGGAAGTTTTCCGCCTCAATGGCCGCATCATCGCGTCCGGCGACGCGCTGGTCGCCAGGATCGGCCTGACCAGCGCGCGCTGGCAGGTGTTGGGCGCCGTCGCGCTGCAGGCGGGACCTGCTCCCGTTGTCCGCATTGCCGATGCCATGGGACTGACGCGGCAGTCGGTGCAGCGGACCGTCGATGCCTTGGCCGAGGAAGGGCTGATCGTATTCCGCCCCAACCCGCATCACCAGCGCGCGAAGCTCGTGGCGCTCACGGCCAAGGGTAACGCGCTCTATCGGTCGGCCATGCGGCTGCAGAAACCCTGGGCAACCAGGCTTGCCGCGGGCATCGACACCGGTTCGCTGCAGGCGGCCTCGAACGTTCTGCGGAAGTTGCGTGCTCGCCTTGAGAGGGCCGAGAAATCCGGAGATCAACCATGATCATCACGTCTCTGGCACTGGCGACTGCCGCCGCCTTCACCGGGGCTGCGGCCTACATCAACTGGTCCGAACAGCCGGCGCGACTGACGCTTGACGACGCCTCGTTGCTCAAAGAATGGAAGTTCAGCTACGCGAAGGGCCTCGAGATGCAGGCGAGCCTGGCCATCGTCTCCGGCCTGTTGGGCCTGGCGGCGTTCTTCTTCGAGCATCGCCTCATGGCGGGCGTGGGCGGGGTTCTCATGCTTGCGAATTGGCCCTACACCGTCCTCGCCATCAATCCGACCAACAAACGGCTCGGAGCGATGGCGGACAGCGGCGCCGGCTCGCGCCCGCTGATCGAGAAGTGGGGCAGGCTTCATGCCGTGCGCACGCTGCTCGGCGGTGCTGGCCTGTGCGCCTTCTGGTTCGCTCAAGTCACGGCGTAGCGCGCATTCGCGAGCGGCGGTGAACGGTCGCGCGACTTTCGGGGCCAGGGGACATCACCCGCGCCAACGTGGTGATAGAATGAACTTTTTCGCAGTTGCATCAACTGACGGCTCACCGCTGCGCCCCAGAAATTTGCCTCAGCCGCTAAAGCCTCGACCTTGTCCAAGCCGCACGTTTGATCTGCGTCAAAGTGGGGTTCGCTCAATGCAAGTATGGGCCACTTTTCTACTGGAGCTTCCGTTGTGAAAATCAGTTGCAGCATGCTCGCGGGCGCGAGTCTTCTCGCCCTTGGCTGCGCCTCGGCACTGGCTCAGCAGGTCACAGGTGTCCCAGGTTCGCCCGGTGCCACGACGACGCTCGACGGAAAGCAACTTCCGCCGGCCGATCCGAAATTCGGCGGGGTGATCAAGGAGAAGGCTTCGGAGTCGCAGGCCTGGTGGGCGCCGCGCGTCGTGCCGCCGAAGGGCGCGCCAACGTGTTGCTCATCATGACGGACGACGTCGGCTTCGGCGCGCCGGGCACCTTCGGTGGTGTTGTTCCGACCCCGGCGCTCGATCGCATTGCAAACGCGGGAGTGCGCTACACGAATTTTCACTCCACGTCGCTCTGCTCTCCGACACGTGCGGCGATCATCACCGGCCGCAACCATCACGTGGCCGGCTTCGGGGTGGTGGGCGAAGCGGCGACCGGGTTTCCCGGCTACGACTCGATCATTTTGAGAGCCAACGGCACCATTGGCACCATCCTCAAGGAGAATGGGTAC
>DASRQX010000445.1:0-3577 GCA_035696165.1 Acetobacteraceae bacterium | reverse complement strand
GACCTGCTGCTCACTCTCGCCTTCGCCAAGCCGCCACCAATACCGCCGTGAGCGCTGCCCTGCCCGGACCCCGCCCATCGTACCGCCGAACAAGTGACAAAGGCCTGCCACAGACAGAAAAATCAAAATGAGAATTGCTGGTTTTTAGCTCACTGGTGCGGCCCCAACTTTGATGCCCAGGCGGGGAAGCCTGTGCGCCGCGCCACTAAGCTAAAAACGCTCTGCATTATGGCAATCGGGGCCGCCGTCCGTCGTCCGACCCCTGCCCTTCACCGATCGCGCGGATGATCATCGCGCGCACGGCACGGCGGAAATCCCAGCGGCTATTGATCGCCCATTCGGCGTCGAACCAGGCTGCCTGGTGCGCCGGGTTGATCATCGCCTCGGACGGCGCGGCCACGGGCCTCAGCGCCGCGACTCCCAGGCGGTGGTACTGCGTCGGGTCTTTCGCCACTGTCCGGCCGTCGGCCTTGGCCAGTGCCACGGCGATGCGATCGACCATGGTCTTGGCCGCCACTCCTCGGCGTCTCGGCACGTCCGACCCCTCCGCTCGCTGACTGCGGCAAAAGTCGTAAACGCGATCAGTCGGCTGAGCTATCTATGGCCCAGGACATTGTCCTGGGGGAGATTCACGCTCGCCTGTGTTCCACTTTTCGCAGCCGGCTCCGGCGCTTTGCCAAAAGTTGGACCTCCGGATTGCCATCCGGTTCCGCTGCACCGCCTGTTTGCAGCCCCACCGGATTCCGACGTGGGCGGCGAACGGCCTCGGTGCGCTGATGGATGACTCGGATCGGCAATCAGCTTCCTGACATCTGACGGCGCCCGCAACGATCCCGCCAATCACCACCATCGTGGTATAATCTCCGCCAGATACCGCGGCAGGAGGATAATGATGCGCGATCTGTACCGGCGTAGATTCGTGGCGGGCCTCGGGGCGACCGCCGTGGCAGCCGGCACGCCCGCCCGGGTGGCCAGCGCCACAGCAGATGCCGCGCCCGGCCTCTACCACTCCGCAAGCGACCTGCTGCAAATGCTGGTCGCGAGGCAGGTCTCCGCGCGCGAACTGCTCGATGCCGCCATCGCGCGCATCGAGGCACTTGACCCCAAGATCAACGCCGTCGTCGTGCGCGACTTTGACCGGGCGCGCGATGCCGCGACCGCCGCCGATGCCGCGCTGGCCCGCGGCGAGCGCCGACCGTTGCTCGGCCTTCCCATGACGGTCAAGGAGGAGTTCAACGTCGCCGGGCTGCCGACCACCTGGGGGATCGAAAAGTTCAAGGACTGGCGGCCCGATTTCGACGCACTGGTGGTGCAGCGGCTGAAGGCGGCGGGCGCGGTCATCCTGGGCAAGACCAATGTTCCGGTCGGTCTGAGCGATTGGCAGAGCTACAACAAGATCTATGGAACCACGAACAACCCCTGGGACCTGACGCGCACCCCCGGCGGATCGTCCGGCGGCGCGGCGGCTGCGCTGGCCGCCGGATTCGTGCCGCTGGAGATGGGATCGGACATCGGCGGGTCGTTACGCGCACCGGCGCATTTCTGCGGTGTCTGCGCCCACAAGCCCAGCCTCGATCTGATCCCGCAACGTGGGTCCGGGTACCCCGAAACGCCACCGCTGCTGGTGCGCGGCGACATGGCGGTGATCGGTCCGATGGCGCGCAGCACGGCCGACCTCGCGCTGGAATTGCAGGTGCTGGCCGGGCCTGATCCGTTGTGGGATGGCATTGGCTACAAGCAGGTACTGCCGCCGCCGCGGCACGACAAGCTGTCGGATTTCCGCGTGCTCGTGATCAGTACGCATCCGCTCTACCCGACCGCCAAGAGCGTGAGCGGGGCGCTCGACACCTTGGTCGAGCGGCTCGGGAAGCTGGGGTGCAACGTCGCGCGATCGCACAAGGACATGCCCAACCTTGCGCGCACCACGCGGAACTACGTTGAAATGCTCTCGGCTTTTTTTGCTGCCGATCTGACCCCCGATGAGCGCGTGCGGGCCGAGGCGGCTGCGTCCGCACTGTCGCCCGACGACCTGAGCCTCACCGCCGCCTGGTGGCGTGGGCAAACAATGACGCATGCGGCGTGGATCCGCACCGGCTGGGTGCGCGACGCCCTGCGCGCCCATTGGCAGGCGCTGTTCCTGGAGGTCGATGTGGTGCTGTGCCCTCCAATGCCCACGCCCGCTTTCCCGCAGGATCAATCGCCGCAGCTGCAGCGCCAACTCGATGTTGATGGGAAGAAGGTGCCATATGACGGTCAGATCATATGGTGCGCGGTCGCCACATCGTGCCACTTGCCGGCCACGGTGGTCCCAATCGGGCGCAGCGAGAGCGGACTGCCGATCGGTGTGCAGATCGTCGGTGGGTATCTGGAGGATCAGACGACGATCGCGTTCGCGGGGATGATCGAGCGGGAGTTCGGAGGGTTCGTGGCGCCTTCATTATAGGTTTGATAATGGAGCAGGCGCACGCGTTGCAGACCCGGAACGCCTGGCCCACCGGCTTCGGCAAGGGATCCTCACGGAATACGGGCAGCGCGGCGGAATTGTCCGTTGCTGTACAGCAGGAGAGCCGACGGGGTGCCGTTCGGGTCAAGCTCGAATGCTATGACAGCACGGCTATCTCGTGCGAAGAAGTTTGTGTCGCTGACTCGAAATATCTCCGTTTCCATCTGCCCGGCCGCTTGCATCATGAGGCAGTTTTCCCGTGGCGATACGGTGATCACAAGCTGCGGCGATGAGGAATAGCGGCCCGCATAGGCCGCAAGCCCCGCGGGGTCCATGTCAATCGGTTCGCGCAGCGCTGGAGCTGTGAACGCGGGATTGAGCAAGTGCCGGCCGAGCAGTGGCGTCGAGAGCCAGCTCCGCGTGTTGGACAGCAGCATGATGGCCACATGCGACCGCAAAATCGTCGTGCTCAATCCGCGCCACCTCGGTTTCGGACACAATGCCCGACCCGAGCTCGGCGATCAGCTTCACGCGCCATACCAGCTTCGCCATCGTTCCCACTCTTACGGCGAAGCCTTAGGCTACCCGACGTCAGTGAGCCCCCACGACTTTGCATGCTCTCACCACCAAATCGCACGCCGCCGCGCGCAAGGGCCTGTCAAGGCTAGCCGCGTCTTTCGCGGCCACCCGAAGGGCTTGGCCTTGATTGGCCCGAGCACGGCGGCAGGCTCGATCGGATCGGGGCTGAGGTGTTCGCCACATCGTGGGGAAATTTAAACTGGTGACTTTAGGGCCTGAGCCAGAACAAGCGACTCGGTAGAAAAGACTCCAGAATGCGGCAATAACGCAACGAACGAATCCGGAAAAGTCGATGCGAATCGGGTGTCTTGGCGTCCAGCCTGGCCGGATGATCGACCAAGATGCCATCCGGGCCCGCTACAATGCACTCGGACCGTTCCTCAATGAAAGAGACCGACGCCTGTTTGCGGCCAGTGAAGCACGCGCTGCCGGGCGCGGCGGAATTGCCGCGGTTTCGCGGACCACCGGAATTGCCCGCAGCACCATAGGCCGCGGCCTGGCGGACCTGCTGTCCGGGGCGGTGCGGTGCAGCGAGCGGGTTCGCCGCAGGGGGGG
>DASRQX010000444.1:0-3931 GCA_035696165.1 Acetobacteraceae bacterium | reverse complement strand
AAAGAAAGTCGTGAATACCAGCCTGCGCCGGCATGACAGGGGGTAGCGGCCCGTGCGTCAATCGTGCCGGTCGCATTACCGCGGCTGGTCACTCGCCGGCTGCTTCACCGCCGCTCGGCGCCATCGCCCGAACCAACGGCCGGTAGCGATCGAGTTCCAACCGTCGCAGTGTAGCCACCAGCGCGTCGCGCTCGATCGGCTTGGCGAGCATGGCACTCATCCCGGCGGCGAGGCAGGTGCGCGTGGTTTCAGGCATCACGTCGGCCGAAATCGCAATGATCGGCGTTGCGCCCGCCTCGCCCGGTAGCTTGCGGATGCGCCGGGTCGCCTCGATCCCGTCCATCACCGGCATCCGGACATCCATCAGCACGGCGTCGAACCGATCCCGGGCGGTCAATGCAACTGCCTCGGCGCCGTTCTCTGCCGCGGTCACCAGGTGTCCGTCCGCGGTCAGCAGCGCGCGCATCATCGCCCGGTTGGCGGCCACGTCATCCACGACCAGCAAGTGCAGGCGGGCGGGCCGCAATCGCACCAGCCGTGATGGCACCTCGGTCGGGCCCGCGGGGAGACCCTCGCGCGGCGGTCCGGACATGAACTCGATCGAGTCCCGGTGTTGTCCAGCCAACCCCTGCTCCGGCGCCTGCTCCGGCACCTCCTGGGGCAGCGTCTCGACGGCGGGCCAGGGCAGTTCCAGGCGGAACAGGCTGCCCAGCCCGCCGGGCCCTGGATGAAACAAGAGTCGCCCGCCCATCCGCTCCGCCAGCCGCGCCGAGATCGCCAATCCAAGGCCGGTGCCATCGGCGGCATTCGGATCCAGCCGGGCGAAGTCCTGGAACAGCATCGCCTGCTTCTCGGCCGGGATGCCCGGGCCAGTATCGATAACCTCGCAGCGCAGCCAGTCGACGCCGGCGCCGACGCGCAGGGTCACGGTGCCATCGTGCGGGGTGAACTTCATCGCGTTCCACAACAGATTCAGCAGGATCTGCTGCAGCCGCGTGGTGTCGCCGGAGATCGTCGCCGGCAGCTCGGCGGCCAGTAGAAGCTGCAGCTTTATGTGCTTGTCCTCGGCGGCCGGCCGTACCAGGGCCAGGCAGGCATCGAGTGCCTCGGCCGGATTGAACGGCCGGATCCTGAACGCCAGATGGCCGGCATCGATCTTCGCCAGGTCGAGGGCGTCGTTGACGATCGCCAGCAGATGCCGCCCGGCCGCCTCCAACGTCGCCACGTGCTGGCGCTGATCCGCTACCAGCCGGCTGTCCTGCAGCAGCACCTGGGCCAACCCCAGCACGCCATTGAGCGGCGTTCGCACCTCGTGGCTCATCTGCGCCAGGAAGCGCCGCCGCGCCTCCCCAGCATCACGCGCTATGTCGCGCGAGCGCGCGATCGCCAGTTCCGCACGCTCCTTGGTCAACGCCATGGCCAGGAAGGAGATGCCGATAACGCGCAACTGCGCCTCGATCACCGTGGCCGTGGCCGGCACCTGCTGCAGGGCTTCCTCGATTCCGCAGGCGGACAGCACAGCGCGCATCAAATAGATCGTGCCGTAAAGCCCGGTCAGCAGCAGGAAGAAGGGCCGGGATGGCAGCTTTTCCCGACCGTCCGGCCACATTGCGATCACGACGGCGGCGGCATAAAGGGTGCTGATCCCCCACGGCAACGTCATCTGCGCGTCCGTAGCCTGCTCGAAGCCAGGAATGCACAACACCAGCAGCCATAAGGCGGCACCGGCCAGCCCGATGGCGGGGACGACGCGGCGTCCCTCGAACGCACGCGCGGCGATCCATGATGCGCCGCCGCCTAGCAGCAGCAGCGTGACGGCGATATCGGTGCTGACAAATCGCGGGGTGGCTGTGATCAGCCTGGGCACCGCCGCGACCAGCAGGCTGCCGGCGGTGAGCACCATCGAAATCGCCCACCAGGTCAGCGGGTCCATGCCGCGGTCGCGCCTGCCCGCGACGAACAGCAATACACCGCAGAATCCGGTGATCACCGCCGCAATGATATACAGGCTGAACTGGCCTGCCGCGGAGTTCGGCGTCAGCATCAATCTGCCTCAGCGCGACGGGACGACCGCACGCCGGCAAACGCTGCCTTGGCCGGCGGCGTGGCGCGCGGCAGGCGCGGCATCGCGTCCATTGAATTCGGCATGATCATGGCCGCCATCGTCGTGATCGTGCTCGGTACCTACGATGTCGGCAACTACGTACTGCAGCAGATGAAGCTGGCGGAAGCCGCCAATGTCGGTGGCCAGTATCCGGTATCGTACCCGACCGACACCGCCGGTATGACCACGACGGTGGATAACGCGGTTCCGCCCGCATGGATCAGCGACGTTACCGTCACGGGACCATCGATGAGCTGCACCTGCGGGAGCGCAGGGATCGGCGACGCCGCGACCTGCTCGGTACCCTGTCCATCCGGGATCGCGCGCTTCATGACGGTCACGCTGCAGCGAAACGACACGCCACTGCTGGTCGTGGGGCTGACCTCGACAAGTGCAAGTTATGTCGCGCGCATACAATAAACGGCCCAGGAGACGCTCCCGGAGGCGATCTTGGTGGCGGCTTGGCCGCGCCGGCGTAACCAGCCTTGAATTCGGCGTGGTCGCATTGCTGTTTCTGATTGTGCTGATCGGCTGCATGGATCTTGGCCGGTACTACCTGGTCGAGCATTCGCGGCGGACCATTGCGGCGGAAGCCGCGCGCGCCAGGCTGGTCGGGGCGATCGGCAATATACCCAATCCCACTGCCGGCCCGTACAGCGACAGCTTCGCCGCGATTGCGCCATTTACCAACGATACCAACCTAACCCTGATTGTCACGCAAACTCCGTCGTTCAAGCTCGGCGTGACTGAGACCACGGCGACCGCGTTCTACGCTTTCACCGCATATTCACCGATCTGGAGTTCGCTCACCGGAAAGATCAACGAGAAAACCGTTTGGTCGTACTGAGACTGATGCAGCGACAGGCCCGCATCTCGATCCGCCAGGCCGGCGCCGCGCAGGCCGCCTTTATGCGTGGCGACCAGCCGGATCGTTGCGCCGCGCGTGAACGGCAGCGTCCACAGCGCCGTGATGCCTCCGGCGGCGGCCGTCACAACATATAGCAACTGCATCGCGCGGACTGGCGTGCCAGGCGCGCTGCCGGCAGCCAGCAGCAGCGGATAGATCATGCCCAGGACGGTGCATGCCCATACGCCCACCGTGCGATGCAAGGGCAGCAGGATGGTGGTGGCGAGAAATTGTATTTGCTCGCCTTGAGTAACTACCGCGCCTTCCGACCATCCAATCGGTTCGGTGGTGAGCGATCCAGGCGGATCCCCACAGGAAATTCTTGACACCGTTACGGTCGAGTCGATTGTAAACATCGGGTGACCCTTCCGCCCGACCTCAGCAAGCTGAGCCACCCCGAGAAGGACGGGCTGATCCTGACGCTGGCCGCGCAGCTTGCCGCAGCGCAGGAGCGGATTGCGATGCAGGACGGACGCATCGCGACGCTGGAGGCACGGCTCGACGCGTTGACCCGTCCGGCGAAGACGCCGGACAATTCGTCCAAGCCGCCCTCGCAAGGCCAAAAGCAGGATCGCCCGCCAACCGAGCGCCCGCCGCGCAAGAGCCGCCCCGGGGTCGGGCGGACGCTACATCCGGACCCGGATTGAGTGGTCTAGGCCAGGCTGACTGGCTGCCCGAAGTGCCAGGCTGTCTTCCCGGAAGCCGCGCAGACCCCGCAGCTTGTTTACGAACGCATCGAACTGCCTCCCATCAAGCCGGAGGTGACGCAGGTGCGTCTATTCGGCGGCCGCCGCGTCTGTTGTGGCGAGCGGGTGAGTGCCGAAGCCCCAGCCGGGCTCGAGCCGGGTTTGCCGTTTGGTCAATCCATCGCTGCGTTGGTGGTCTATCTGCACTACGCCCACGCGATCGGCATGGAACGG
>DASRQX010000443.1:0-4071 GCA_035696165.1 Acetobacteraceae bacterium | reverse complement strand
CCCCGGCGCGCAAGACGACGACCGACGTCGCCGTGCCGGGCGGTTCGCTCGTTGCCACGAATGTGTATGCAAATTCCAGCGGATGCCCGGCGTTGACGCTATAGGCGTCGACCACCTGGCGATGGCGTCCCTTCAGCTTTCCCGGCCAGTGCGGGCCGTCGGATTCAGGTGCGGCCGCCTGCGCTTCCGACGGCGTGGGCCGAAGCCCCGCAAGCCCGAGTGCCACCGCGCCGGCAAGGCGACCGAAGAGGCTCCGGCGTGGTGCCGCATGGATCGTGTCCGGGCTGAGATCGATCATCCGCTCCTCCAATGTGCACGCGCTTTGGCGCCGCCAGCTGGCAGGACGCGTATCGTTGACGATGAAGAATCGCTCCAACCGCGGCACAGGCACTCATCCCGCGAGGAATTCGCAGGGATGATGAGGGGTTCGAGGCGAGGTCAACAGGGGCAATGTCAGTTGACCCGGTTCCCGGCATTCCTCTCGGCCGGCGGGCCCGTCACTCCTTGGCCGCTTTGGCCGCGGCCAACTCCCGGTGGAGCCTGTCTACCTCGGCGCGCAGCGAGGCGACCTCGTCCTCGGGTTCATCGCCGGGCGACCGGCCGGCCGGTCCCTCGCCGGTTGGGCGATAGAACGGGGTGAACAGGCTGAACGCCCGTTCCATCATCGCCATATTCTGCCGGCTCACCTCTTCCATGTTGCCGAACGGGAACAGGGTCCCGACCGATCCCATCGTCTTCTGCATCGCCGCCCGCATCTGCTCCTGCTGCTGTGCGAAGGCCGCCATCGCCTGTTCCAGGTATTTCGGCACCAGGCTTTGCATCTGGTCGCCGTAGAAGCCAATGAGCTGGCGCAGGAACGCGGTCGGCAGCAGGCTGCGGCCCTTGCCCTCCTCCTCGACGATGATCTGGGTCAGCACGCCGCGGGTGATGTCCTCGCCGGTCTTGGCGTCGTAGACCACGAAATCGCGGCCCTGGCGCACCATCTCGGCCAGGTTGTCGAGGGTGATGTAGCTTGAGCTTTCAGTGTTGTAGAGCCGCCGGTTGGCGTATTTCTTCACCACGACGGTCTGCGATGTGTCGGCCGCCTTGACCCCGGCTTCCTTGCGAACGGCTTCGGACATCCGTCTCTCCCGCGCGATTCCCAGTCTACAATGCGACCTATGCCGCACCTGCGAAAGCCCATTTCGTGAATTGGCCCGGTTTTGCCGTTCCGTGCGTCACGCACCGGGCCTATGGTCCGCGCCGCGCCAGGACAGGGGACCGATGACGGATGGCCGAGTCGGGGAAGCCGCCGGATCCCGCAGCGCCGCCGCCGGGTCTCGAAGCCTTGGCGCGCGACTGGATCACGCTATGGCAGAGCGAACTGGCCGCGATCGCCGCCGACCGGGAAGCGCAGGAGAGCTGGCAGGCGATCCTGGCCCTGTGGGGGGGCGCGGCGGGCGCCATGCTGGCCGCCGCGCCCCGGTTCTGGGCGTCGGATGCTGGCCACGCGGATGCCAACCCATCGCGTGCCAACCCGACGCATGCCGACCCGGGTCCGGTCCCGCACTCGAACGCCCAACCGTCGCATGAACACGCGGACGGACGCCCCGGCACCGCTGCGCCGCAGGGGGCCGCGGCCGCTGCTGCTGCACCTGACCCTCGCGATGCTGAGGTCGACCGTCTCGCGCGCCACGTCGCCGAGCTCGAATCCCGCCTCGTCGAACTTGAGCACGGTGTTCGCCGAGGCGACAGCGGTCATCGCCGCGGCGCTGCGGGACCCGGTCCACGCCGACAGCGCCGCTGAGGCCTTCCCCCGCGCGGTTGTCGAGGAAACGCTGCGCCAGGACGCCGACCTTATCAGCGGCATCGCCGCCTACCGCCGCCACCCCTACGCGCGCACGCTGACCGAACCGAACACGGTATGGGCGGAGGGTGAGACGCGCCTGCTGGATTACGGCGGCCCGGATCACGGTTGCAGCGGCGTGCCGGCGCTGATCGTGCCCAGTCTGGTCAATCGTGCCTACGTGCTCGATCTGGCGCCGGGCCACTCGATGCTGCGCTGGCTGGCCGAGCAGGACGTCCGCCCGCTGCTGCTCGACTGGGGTTGGCCCACGGCGATCGAGCGGCGCTTTACCCTGACCGACTACGTCGCAGGCCGGCTGGAGCGGGCGATGGCAGCCGCCACCGGCATCGCCGGAGGCAGCACAGCCTTGGTCGGCTACTGCATGGGCGGCACGCTGGCGGTCGCCGCCGCGGCGCGCCGGCCCGACCTGCTGCGTGGGCTGGGGCTGCTGGCGGCCCCATGGGACTTCCATGCCGGCGGTCGGGAACAAGCCGAGACATTGGCCCGCGCGCTGCCATTGTTCGAGCCGGCGCTGACGTTCAACCAGACCCTGCCGATCGACCTGCTGCAGGTGCTGTTCTCGATGCTCGACCCATGGGGCGTGGCGGATAAGTATCGGGGCTTCGCGCGGCTGGATCAGGGTGGTGCGCGGGCACGGTTGTTCGTGGCGCTGGAGGACTGGCTGAACGACGGCGTGCCGCTGGCCGCGCCGGTGGCGCGCGAGTGCCTGGCCGGGTGGTATGGCGAGAACACGCCGGCGGGCGGCACCTGGCGCATCGCCGGGCTGCCGGTCGATCCAGCATCCCTGCGGCTGCCGACCTTCGTCGCCGCGCCGGCGCGCGACCGCATCGTGCCGCCGGAAAGTGCACGGCCGCTGGCGACGCTGATCCCGGGTGCGGTGCTGCACGAGCCGGCGGCGGGGCATATCGGTATGGTGGCGGGGGGCACGGCCGAGCGCGTGCTCTGGCGGCCCCTGCGTGACTGGCTGCATGGTTTAGGCTGAGCGGGGAGGGGGGGAAGAATCGCATGCGTATCGTCCTGATCGGCGTCTCGCATTGGCACGTGCCGTTCTATCTCGATCCGTGCCTGGAACTACCCGGCGTCGCCGTGGTGGGCGTGAGCGACGACGACCTTACGCGCGCGGAACCGATCGCCGCGCGGGCCGGCTGCCCGGCCTTCGCCGACTACCGCGAGATGTGCGCCCGCCTGAAGCCGGACTTCGCCTTCGCGCTCGGCCGGCACTGCGACATGCCCGCGCTCGGACGGTTCTTGATCCAGGCGCGCATCCCGTTCGCGATGGAGAAACCCTGCGGCACCGCGCTCGCCGAGGTGCGCGCGTTGGCCGCGTTGGCGGACGCGGCCAACGCCTTTGCCGCGATCCCCTTCGTGTTCCGCTATTGCGGCCTGGTCGACGCACTGCGCGACGAAGCCCCCGGTGAGGCCATCCAATACATCGGCTTTAAGTTCGTCGGCGGCCTGGTCGATCGCTACCGCCAGGCCGGCTGCGAGTGGATGCTGGACCGCGCCACCGCCGGCGGCGGGCCGCTAATCAATCTTGGGGTACATTTCCTCGATCTGTGCCGCGTGCTGCTGCCCGGCGCGCGGTTCGAGGTCACTGCGGCGGTAATGTCGAATGCCCAGGCCAGGCTATCGATCGAGGACCATGCGGTGGTGCTGCTGCAAAGCGGCGGCGCACGCTGCGTGATCGAAACGGGATACCTCTACCCGGCGCCACACTCGGTGTTCGACCTGCACTACAGCATCCGCACCTTGTGCCACTACTTCGCCGCGCGCGACGCGACCACGCTGGAAATCAGCGATGACGACCGCAATCGGCATTCGCGGGAGATGACGCTGATCAACGCACCGCTCTATCCGATGTTCGTCGCTGACACGCTGCGGCGGCTGGAGCGGGGGGAAAAGCCGATCGCCGACCTGGACGACATGGTCGAGGCCATGCGGCTGGTGCAGGACGCCTACGCGCTGTCGCCGCTGGAGGACGCCTGATACCAGCGGCCTGTTATACCAGTCAGCGGAACGATTGACCCATTGGCGCCGCACCACGTCATGGTCCGCGAAGGCGGGCCATCCACGATTTTCTTCGCTGTAATACCAACCGCCCTAAACATTGACGCACGGGCCGCTACCCCCGTCATGCCGGCGAAGGCCGGTATCCACGACTTTCTTTGCTGCAACGAAGGCAAGTCGTGGATACCGGCCTGCGCCGGCATGACTGGGGGCAGCAC
>DASRQX010000442.1:0-29096 GCA_035696165.1 Acetobacteraceae bacterium | reverse complement strand
CAGCGGTCGTTGCGCTGTGTCGTTTAATAGCCGGTGCGGGTTGCGCCTGCGACGTAGTTCTTGCGGGGAAATTCTTCCGTGTAGGACCGTAGACTTTTGGTGCCGCCGCGCGTGCCCATGTCGCGATAGGGGTGCGCGCGCAATTTCTCCACGTCGATGTCGATGCCGTGTCCGGGGGTGGTCGGAAGATCCACGAAGCTGTCCTGCACCGTCAGCGGCTGCACGGCGATCGCATCGCACGCCGGCTTCAGGTTCACGAAGAACTCAGCGATCCAGAAATTTGGAATCATCGCCGACAGCGCCACCGTCGCCGCCAGCCCCACCAGCGTGGAGTTGTAGTTGTGCGGCGCGACGGCCACCGCGTGCGGCTGCGCCATCGCGGCGATGTCAAGCATCGCGGTGATGCCGCCGCAGTTGCAGATATCCGGATTTATGATGTCCGCCGCGCGCGCCGCCAACGCCTGGGCGAAGGCTTCCTTGGAATAGATCGCCTCACCAGTCACGATTGGGATCGGCAGGTTCCGGCGAACCTCGGCCACCAGTTCGATGTTATCGCACAGGCAGGGTTCCTCGTACCAGCCGATGTCGAACTCGGCGATACGCCGGCCGATCCGGATGGCGTGCATCGGCGCCAGCCGGCGATGCACCTCGACCAGCAGGGTGAAGTCCGGCCCCAGCGTCTCACGCATCGCTTTGACGTAGCGCACCACGTGGTCCTCGTCCTCCTTATGGATGAAGCTGCGCCACGGGCCAGGGAACGGGTCCCATTTCAACGCGGTGAAGCCCGCCGCCTTGACCTTCAGCGCGCGCTCAAGGTTCTGCTCGATCGTCTCCTGCCCGTTCGACCAGCCGTTGGCGTAGACTTTCACCCGCTCGCGCGAGGCACCGCCCAGCAGGTTGTACAACGGGAGTTTGGCGTGTTTCGCAACGATATCCCACAGCGCGATCTCGATCCCGCTCCATGCCGACATCAGATCGAGTGACGCGCGGCGGATCGCGAAATCCTCGAACATGATCTGCCCGGTATGGCGGATGTTGAACGCGCTACGCCCGAGCACGTGTTTCGCCATTGCCTGCAAGCACAGCTCGATCACCTGCTCCTTGCCGGCGGTGACATAGGCTTCGCCCCAGCCGTGCAAGCCGGTGTCGGTCTCCACCCGGCAGAACAACAGGTTCTTCGCCGTTCCCGGATCGAACAGGAACGTTTCGATGCGTTCGATCTTCATGATGCCCCTCCCTTGCGCAGTCGCCTACGCGGCGGTGAAATTTGGCGGGCGACGCTCGGCCATCGCCTTGGTGCCCTCGCGGAAATCGTCAGTTTTGCGCAGCCAGTCCTGCTCTTCGTATTCGCGCTCTGTCGCCTGGGCGACAGCCTCGGCCAGGCTACGCCGCAACGTCTCGCGCGTCGCCACAATCGCCAGCGGCGCGGACCCGGCGATGTCGCTTGCGACCTCAATCGCCTTGGTGCGCACCTGATCGAGAGGCACACAGTAATCCGCCAACCCAAGTGTCAACGCTTCATCGCCCGGTACGCGACGGCCGGTGTACATCAGCATCGCGGCCGTCTGCATGCCCACCAACCGCGGCAAGGTCGCGGTCAGTCCGAATCCAGGATGAAACCCCAGCCGCGTGAAATTGGCGGAGAACCGCGCCTCCGGACAGGTCACGCGGAAATCCGCCATCACCGCCAGACCAAGCCCGGCGCCCACCGCAGCGCCCTGCACGACCGCAACGATCGGCTTGCGGGTGCGCCATAGCCGCTGCGCCTCCTTGTACAGATGCCGCCCGCGCGTGCCGCCCAACGCCGCGCCGTCAGGGCCGCGATTGGAGAAATCGGCGCCGGCACAGAAATGCTTGCCTTCGGCACACAGCACGATGGCGCGGCAATCGCGGGTGCGGTCCATGTCCTCCAGTACGTCGGCGATCTCGGCGACCATGTCGGTGTCGACGAAGTTGTTCGGGCCACGCCGGATCTCAACGATGGTGATCACGCCTTCCCGGCTGACGCCGATGTGCTCGAACGTCGCGGTATCGACCATTGTGGTTTCCTCCATCCGCAAGCTGGTGTTGCCACCATATGCGGCGACCCTGGGTTCGTCACCCCCGGCATTGCCCAACTCGGACGGATCGGCAAGTCTGCCCGGACGGGATGGGAAAACGCGGATGAATTTCGATTTTTCCGACGCTCTGAAGGCGCGCACACGGAGGAGTTGCTGGCTGCTGCCTCACGTCATGGCCCGCCCACGAACCCGGCCGAAGGTTGGTTCGAGAACAAGCTCCGACGGGCCGTGACGGATAGCGATGCTATGACCCATTCGCTCGAGTCCCTCTTTTGGCCGCGATCGATCGCGTTGCTTGGCGCCTCGCCGGACATCCACCGTATCCGCGGGCGCCTGCTGCATCACCTGAAGGGCAACGACTTCCCGGGGCGCATCCTGCCGATCAACCCGAGCTACAGCGAGATCGACGGCCTGCCCTGCTACCCGAGCCTTGCCGCGGCGGGGATGCCGATCGATCTCGTTTTGATGGCGATCCCGGCCGCCGGCGTCGCCGCGGCGACTGAGGACTGCGCCCGTGCCGGAGCGAAGCATGTCGTCATCATCAGCTCCGGCTTCGCGGAAGAGGGCGGCAATGCGGATGTGGCGCAGCGTCAGCTTGCCGAGATCGCCAGGCGCACCGGCACCCGCGTCACCGGGCCGAACTGCGAGGGGTTCTTCAACGTCGACGGCAGGGTTGCATGCACCTTCAGTCCCACGGCGGAGGTCGGTGGCAGCGCGTCGGCCCAGCCACGCGTGTCGACGCGGCGCATCGGGGTGATTGCGCAATCGGGTGGCATCGGCTTCGCGTTGTTCAACCGCGGCCAGGCCGCCGGGTTGGCGTTCAGCTACGTGATCTCCACCGGCAACGAGGCCGACCTTACTGCCGCCGACTTCCTGGACTACATGGTGCGGGACACGCGCACCGAGGTGGTGATGCTGTTCCTGGAGGCGGTGCGCGACGGGGGGCGCTTCGTGGCGGCATTGGAACAAGCCCGTGCGATCGGCAAGCCCGTGGTTGCCATCAAAATCGGCGTGTCGGAAGCCGGGCAGCGCGCGTCCGCATCGCACACGGCCTCGCTCAGCGGTTGGCAGACCGCCTATCGCGCGGTGTTTGCCCGCTACGGCGTGATCGAGGCGGACGACCCCGACGACGCGGTGGCGATCGCCGGCGTGCTGACTACCTGTCCGTTGCCGAAAGGACGCCGTGCCGCGGTCGTTACGGTGTCCGGGGGCGGCGGTGCGTGGATGGCGGACGCGCTGTCCGCGCACGGGCTGCAGGTGCCGGTGCTGTCGCCTTCGTTGCAGGAGCGGTTGCGGCCATTCATGCCGTCCTATGGCGCGTCGGCCAATCCAGTGGATGTCACTGCGCAGGGATCCAACACCGGTCCGGCCGTCATGTCGGCATTGGAATGTCTGACCGCGTCCGACGAGATCGACCTGGTGGTGCTGGTGACCTCGCTGACCAGTGAGACACGCGTGTCGCTGGATCCGAAGCGGCTGCGTGCGGTAGCGGATCATCAGGCGAAGCCTGTCACTGTGTGGACCTACACGATGCCGTCGGCCTTTGGCCGCGCCAAGGCCGCCGAGTGCGGGCTGTTCCTGCACACCGATCTGCAAGGCTGCGGCCGCGCGATGGGTCGGCTTGTTGCCTATGCCGAGGGTTTGTCGCGTTCTCTGCCGGCGCCCACGATTATCGCCAGCCGGATCGCATTGGCGAACGACCTGCCGCACGTGCTGACCGAGCATCGGGCCAGGACGTTGCTTGCTGCTTACGACCTGCCGACAGTGGCCGAACAGCTCGCGACATCGCAGATGGAGTCTGCGGAGATTGCGACACGCATCGGCTTCCCGGTTGCGTTGAAGATCCAATCGCCCGACATCCCGCACAAGACAGAGGCTGGGGGCGTGCGACTGAACCTGCGCGACGCGGCGGCTGTGGCCGTCGCATATCGGTACATCATGCAGGCGGCCGTGCGCAACAGGCCGGACGCGGCGATCGAGGGCGTGCTGGTGCAAAAGATGGCGCCGCGCGGCCAGGAGTTGGTCATCGGCATGGTCAACAACTTCACCTTCGGCCCGATCATGATGGTGGGCTTCGGCGGCACGCTGGTGGAGTTGATGGGCGACGTCGTACACAGCCCCGCGCCGGTTGACGCCGCCGAAGCCATTCGCATGCTCGACAAGCTGCGCGCGGCGCCCTTGTTGCACGGATTCCGCGGGGCGCCGGCGCCGGACCTTATGCCGCTCGTCGCGTTGATTGCCCGCATCGCCGACGTCGCGCTGTTGCACCGCGACCGGATTCGCGAAATGGAGTTCAACCCGGTGATCCTGCATGCCGATGGCTCGGGTATTACGATCGCCGACGCGCTGATCACACTGAACGAGGCCTGAGAATGTTCGAGATCCCCGAAGAACACCGCATGCTTCAGGACCTGGTGGCAAAGTTCGTCGATAACGAACTAATGCCGCTGGAAGCCGCGGTGCTAAAGCGGGAGATGCAGGGCGACAAGGCCTATCTGACGGAGGCCGAGGAAGCGCCGCTGCTGGCCCGATGCAAGGAGCTTGGGCTGTGGGGCTTGGATGTGCCGGATGAGTTCGGTGGCGCGAACCTGCCCACCGTCGCGCTGATCGGCGTGTACGAGGAACAGGGTCGCACCCCGGTGCCGTTCACCTTTCCGCCCGACAGCCCGAACCTGCACATGCTGATGGCGGTGGCGAACGACGAGCAGCGCCGCAAATACCTCGATCCTTACGCACGCGGCGTCGCGAAGTCGGCGATTGCGATCTCCGAGCCGGGGGCTGGCGGCGATCCGGCGGGCATGACTACCCGCGCTGTGCAGGATGGCGATGACTGGGTGATCAACGGGCGCAAGATCTGGGTCAGCCGCGTGCCGTACGCCGACTTCGTGATCCTGATGGCGCGCACGGGGGAGGGCAAACGGCAGGAGGGCATCACCGCCTTCATTGTCGAGAAGGCAACGACGGGCTTCATCATCGAGCGCGAGATTCCCATGCTCGGCGGGCAGCGCACCTATGAGTTGGTATTTGAGGATTGCCGCGTTCCGGCGCGCCAGGTGCTGGGCAAGCTGGGGCAAGGTTTCGCGCCGATGCAGTTGCGCCTGACGGTGCGCCGGTTGCAGATGGGCGCCTGGTGCGTCGGCGTGGCACGCCGCGCGCTGGACATGATGATGGACCATGCGAAACAGCGTTCGACGTTCGGGGTGAAGCTGGCGGACCGGCAGGCGATCCAATGGTGGATCGCCGACGCAGCGGTGAAGATCCATGCCTGCCGGCTGATGGTGCTGGACGCGGCGGCGAAGCAGGATGCCGGCCAGGACGTGCGCACTGAAGCGTCCATGGTCAAGCTGTTCGGTACCGAAATGGCGCAGGAGGTGGTGGACCACGCGATGCAGACCTTCGGCGCGATGGGGGTTGCCAAGGAGCTGCCATTGCAGTTGATGATGCAGAAAGTGCGCACGATGCGTGTTTACGAAGGCCCGTCGGAGGTACACCGCATGGTGATCGCCCGGCGGATGCTGGCGAGCAGGAAATAGAGATCCCAGGGAATAGTGAAGATGGATGCAATCGATCTGCTGCTGACGCGGGAGTCGGCGCTGAAGCTGGAAAGTCCGGGGCCGACCGAGGCAGATCTGGATGTGATGATCCAGAGCGCGTTGCGCGCACCTGATCATGGGCGGCTGCGGCCGTGGCAGTTCGTCGTAGTGCCAGAGGACAAGCGCGCTGCGTTCGGCGAGTTGCTGGCGGCTTCGATGTCGCGGCGGAGGCCGGATGCACCGGAGGAAGAGTTGGCGCGAGAGCGGGGCAAGGCGATGCGTGCGCCGGTGATCGTGGTGGCGGCGGCGAAGCTGGCGAAGGGGCACAAGATCCCCGAGGTAGAGCAGCTTTTGTCGGCCGGCGCGGCGGTGCAGAACATCATGCTGGCGGCGAATGCGCGGGGCTATGGCGCGATGTGGAAGACCGGCGCGCCGGCGTACGATGCGTCGGTGAAGGACGCGCTGGGGGTTGCGCCGGATAGTGAAATCGTTGGGTTTCTGTATCTTGGTACGCAGGTTGGCGGCGGGATACAGGTGCCTCGGCCGGTGGCGAAGGACTATGTGTCGGTGTGGGGTGGGTGATTTGCCTCAACTACTCCCTCCCCCCTTGAGGGGCGGGCTGGCGTGGGGGGTCTCGCGGCACTCTGTCGCCGGTGGCACACACGCCTCCCCCCAAACCCCTCCCTCAAGGGGAGGGGGAGTAGTTCTGTGTCCGCCCTAGGCCAGCCGCACCCGCGCCGCCGGATGACTATCCGGCAGCCGCGCCCGGCCGGGTCCGTATAGTTTCTCCCGCAACGTTCCGGGCGCGTAGGCCGTTTTGTAGACGCCTCGTGTTTGCAGTTCCGGCACGATCAGATCCACAAAATCAACGAAGGTCTCCGGCGTCACGGCATAGGCCAGGTTGAAGCCGTCGATCCCGGTTTCCTCCGCCCAGCTCAGCATTTCGTCCACCACCCGCCGCGGCGATCCCACCACCACAGGTCCGCGTCCGCCGATCGCCGCGTGTGCGGCGATTTCCCGCACCGTCCACGTGC
Organism: Acetobacteraceae bacterium; assembly: GCA_035696165.1. Taxonomy (GTDB): domain Bacteria; phylum Pseudomonadota; class Alphaproteobacteria; order Acetobacterales; family Acetobacteraceae; genus Palsa-883. Next base: position 22,469 of record DASRQX010000442.1, on the reverse strand, counting down.
GGTCCGGATCGGCGGTGGTAAACGCTTCCAGCGCCGAGACCATCGCGTCGCGCTCGCTGTAGCGCAGCGGCGCGTCCAGCGGCAGCGCGCCAAAATCCACGCCGGTCCAGCCGGACATCAGCGCCAGCGCGCCCTCCTCGCTGACGTGCGTGCGGTATTCTGCCAGCTTGGCCTGCGCCAAGGCATCGGTGCGATCGGTCACGATCGTCATCATGGTGAAGATCAGAATCTCCGCAGGGTCGCGTCCGCTTGCCGCGGCGCGGCGGCGGATGTCGGCCACGATTGGCGCGATCACCCGCTTCGACGGACCGTTGATGAACACGCACTCCGCGTGGTCCGCGGCGAACTGCCGCCCGCGCGCGGACGCGCCCGCCTGATACAGCACCGGCGTCCGTTGCGGTGACGGTTCGGCCAGGTGGATTGCGTCAAGTTGGTAATAAGGCCCGTCATGCCGCACGCGATGAATCCGGTCCGGATCGGCAAAGATACGCCGCTGCCGGTCGCGCAGCACAGCCCCGTCCTGCCAGCTTGCCTCCCACAATTTGTAGACCACCTGCATGTAGTCCTCGGCCACGGCGTAGCGCGTGTCGTGGCCGGCCTGCTCGCGCTGACCCATCCCCTGCGCGGCACTGTTCAGGTAGCCGGTGACGATGTTCCAGCCGATCCGCCCGTTGGTCAGGTGGTCCAGCGTGGACATGCGTCGGGCGAAGGGATAGGGCGGCTCGAACGTCAAGGTGCAAGTTACGCCGAAGCCCAGGTTGTGCGTGACCAGCGCCATCGCCGGGACCAGCATCAGCGGGTCGTTCACCGGCACCTGCACTGCCTGTTCCAGCGCGGTGCGCGGGCCGCCGCGATACACATCGTAGATGCCCAGCACGTCGGCCAGGAACAGCGCGTCGAACAGCCCGCGCTCCAATGTGCGCGCGAGGTCGGTCCAGTAGCCGAGCGAGTTGTAGCTGTCGGCGCGGTCACGCGGATGGGTCCACAATCCGGGCGACTGGTGCGCCACACAGTTCATGTCAAAGGCATTCAGGCGGATCTGCTTGAGCATCTTGCAACCTCGGCCAATCGGGACATGGCAGCTAAACCACGGATAACAAGACGCCGGAACCACGTCACGGTTGTCCGATCCGATCATAGCGCCCAGACTCGCTGCAAGCGTCGGCGGCACGCCGGGACTACCACGCAGAGACTTGGGGAACGTCCTGCCAGTGAGCGAGCTCAGCACGGCGCGCGCGGCGCCGGCGCGCACTTCCGCGCTGTTTGCCAACGGCGACTTCTGGCGCCTGTGGTACGCGGGGCTGATTGTGTTCGTCGTCCGCTGGCTGGAAACCCTGGCGGTGGCGGTCTTTGTCTATCGCGCCACCGGCTCGCCCTTCCTCGTCGCCATGATGACCATGCTGCGGCTGCTGCCGATGGGGCTGTTTGGCGCGGTGCTCGGCGCAGTGGCCGAACGGATCGAGCGGCGTAGCGCGCAGATCGGCGTCATCGCGCTGATGGGTTGCACCTCGGCCGCCTTGGCGATGCTGGCGTATGGCGGTCATCTGGCGGTCTGGCAGCTTGCGCTGGCCAGCTTCGTCAACGGCCTTGGCTGGGCGACCGACAACCCGGTGCGACGCGTGATGATCGGCGAGGTGGTCGGCAACCAGAAGATGGGCGTGGCGATGTCGATTGATGTCGGCACCAACAACGCCAGCCGCATGTTGGGCCCCACGGTGGGCGGACTATTGTTCGCCACCGTAGGCGTCGGCGGTGCGTTCGTCCTAAGTGTGCTGCTGTACACGACGTCGCTGCTCGTGGTGCTGGGTCTGCGCTATCGCAACGACCCGGGTCAGCTCGGCGGCGGGTCGGTGCTTCAGCGCATGCGCGACGGGCTGGCTCTGGTGCGGCAGGACCGGCGGCTGATCGGCACGCTGGTGATCACCGTGATCTACAACGTGTTCGGCTGGCCGTTCACGTCGATGGTGCCGGTGATCGCGCAAGACCGGCTGCATCTGACGCCGGAATGGATCGGCATCATGGCCAGCATGGACGGCGTTGGTGCCTTCATCGGTGCGACCGTCATTGCGCTGTTCATCGGGCCGCGTTTCTACGCACGCACCTATTTGTGCGGTGTGACCAGCTACATGCTCATGCTACCGATATTCGCGTTGGCCTCGCGGCCGATCACCGCCGGCGCCGCGCTGCTGCTGACCGGGATTGGCGGCGCCGCGTTCAGCATCATGCAGGCTACCCAGGTATACCTCGCCGCGCCACCGGCGATGCGCAGCCGCGTGCTGGGGGTGTTGTCGGTCTGCATCGGCATCGGCCCGATCGGCTTCGTGCACCTGGGGTTGCTGGCGGACGCGATCGGTGCGCCCTGGGCGACGGTGACGATGGGGATCGAGGGGTTGGCGGCGTTGGCGCTGACATTCCGCTGGTGGCGCGTCATTCTGACTTGATGCGCGCCGGGTCCAGGTCGCGCCGACCGTCGCGCTCGAGGTCGGCCAGACCAGTAGGCGGCATGCGATTCGGCCGCGCCTAGCGCCGGAAGTGGTACTTGAATCGTGTGCCGTCGGCCTCGATGCGCCCCGCGGTCGGGGACGGGAAATGCACCGGCAGGATGACCGTATCGGTCTCCGCGACCGAGTTCAGGAACCGCCGCCGCGATTGCGCAGCGAGCGTTGGATCCCAGCAAAAGATCGTGGACCAGTCAGGCTGCCGACATTGCAGCACGTGGTGCATCATATCGCCGGTCACCACCGCACGCTGCCCCTTGGAACGGATGTTGACACAGCAGTGACACGGCGAGTGGCCTGGCGTCGGGGTCAGCGACACCAGGTCGTCCAGTACGTAGTCGTCGTCGACCAGCAGTGCCTGGCCGGCGGCGACAATCGGCTCGCAATTGTAGCGCCAGACATTGCCGGGCGGGTTTTCGCCGCGCTGGTCTGCGGCCTGCCATGCGGCGTACTCGCGTTTGTGGAAGACGTATTTCGCGTTGGGGAAGGTCGGCACCCAACGCCCGTCGCGCAGCACCGTATTCCAGCCGCAATGATCGATGTGCAGGTGCGTGCAGAACACGTAGCCGATCTGCTCGAACTTCAGGCCGGCGGCCTTGAAACCATCCAGCCAGGGCTGCTTGGGGAAATCCATCGGCGCCGGGTAGCCCTTGTCCTCGCCGGTGCAGGTATCGACCAGAATGGTGTGGTGCGGCGTGCGGATGATGAAGGTCTGGTAGGTGATCACCATCCGGTTGGACGCGGCGTCGTAGACTATCGGATCGAGATCGGCGAGATGCGCGCGGCCTATCTCCGGATCGTAGTCGGGAAACATCGCCTCCGGCGTGCGCCATGGCCCGTCGCGCTCGATGATGGACGTGATGGTAACGTCGCCGATCCGGATCTCTTGCATACTGCCTCGCTTGGTCAGGGGAGCGAGGCAATGATCTGCCGGAATGCCTCCTCGGGGAAGGCCTTGAGCGAGGTGGTGCGCACATTCCCCATCTTGCCGAGGATCAGCGAGAAGCGCGCCGCCACCGCGTCATCCAGGGCGTCGTAGATCCCGACAAGGTCGTATTCGCCCAGGGTCATGTAGAGTGAGCGGAATTGCCCGCCCATCTCCTCCAGCGTTTTCTTGGCTGCATCGATCCGGCGTGGGTTTTCTTCGATGGCGCGGATGCCCTGATCGGTCCATCTCGCCAGCATCACGTATGTGGGCATGGCTTGTTTCCTCCCGTCAGCGCTGGGAGAGTATCAGTGCAGGCAGCGTTGTGCGAGGGCTGTGCTAGTACACTCTGGCCAGCGTGCGGGAGGTCTTGGAGCGTCGCGCCGTGGGTGGGGTGCCGCCGGCACACCCTCACCCCGAGCGCTTACCCGCTCCGACCTTGGTTTGCTGTTCGCGGCCCAAGCCCGCATGCGGGAGAGGTGAAGCGATTCTTCGTTACGCGGCGAGCCGTGCACTGCGCCCGACCGGGGCGTCACCGCGCAACGCGCCAGGGCGCGTATTGCTGCACTGGCGCCGTGCGGCCAGGATGGCAGCACAACAATAAGGGGTTGGTCGATGACGCTCGCACGGCATGGGGCGATCGTGCTTGGCGCCGGAGTGGCGGGGTTGTCCACCGCACTCTATCTGCAACGGTCGGGTGTCGCCGTGGCAGTGATCGATCCACTGCCGCCGGCGGGTGGCGCGTCGTTCGGCAACGCCGGGCTGCTCAGCCCCGACACCGCGGTGCCGATTGCGCTGCCCGGGATGCTGCGCAAGGTGCCCGGTTGGCTGGCCGACCCGCTTGGTCCACTGTCCGTGAAGCCCAGCTACTTTCCGCGCGCGCTACCCTGGCTGCTGCGCTGGATCGAGGCCGGACGTTTGCACCGCGTGATGGTGATCTCCGATGCGATGCGCGCGCTGCACCGCGAGACGTTGACCTGCTGGCAGGAGCTGTTGGGCCCGGTGCTGTATCGCGAGCTCATCCGCCCGGTGGGACAGGTGCAGGTGTGGGAAGGCGATGCGGACGGTGCCAGCGCGGTGGTGGAGCGCCAGGTGCGGGAGCGGCACGGCATCCGCGCCGACGAACTCGGCGCCGATGATCTGCGCCAGATGTTTCCCGGCATGGCGCGCGAGGTGACGCGCGGCCTGCTGGTGCCCGGCAACGGCTATACCGTCAGCCCGGCGCGCAGCGTCCGCACCTTGGGCGAGTTGTTCCGCCAGGAGGGCGGCACGCTGATCAATGAGCGCGCAATGAAACTGATCCCGCAGGACGGCGGCTGGATGGTAATGACGAACATTGCCAACCGCAGCACGGAGAACGTGGTGGTCGCCGGCGGCGCGTGGTCGGGGCAATTGCTGGAACCGCTCGGCATCAAAGTGCCGCTGGAGACCGAACGTGGTTATCACGCCATGCTGTTCGATCCCGAAGTCACACCGTCGCTGCCGATCAGCAACAAGACGCGCGGCTTTGGGGTCACGCCGATGGAGGACGGGCTGCGCATCGCCGGCACGGTGGAGATCGCCGGTCTGGAAGCGCCGCCGAACGAGGAGCGGGCGAAGATTCTGGTGGGGCACGCGAAACGGATGTTCCCCGCGCTGAAAGGGCAGCAAGTGCGCTATTGGATGGGTTTTCGGCCCTCGACACCGGACAGCCTGCCGATCCTGGGTCCGGTACCCGGGCGCGCGGGGCTTCATTTCGCCTTCGGCCACGGCCATTTCGGCATGACGGGCGGGCCGCCGAGTGGGCGTTTGGTGGCGCGGCTGATTGCCGGCCAGGCTCCGGGCATTGATCCCGCGCCGTACGCGGCGCAACGCTTCCGCTGAGGGTGCACAGGCAATGGCGGACGGCGAGATCTATCATTCCGGCTTCAAGGCGATGCCGTATTGGTGGGAGGCGTATCATCCCACTGCGCAGGACCCGGTGGACCTGCCGGGACGGGTGCGCGTGGCGATTGTTGGCGGCGGCTATGGCGGGTTGTCCACTGCGCTGGAAGCGTCGAAGCAAGGCGTGGACTGCGTCGTGCTGGAAGCGGCGGAGTTGGGGTTCGGTGCAAGCACCCGCAATGGCGGCGGCGTCAGCGGCGGGGTGAACATCGGTAAGAGCTTCTCCGGCAAGAGCCTCGATCCGGGGTCGGAGCGGGCGCAGGCAGTGCTGGCGGATGGCGCCGATGCGTTCAGTCTGATCGAGAGGTTGATAGTTGAGGAAGGCATCGACTGTTATTGGAAGAAGGCGGGTCGTTTCGTGGGGGCCTGGACGCCGGCGCATTACGCCGGGCAGGCGAAGAAGATTGCGTTGCTGAACGATGCGGCGCGATCGGAGGCCTATATGGTTCCGCGTGAGCGCCAGCGCGAGGAGATGGCGAGCGATTATTACTATGGTGGCATGGTCGTCGAGCGTTCGGCCAATCTGCATCCGGCGCTGTATTACAAGGGATTGCTGGATGCTTGCCGCGCGCGTGGCGTGCCGGTGTGCGCTCGTGCGCCAGTGACCAGGATCACCGAGCACGACGGCGGCTGGCTGGTGCGGACCGAGCGCGGTGATGTGCAGGCTGACGAGGTGGTGATTGCCACCAATGGCTACACCGGCGATATCACGCCGGAACTGAAACGGCGTGTGGTGCCGCTGGCCAGTCACATCATCGCGACCGAGGAACTGTCGCCTGACCTTGCCGCATCACTGATCCCGAAGGGGCGCACGCTGTCCGACACTCGCCGGGTGCTGTGCTATTATCGGATGTCGCCTGACGGCAAGCGGATGATCTTCGGCGGGCGCGCTCGGTTCACGCCGGTGACGCCGCTGCAAAGCGCACCGATCCTGCACCGGTTCATGACCGATCGGTTCCCGCAGTTGCGTGGTACGAAGGTTACCCATGCCTGGACCGGCAATGTCGCGTTCACGCTGGACGCGATGCCACACATGGGCCGGCAGGACGGCATGCACTACCTGCTGGGCTGCAACGGCAGTGGTGTGGCGATGATGACGTATCTGGGCTGGCAAACGGCGCGCAAGATCGCCGGTGTGGCGAACCAGCCCAGCGCATTCGACACCGAGGAGTTTCCCACCCATCCGTTGTATTCCGGCAATCCCTGGTTCTTGCCGGCAATTGGGGGGTGGTACCGTTTGCGTGACAACCTGGATCGCGGGTTGGCATCGTTGTCGGCGTAGGTAAGGACGAAGCATGACCATTTGGGACAACATCGTTGTCGGCGCCGGATCGGCCGGCGCGGTGCTGGCGGCTCGGCTGTCGGAGGACCCGTGGCGACGGGTATTATTGATGGAGGCCGGGCGAGACTGGCGGGCGGGCGAGGCGCCCGCCGCCATGCGCAGCGCCAATCCCCTGGCGATCATTCTGCCGCCGGAGCTGCAGGCGGTTTGGCAATGGCCGGGGCTTATGGCGCGGCGCACGGCACAGCAAGAACCGCGTCTTTACTGGCGCGGACGGGGGCTTGGCGGCAGCTCGGCGGTGAATGGGCAGATCGCCATTCGCGGCGTAATGGATGCGTTCGACCAATGGGCGGAGGCCGGATGCGAGGGTTGGTCCGCCGCATCCGTGCTGCCGCATTTTCTTCGTATCGAGGACGATCCCGAGCCCGGCGCTGTGGCCTATCACGGGCGCGGTGGGCCGGTGCCGGTGTATCGCGCAGCTGCCGACAGCTGGGGGCCGATCGATCGGGGCCTGCGCGATGCGGCGCTGGCGCTGGGGTATCCTTGGAACCCCGATCTGAACGGTCCCGACGGAGAAGGCGTGTCGTGCTATCCGATCAACAGCCGTGGCGGGGCGCGCGTCTCGACCAATGAAGCGTATTTGGAGCCCGCACGGGCGCGCGGCAATCTGACGGTTCATGGCGGAGCACTGGTCGATCGCCTGCTGATGGACGGCGCCACCGTCATTGGCGTGCGGGTCAAGTTGCCTGATGAAGGCTGGACGGAGATCAAGGCGCGCGAGGTGATCTTGTGCGCCGGCGCGGTGCACTCACCGGCGATCCTGTGGCGATCCGGACTGGGACCCGCGGATGAGTTGAAACGTCTGGGGATCGTTCCGCTGCATGATATGCCGGCGGTGGGGCGGCATTTCATCGAACATCCGGTGGTGCGTGCGATGATCACACTGCGGCCGGCGTATCGGCCGACCGATCCGGATACGCGTCACACGAATTGCTGCGTCAGCTACAGTTCGCACCTGGGCGGCGGCGGTCGGCGGGACATGCTCTTCATCGGCTTCAACCATCGTGGGTTCGACGCGGATGGCGCGGCCCCGGGTTCGGTTGGTATCGGGCTGTTCGAGGCGTTCTCACGCGGCGAGTTGCGTCTGCTGTCGGCCGATCCGACGCAAGATCCGCTGATCGAGGCGAACATGCTGGATGATCCGCGCGATCGGCTGCGGCTGCGTGACGGCGTCCGGCGGCTTGCGGCGCTGGTCGGGCATGCGGCGTTCACCGACATCGCCGAGCGCATCACGTTCGGCGCGACGGAACAGAGCCCCGCCGAGGTCGCGGCGCTGGACGACGAAGCGCTGGATGCGCTGCTGCTGGTGGAGGCGGCAGACGCGCAGCATGCGGCCGGAACCTGCCGCATGACCGCCTATGAAGATCCGCGCGGCGTGGTCGACCCGGACGGACGGGTGAAGGGCATCGCCGGATTGCGCGTCGCCGATGCGTCGATCATGCCGTTCGATTGCCGCGCAAATACCCATTTCACCACCATGATGATTGGGGAGGCGATCGCTGCGCGCATCCGCGCCGAGAGGGTCACGCCGGTGGCGCAGCACCCGGATCGTTCGCGCGAGTGACGTAGAGCGCGGCTTCGGGTTCGTAGTTGCGCCACAGCCGGTCCAACTCGGTGATCGGGGACGGATGGTGATCGACCCGCAGGTCGACATAGGGGAAGCTTTCCTCGTGTGCGATCAGCAGGGCGGCGGAGACCACCGGCACGAACTCCCCGCCCGCGGCCTCACCCGCCGCGAGTGCTTCGACCAGGCGCCTGGCGAGGGGCAGGTCGGCGTTGGTCTCGAAGACCCGGATCATGGCGGCGGGAATTTCGGTCGAGCGCACGATGTTCGCGATGGCGACACAGTCCTTGCCTTGTGCCTCGCCTGCTTTCTCGGGCGCGACATGGGTCCCGGTGAAGGCGGCGGTGCGACTGGCGGCGTCGATGATCGCAAGTTGGCGCCAATCCGGATGCGGTGCGACGGCGAGGATGGCGTGCAACGTGTGCTGCGCGTCGTAGCCGCGTGCCAGCAGATCGAGCGCCAGCGGCCCGAGCCGTGGATCGGTGCGATGCTGCGTGAGGCACGCTCCGATACCGGCGCGTGCGTGCGAACAGCGCGACCCGACGGCGATCGAGGATGTTGCGACTGCGGCGCCCAACATGCCGGTGCGCGCGCAGCGGCCGAGCAGGGAAAAAGTCATGCAGCGTCTCCTTGTAGCATCGCAGTGATATCGACCTCCATCGACAAGTCGGGACTGGCGAGGCCCTTGATGATGAGCGTGCTCAGGCATGGTGCGGCCGGACCGAGATGGCGCAGGACCACGTCGGTCACGCCCGACAGGTAGGCGCGGTCCGTGACGAACACGGTTGCCTTGGTGACGTCGCTGAGGCGCGCGCGCGCTTCAGCAAGCAGCACCGCCACGTTTTGCATTGCCTGCTCGGCCTGCGCCGGTGGGTCGCCGGCGCCGTGCATGACCTCATTCAGATCGGTGCCGGTTTGGCCGCGCAGCACCACATGCGCGCCGGCACGTACCGCCATGCAGAAGTCGCAGTCGATGTTTTGTTGAGTGAAGCCGTAGCGCACGGCGTTGGAATGGTAGCGCCGCACGCGCAAGTGCGGGCCGCCCTGCTGGCGCATCGCCTGCACGTCGATCTCGAACAGGATGTCGGGGCGGGCGAAGCCGGGCACGATGATGCCGGTGGACACCGGATGGATGCCTCGGAAATGTCGCCCGATCACTGGGTAGACCGCGTGGCGATAGGCGCGGTCGCTGATGTAGACAGTGATTTTGGTGACCTCGTCCATGGCGGAGCCGGCCTCGCGCAGCAGGGTGGCGAGATTGGTCAGGGCGAGGTCGGCTTGGGCCGCGGCGTCTTCCGGGCGACGGCCGGGGCCGGCCATCGAGGTGCCGTCGAGCGCAGCGCCAGTCTGGCCTCGGATGAAGATATCGCGTTGGCCGGCGGCGACCATCGCGCCCTGCCAGGCGATGTCCTGGCTGAACCAGTCCTTGAGTCCGAAGGTTCGCAGCCGCGTCAGCGGGGCGTCGATGACCGCTTCCGCATCGATCTGCACCATCAGTTCCGGGTGCGACAGGCCGGCGACGATCAGGCCGGTGCTGACCGGGAAGACATCCTTCAATCGGCGGCCGATGGTGTTGTAGACCTGCTGGCGGTGCGCGCGGTCGACGAGCGACGTAGTCAGCTTGGTGATGTCACGCAACGAGCCGCCGGCGGCGTTCAGCGCCGTCTCGATATTGTCCAGGGCGGCGTCGGTCTGCGCCGCGGCGTCGCCCAGCCCGGTGACGGACCCATCAGGCCGCAATGCACTGCGTCCGCTCAGGAAGACCCGGTTGCCGGCGCGTATGGCGCCGGCAATGGACTCGGCGGCCGCGGCGTCGGGGAGTAGAGCCGCAGTGTGCAGCGGCACAAATCGGTCATGCGGCATAGCGGTTCACTTTCCCGGAACGGCGGGTCACCGTGATACGCCAAACGCGGCGCACGGGCCAAGCCGGCATGTGTCGTGGCCGTGATGCTGGGATATGCGGTTCCGAACGGGACGTGGGCCTGTGGCGCGTCACGGTGCGCGAAACGCTGGAACCTGGCCGACCACCCGCACCGTGGCCTTGGCCGAACCTGTGCGCTTGCCGTACACCGTCTTACCATTCCGCGCGGCAACAAGGGCAGGCGCATGTCTCTACTGAACGGTTTCCGCGTCGCTCAGGTCGGCGAAGGTCTTGCGGCGGCCGTTTGTGGGCGGCTACTTGCTGACCTTGGCGCCGGAGTGATCTGTGTGGACCTCGGCACCGGCCCAGACGCCTGGGCACCGCTTGCGGTGTATCTGAACCACGGCAAGACGATTTTCGTAGAAGCTGCTGCGCGTGAGGCGCTCTCGGGTGCCGACTTGATCGTCTGCGAAGGCGGCCCGGCGACGCTGCGCGATCGGCACCACGGCGCCGACGACATCCGCCGGATCAACGCGGCCGCGCCCGTGGTACTCATTTCGCCGTTCGGCCAGACGGGGCCGCTCGCGGATCAACCTGCGACCGACCTGACACTGTTCTACGCCAGTGGCATTGCCCATCTGCTGACCGGCCAGGTGGATGACCTGGCGGAGCCGCCGATCCGTCCGGTCGGCGAACAATCCGCGTTCATCGGCGGAATCGCCGCCGCCTGTGCTGGGATGCACGCGGTGTTGTCGGCGGAACCCGGTGCGGTAATCGACGTTTCGATCCACGAAGCACTTGCCACGCTGGCGATGACCGAGCTTGCCCGCGCCGGGCAGGGTGGCAAGAGTCGGCCGCGCAGACGCCTGACCGATGGTAACGGCGCCACAGTCTGCATCCTGCCGGCGCGCGACGGCTATGCGGCGATCTCGCCGCGCGAGGATCGGCAATGGGCGTGTTGGCTCGCCGCGATGGGGTCGCCGGACTGGCGTGGCGACCCGCGCTTCGCCAGCAAGGCCGACCGGGTCGCCAACTGGGACGCGTTGCATGTGCTCATGTCGGTCTGGAGCCGCCAATACGACAAGCAGACCATCGCCGAGCTTGCACAGAAGGCGCATGTGCCAAGCTTTCCGCTGCGCGAACCAGCCGAACAACTGGGCTCCGCACAGCTTGTGCATCGCGAGTTCTATCGGCCGCTCGTGTTGGGCGATCACACGGTCCATGCGCCCGGGCCACCGTTCGGTGTGCGCATCACCCCGAGTGCGGGCGAGGGCGCTGAGGGGAAGGATCGCGGGTGCGGACCGATGCCGCTGTCCGGCATTCGCGTGCTGGACTTCAGTTGGGTGATCGCCGGTCCGACGACCACGCGCTACCTCGCCGCGATGGGCGCCGAGGTGATCAAGGTCGAGGCCCCGGGGCGCGGCGATCCAGGTCGCGCAACGGAATTGCACAGTGTGCTGGGACAGGCGAAACGCGGCATTGTTCTCGATCTGAAGCAGCAGGCAGCAGTCGAGGTTGCGCGCGCGCTGGCGGCAAAGTCCGACGTGCTGGTTGAGAATTTCGCCACCGGTGTGATGGATCGGCTCGGCCTCGGCGTCGAGGCGCTGCGGGCGATCAATCCTGATCTGCTCTATGTGTCGGCTTCCGGCCTTGGGCGAACCGGCTCCGAGTCACAGGCCGTCGCCTACGGCACCCTGCTGCAATGCTACGCCGGCTTCGCTGGGCTGAACCGCCATCCCGATGTGCCGCCGCGCGTCGGCCTGGCGTGGCTGGATCCGATGTGTGGCCTGATGCTTGCCTTCGTCGTTGCGGCAGCGATCTGGCGACGCCGGCGCACGGGCGCCACTGCCCGTGTCGATTTCTCGATGCTCGAGGCGATGCTGTGGACGATGGCCGAGCCGCTGCTGGCGGCACAGCTTGGCGCACCGCCCCAGCCGCGCGGCAACCAATCCGATCACTGCGTCCCGCATGGCGCCTATCGTTGTACCGGCGACGACGAGTGGGTGAGTGTCGTCGTCCGTAACGACGACGAGTGGCGGCGGTTATGTGGAATCGTTCCGCCATTGTCGGCGATGGTGGGATCGGACATTGCCGACCGCCGGGAGCGGCGCGCGGTGATCGATGATGCCTTGTCTGCCTGGATGCTCTCGCGTGCGGCGCGGTCTACCGCGGACGAATTGATGCGCGTCGGGATTCCCGCCGCGGCGCTCGCGACCTCACGTGACCTTGTTGAAAGCCGCCATCTGCGCGAGCGCGGCTTCTGGGATGCGCACGGGACTGGGGTTTTGCCTGGGCTGCCGTGGCGCGCGAGTTTTGGGCGAACCATGGGCGGCGCGCCTGGTCTCGGCGCTGATACCGGAATGGTTCTGACGGACGTGCTCGATCTGTCGCCGGCGCAGATCGCGGTACTGCGCGCTGCCGGCGCGCTCGGATAGTGTGGCGGGCGGGCGCGGACCGTTCCGTTACCCGCTCTGCGGCAGAGGTGGCGTCGGCGCCTTCTGCGCGGTGCAGCTCGGTGACTTATAGCAGTGGTGGAAGGGATTGAGGTTGCTGGAGGTGCTAACCGGCACCGGCGTTATGAATGACACAGGGAGACGGTCTACGTTATTGCCGCTCGCGCGAAAGCGAGTCGTGGATGGCCGGCCTTCGCCGGCCATGACGATTGAAGCGATCGGCACCCGAAGTAAGACAATCCTTTCGGCCGCTGGTATTACGTTCCCGTATGGCAACAGGCGTCTGCGTCCTCGGGGGCTACATACCGCCCGGTGGAGTCGACGAAGCCACCATCGCCGTACATGTCGTGGTGCCGCACCCAGTCGGTCAGGTTGCCGTTTACGGTCTCCTGGCGGCCTTTCGGTGTGATATCGAGGTAGTGGTAGGTGCCAAGGTGCATTTCGCCACCGCGGCCGAATGAGGAATAGGTGTGGAAGACGTCCCCGGCCGCGTCTTTGTAGAACACGCTCCGGCCGGACATTTCCTCACTGAGGAAACGGCGGAGGTCGTAGTTGTAGTACATCTCGCCGGTCGCCCTCTGCTCCGGCGTGAACGAGACGTGGAAATCGTAGTTGAAGTCGTTGCCGAGCGACGAGACCCATTTGAAGCGCCAGCCCATGCGTCGCCTGAAGGCTTCCAGCTTGGGAAATGGTGCGCGCGACACCGTAATATAGGTCACGTCGTGATGCTCGAGGTGGGCTAATGCGCCACCGACGTGATCGGACTCGAACGAGCAGCCGACGCAGCCCTCGGGCCAGTCTGGACCGAACATGAAATGTTTGACGATCAGTTGGCTACGCCCGTCGAACAGGTCCGCCAGCGTCTCCTTGCCGCGTGGGCCGTCGAAGACGTAGGGTTTTTCCAGCTTGACCCAGGGCAGGGCGCGTCGTTCGGCGCTCAATTGATCGCGCAGGCGGGTGAGTTCCTTTTCTTTGGCCAGGAGTTGCTTGCGCGCGGCTAGCCACTCGTCACGCGATACGATTTGGGGCTGTTGCATTATCTGGTCTCCGTCGTGTGCAGGACCGGTGGGGCGGGTGAGCGGGGGTGTGCCCCGTCTTTCGTTGGTCAATCGGTGCGCTGGGGAGTGGCGGATCACGCTGCGCTTATCCGCCCTACGTTCCCCGCGTTCCGCGTGCGGCGTTCATTCCGTCGTCATGTAGTCTGCGAAACGTTCCAAGCAGCTTGTCCAGCCGCGCCGGTGGTCGTCGCATCCTTCGACGGTCTCGAATAATGCCTGGTGGAGGGTCAGCTTTGTTTTGCTGCCGTGCTCGGTGAACGTTACCGTGGTCAGCAATTCGTGGCCGGGGTTGCCCGCCGCATCCTCCCAGGCAAAGGTGAAGACGATCCGCTCAGGTGCCAGGATTTCCCGGTAGACGCCACGCTTCCAATGGTTGGTGCCAGAGGGCGAGCGCATGCAGAGGCGAAACTTTCCGCCGGGCCTTATGTCCATGTCGCAGAAGGTCGTGGTGAAACCTTGCGGCCCCCACCAACGCGCCACTTGCTCGGGTTCGGTCCATGCCTTGAACACGAGACGGCGCGGTGCATCGATGACGCGCGTGAGGACAAGCTGGCGTTGTGTCGTGTCTTCCGCGACATCAATTGTTGCGGCCACGTTGCTTCCCCTTCCCTTGCAGATCCTTCAGATAATCCTCCAGGCGATCAAAGCTCTCCTCCCAGAAGTGGCGGTAATGCTCTAGCCAATCCGCGGCGCTCTTGAGTGGCCGCGGTTCAAGCCGGCATGGCCGCCACTGGGCCTCGCGGCCGCGCACGATCAGGCCCGCGCGTTCAAGCACCTTGAGGTGCTTGGAAATGCCGGGAAGGCTCATGGCGAAAGGTTCCGCCAGTTCGGTGACCGAGGCCTCGCCCGAAGCGAGACGTGCCAGGATCGCGCGCCGTGTGGGGTCGGCGAGGGCGGCGAAGGTGCGATTGAGGCGGTCGGGCATCATGCGTTGCTGAACCATGTGGTTACGTAGCTTGAAGGTTAAATACGGCTGCTGCTGATGCCTGTCAAGTGACCCGTGGTCACGCTGTCGTCATCGCTACGGGGAGCGATACTTCAACGCCGCGACCCGCCCTGCTGGCGTGGTAGAGCCCGCGAAGCAGACGAACGGCGAGGGTGCATGCTGGACGACCCTCACCCTCGTCGCTTCGCGCCTCGACCTCTCCCGCGAAAAGCGGGAGAGGTGTAGGCAAGTCCGGTCTCGACTTCACACACAGCTATCCAGCCGATCGGACCGCACATGGATCAACACGCAACCACCGACAACCCTTACACTCAGGGCATCGCCGATTTCGTTGCCGACCTGCGCTACAACGCCATCCCCGCCGAGGTCATCACCCGCATCAAACTCCTGATCCTCGACTCGCTAGGCTGCGCGATCTTCGGCGCGGAACTGCCCTGGAGCCGCATCCTGCTCGACACGCTGGCCCGCGTGGACACCACATCAGGCTGCACCATCTGGGGCACCAACCAGAAACTCTCCGCCCCGCACGCCGCCCTGGTGAACGGCACGCTAATTCAAAGCTTTGAGCTCGACGACGTGCACCGCGTCGGCGTGCTGCACGTCGGCGCGGTCACGCTGCCCCCGGTGCTCGCCATCGCCGAGCTGAACCCGGCGATGTCGGGCCGCGATTTCCTGACCGCCTGTGTCGCCGGCTACGAGATCGGCCCCCGTGTCGGTATGTGCATGGGCCCGGAACATATCAGCCAAGGCTGGCACTCCGGCGCCACGGTGGGCGTATTCTCCGCCTGCGCGGGCGCCGCCGCGGCTTTGAAACTGCCGGCCGCCCAGGTGATGCACGCTCTCGGCATCACCGGCACCCAGGCGGCCGGCCTGATGGCCGCGCAGTTCGGCGCGATGGTGAAGCGGATGCACGCCGGCCGCGCGGCGCAAAGCGGCCTGTACGGCGCCCTGTTGGCACAGAACGGCTTCACCGGCATCGTCGACGTGTTCGAGAACCCGTATGGCGGTTTCTGCACCACCTTCTCCCGCTCCACCGACCGGTTTGATCGCGCGCACCTGACCGCCGACCTCGGCCAGCGCTTCGAGACGTTGCGCATCGCGTTGAAGTTCTATTCCTGTGTCGGCAGCAACCATACGACACTGGATGCCATCCGCATCATGCAGGCGCGGCATCCTTTCGGCGTGGATAACGTGGCGCGCATTCTGGTGCGCGGCTCTCGCGCCACGCTGGATCATGTGGGTTGGCCCTACGTGCCGCAGGGCATGACCTCGGCGCAGCTCAACCTGCCCTACTGCATCGCGACACTGCTGCTGGACGGCGATGCGTTCGTGGACCAGTTCACCGAGGGCAAGGTCGCCGACCCGGATCGCATCCGCGTCGCCGGCTTGGTCATAGTCGCGGAAGACCCGGAGATCACCGCGCGCGGCGCGCGTTATCGCCACATGGTGCACGTCACCGTGGAGTTGCGCGACGGCACGTGCCTGGAGGAAACCGTGCAAGCGCCGCGCGGCAGCGAGCAGGCCTTCGCCAGCGCCGATGACGTCGTCGGCAAATTCCGCAAGTTGGCATCACGGCGCATCGCATCGCCACAAGTCGACGCGATCATCGCCCGGGTCATGGACGCCGAACGCATGGACAGCGCCGCTTCCCTGGTTCACCTGCTCACCCGTGCGGCATAGATGAGCGCGTCCGCCGTCGCAGCGCCTGCCGGCGCCACGCGGCAACACCGGCTGGCCTCGATCATCGGCGGCGCAATCGGCAACGTCATCGAGTGGTACGACTTCCTCGCTTATGCGATCTTCGCGATCTATTTCAGCAAGGCATTCTTCCCGCACGGCAACATGACGGTGCAACTGCTGAACACCGCCGCCATCGCCGCTGTGGGCTACGTCGCCCGCCCGCTGGGAAGCTGGCTGTTCGGCGTGCTGGCCGACCGCCAAGGCCGCCGTGTGGCACTCAGCCTGTCGGTGGCAATGATGAGCCTGGGGTCGATGATCATCGCGCTGACACCGACTTACGCAACGATCGGCCTCGCCGCGCCGGCGGTGCTGCTGATCGCCCGGGTGCTGCAGGGTTTCAGCATGGGCGGCGAGGCCGGCACCAGCGCGACCTATCTCAGCGAGATGGCACCCCCCGGGCGGCGCGGCTTCTTCGTCGGTTTCGTGCAGGTCACCGTCGTGCTCGGCCAACTCACGGCGCTCGGCCTGTTGCTGATCCTGCAATATCTGCTGCTGTCACCTGCCGAACTCGATGCCTGGGGCTGGCGAATTCCCTTCGCTATCGGCGGCGTTCTCGCGCTCTTCGCGCTGTATTTGCGCCGCGGCATCGATGAGACCGAAGCCTTCGAGCACGGCCGCGAAACACCCGCCCGCGAGAACCTGCTGCGCGTCCTGCTGCGCCACCGCCGTCAGGTGCTGCTGTCGATCGGCATCAGCATTGGCGGCACTGTGTCGTTCTACACGTTCACCATCTATCTGCAGAAATACATGGTCAACACCTCGGGCTTCAGCCGCGACAGCGCGACGCTGATCGCCACCGGCGCGCTGATCATCTACATGGGCATGCAGCCGCTGTACGGCTGGTTGTCGGATCGCATCGGACGTCGGCCGGTCATGCTGATCTTCGGCTGCGGCGGCACCTTCCTGACGGTGCCCCTCATGCAGGCGCTCGGCGAAACCCATAGTGCCGGTGTGGCGTTTTTGTTGAACCTCGCCGGCCTGGCGATCCTTAGCGGCTTCAGCTCGATCCATTGGCTGGTTCGGTCCGAGTTGTTCCCGGTGAAGGTTCGCGCGCTGGGCGTGGGCGTGCCGTTCGCCATCGTCACATCGGTCATGGGTGGCACGACGGAATGGTTGGCGTTGCGGCTGAAGGACGCCGGGCACGAATCGTATTTCTTCTATTATGCCAGTGCCTGCGCGGCGATCTCGTTGGTGACGTATCTGTTGATGCCGGAAACGCGGCATGCCTCGGCCCTGGATAACGAGGCCCGCGCGAGATAGCTGCCTCAGCGCCAGCCGGTACGACCGCGACGCGCCGCCGGTTACCTGGGCGGATTGTCAGAGGCCACTCTCAGCCGATACCGTGCCAGTCAGGGACGGAAACGCCGGATCGGACGGACGGACGGACGTTCGTCGCCGGCGCAGGCCGCGCAGCAGCGTAGGGCGGAAACACAAAGGGAAACCGAATGACCGCGCAACGCACACGCAAGATCGTCCCTGCCGGCAAGGCACGGATCGCGGTGATTGCGGAAGGCGAGGGACCTCTGCTGATCCTGCTTCCCTCCTCATCGCGCGACTCGGAAGACTTCGACGCCATCGCCGCGAGCTTCGCCGCCGCCGGACTGCGCGTGCTGCGTCCGCAGCCGCGCGGCATGGGCGCGAGCGTCGGCCGACTGGAGCACCTCACATTGCACGACTTCGCCGCCGACGTTGCCGCGGTGATCACGGCGGAAGGCAGCGGACCGGCGGTGGTGCTCGGGCACGCGTTCGGCCAGTGGATCGCGCGGTCCCTCGCGGCGGATCGGCCGGACCTCGTGCGCGGCGTGGTGCTCGCCGCCGCGGCGGCCAAGGCCGCGCCGCCGGAACTGCGTGAGCACCTCGCACGCTGCGTTGACACCGACCTTCCGCACGCCATCCGCCTGGCCGCGCTGCGCGTCGCCTTCTTCGCGCCCGGGCATGATCCTTCGGAGTGGCTGAGCGGCTGGCACAAGGCAGCCGGCGCGGCGCAGCGTGCGGCCAGCGCCGCGACGTCGCGGCAGGAGTGGTGGACGGCGGGCACCGCGCCGGTGCTGGACGTGCAGGCCGAGCACGACCCATGGCGGCCGCGCGACACGCTGAACCAGATGCGTGACGACCTTGGCGCCGATCGGGTGACAGTGGTGGTCATCCCGGACGCCAGCCACGCGTTGATCCCGGAACAACCGGGCAAACTGATCGAGGCAGTGCTGGACTGGATGCGTGGCTTGTCAGACCCTGCCTGACCCCAACGTTGCCAACCCAATCCCCGCCAACGCTCCAAGCCCGACCACCAGCAAGGGCGGCGCACGCCAGACCGTCAGCAGAACGAACCCGGCCAACGCCAGCGCGAAGTCCGCCGGCCTCAGCACCGAGGTGGTCCACACCGGATCGTACAGCGCGGCGCCCAGCACGCCGACCACCGCTGCGTT
The DNA here is from genome assembly GCA_035696165.1 of Acetobacteraceae bacterium. GTDB lineage: Bacteria > Pseudomonadota > Alphaproteobacteria > Acetobacterales > Acetobacteraceae > Palsa-883. The sequence goes on along the minus strand of DASRQX010000442.1, from coordinate 3,733 downwards.
GACCCCGCGCATTGCCGCCTGCGCCGCCGGCCGCGTGCGCAGCGCATCCCAGAACGGCAGTGTGCCCGTCATCAGCAAAGTGCCCGGCAGGAAGATCGCGACCAGCGCCAAACCCGCGCCTGGCACGCCGCGCATGACCGCACCCAGATAGGCGGCGAAGGTAAACACCGGCCCGGGCACCGCCTGCGTCGCGCCATACCCTGCCAGGAATGCATTGTCGGACACCCAGCCGGGCGCCACCACCGCGTCGCGCAGCAGCGGTAGCACCACGTGCCCACCGCCGAACACCAGCGCGCCGGAGCGAAAGAATGCGTCGAACATCGCGATCCAGGCGCCGAACGGGCGCAGCAGCGGCGGCAGCACCAGCAGCACCACGAACAGCGCCAGACACATCGCGCCGGCGCGCCGCGACACCGGCATCGCCAGTGCCTCCGGCACCATCGCGCTGCCAGGATCGCGGCACAGCACCAATCCGGCGGCCGCGCCCAGCGCGATCGCCGCGATCTGCCCCATCGCCACCGGAGCCGCCACGACAATCAGCACCGCCACGGCGGCGATCGAGGCACGTGGCCGATCCGGGGCCAGGCTGCGCGCCATGCCCCACACCGCCTGCGCCACGATCGCAACCGCCACCAGCTTGAGCCCGTGCAGCAGGCCGGCCCCCACCGTGGTGGCCGCCAGAGGGGCCGCACCATAGGCGAACAGCACCAGCAGCAGCGCCGACGGCAGAGTAAAGCCGGCCCAAGCGGCCATCCCGCCTGGGTAGCCGGCGCGCCGCAGCCCAATCGCAAAGCCGGTCTGGCTGGACGCGGGACCCGGCAGGAACTGCGCCAGACCCACCAGGTCCGCGTAGGCGCGCTCGTCAAGCCAGCGTCGGCGCTCGACGAACTCGGCGCGGAAGTAGCCGAGATGGGCCACCGGCCCGCCGAAGCTGGTGCAACCGAGCCGCAGGAAGATCGCGAACACCTCGGCAATCGAGCCGCGCTCACGGGTGATCGAAGGGGCGGCGACGCTCATGGTGGATGATCTCGGCTGCTTCGTGCCCACGATCGAGCGCGAGATCGTAAACCAATTCGCGGCCGTGGGAACTCGTCGCGGCCGGCCGGCGGGTCGTTCTCCTACCGATGCGACATCAGGCGGTCCCGTCCCGCCGCAAATGCCGTATCCCGCCCGGGCCGGCAACGATGACGTCATTGGCCAGGCCAAGAAACAACCCATGGCCGAGAATACCCGCGCGCGCCGACAGCATCCCCGCGAGGGCCGCCGCATCGGCAATCGCGCCGAACGCGCAATCGAGGATCATGTTGTCCTGATCGGTTCGGGCGTCCCGGCCATCCGCCGCGCGCCGTACGCTGACTTGCGCACCCAATGACTCGAGGAACCGCGCCTGCGATTGCCAGCCAAACGGCAGAACCTCGACCGGCAGCACGTGGCGCAATCCCAATCGCTCGGACAACTTGCCGTCATCCGCAACGATGATCACCCGGGCGCTCGCCTGCGCGGCTATCTTCTCGCGCAGCAACGCGCCGCCGCCACCCTTGATCAAGTTCATCGCCGGATCGATCTCGTCGGCGCCGTCGATCGTCAGGTCGATCGCGCGGGGCATGTCCTCGGTCAGCATGGGGATACTGAGCCGAACCGCCTCCTGCCACACGGTACGCGAGGTCGCGAAGCCAACGACATCGCGCAGCCCACCCTGGCGGAGTAGGGTGGCAATGTCGCGCACGGCATGGATCGCGGTCGATCCGGTGCCGAGTCCAACGATCATCCCAGGCTGCACGAACTGGACGGCATGCGCGGCCGCGCTTTTCTTGTATTCGTCCGACTGATCGCTCATCGGCTTGATTCGAGCGACGCGCGTGCGCGCGTTTCGGCGGGCGCGCAACGCGAATGGCGGGTGCCCGACACGATCACCGCTTCCCGCCGGTCAATCGCGGATCCCGCCAGGGTCCGTCCGCGCCAATCAGCGCCTCGGCCTCGGCGGGACCCCAGCTTCCCGGCTCGTACCGATAGACCGGCGTCACATCATCCAGCACCGGTTCGACGATTCGCCATTGCGCGTCGATGATGTCGTCGCGCCCGAACAACTCGCCCAGCCCGCGCATCGCGTCCCGCAGCAGGCGTTGATACGGCGACGCCCGGTCGACCGCCTGCTCGGTAAGGATCATCTCGACATCCTCGCCGATCATGCGCTCGCCCGGCAGCTTGACCCGCACGCCCATGCCGATGGTGACATCCGGGCTGATGCGGATACGCATATGGCTGGAGTTCGTCGGCACCCTTTCCTCGAACGTCTCGCGCGGCGGCCGCTTGAAGTGCACCGTCACCTCGGTCGCGGTCACCGGCAGCTTCTTTCCAGCACGAATATAGATCGGCACGCCAGCCCAGCGCCATGTCTCGATGAACAGCCGCACTGCCACGAAAGTCTCGACACCGGACCCCGGCCGCACGCCGCCGACCGCCTGGTAACCGGCATACTGCCCGCGCACGACGTTCCCGGGGTCGAGCGGCCGGACCGCCTTCAGCAGCGCCGCCTTCTGGTCGCGCATCGCCTCGTGCTCTTCCCCGGTGGGCGGCTCCATCGTCAGGTTCGCCAGCACTTGCAGCATGTGGTTCTGCACGACATCGCGGGTCGCCCCCGTTTCGTCATAGAACCGACCGCGATCCTGCACACCGAAATCCTCCGCCATGGTGATCTGGATCAAGCTGACGTGATCGCGGTTCCAGATCGGCTCGAACATCGAGTTAGCGAAGCGCGTGTACAGAATATTCTGCACCGGCTCCTTGCCGAGATAATGGTCGATGCGAAAGATGCTGCTTTCCGGAAAATGCTCGTCCAGCAGCCGACTTAGCGTGCGCGCGGTGGTGCGGTTGTGCCCGAACGGCTTCTCGATCACCAGGCGCGCATCCGTGGCGCAGCCCGAGGTGGCGAGCCCGTTTGCGACCGCCGCGAACATGCTCGGTGGCACCGCGAGATAATGCAGCGGCCGCTTGGCGTCGCCGAGTTCTTTCCGCAACCGATTGAACGTGTCGGCGTTGCTGTAGTCGCCCTCGACGTAGTGCAGCAGGCTCAGCAGACGTTGCGTCGCGTCGGCATGAGCGTCGCCACGCTGGCGCGGTCCATTTTGAGCCACGCTGTCGGCGGCCCGCGCCTTGAACTGGTCCAGCGACCATTTGGCCCGCCCCATGCCGATGATCGGCACGTTCAGACCTTCGTCACGCACCAGGCCCAGCAGCGCCGGAAAGATCTGCTTGTGGGCCAGATCGCCGGTGGCGCCAAAGAAGACGATCGCATCGGACGGCGGATTGGTCACTTTTGCCTCTCCCGGTTGCGCCCCGCAGTCGAGGCGCCGCACAGCTATACTGTGATCCCGACACGGCATTTCAACCCGAGCGCCGGCCTATCGCAGGCATGGCCGGGTGCGGTTACCGCCATAGCCGGGTGCCGTCTTCGTCTTGGCTGGGCTTGACCCGGCCATCCACGCACCGCCGGTGCCGCGACGGATGACTGCGTCAAGCCCAGCCATGACGCGTCGAGGGACCGGCAACCTGCTCCAGCGTGATTGTCCTGGCGTCAATGGGCAACGCCTCCTGCCAGCGGTTCTCAATGCGATTGAGTCGCAGTCGCGGCGACGGGGGTGAGTCCGGAATGCAACACTCGGCAGTGAACCGATTGGCGGCCGCAAAAAGCGGATTCGCACAAGCGCCGGAATGGGATTCCTGGCGTCCATGC
>DASRQX010000441.1:0-33152 GCA_035696165.1 Acetobacteraceae bacterium | reverse complement strand
GTTCCTCAATCTCGGATCGCATGCGGCTATGCCGGCCGTACCCGGCCTGGAAGCGGCCCGCCCGCTCACGCATATCGAGGCGCTTGAGTTGGATGCCGTGCCCGCGCATCTGATCGTGCTCGGCGGCGGCTATGTCGGCCTGGAAATGGCGCAAGCGCTCCGCCGGTTCGGCAGCCAGGTCACAGTCATCGAGGCCGGCTCTCAGCTCATGGGCCGTGAGGATCCGGACGTCGCGGACACCATGCAGCGAATCCTGCGCGAGGAAGGCGTTCGGCTTCTGCTGTCCACCAACACACTCAACGTAAGCGGCCGTTCCGGCGGCGAAGTGACCCTGACCGTCCGCACGCCGACTGGTGAGGAGAAGATCCAGGGAAGCGACATCCTTGTCGCGGCAGGGCGCGTTCCCAATACGGCCGGGATCGGGCTTGAGGAAGCCGGCGTCGAGCTGGACGCGCGCGGCTACATCCGCGTGAACGACCGGCTTGAAACGACGGCGGCCAATGTCTGGGCTCTCGGTGAGTGTGCCGGCAGCCCGCAGTTCACGCACGCATCGGAGGACGACTTCCGCATCATCGCGGGCAACCAGGCCGGAGCGACCCGCGGCACGGGCGACCGGCTGGTGCCATATTGCGTATTCACCGATCCGCCGCTCGCTCACGTCGGACTGAGCGAACGGGACGCCCAACGTATGGGCACTGCCGTGCGCGTCGCCACGCTGCCGATGGAGACCGTGCTGCGAGCGCACACAACGGGCGAAACATCCGGCTTCATGAAGGTTCTCGTCAGCGGAAGCGACGATCGCATCCTGGGCTTCACGATGATCGGCTCCGAGGCGGGCGAGGTCATGGCGGCGGTACAAACGGCGATGCTCGGGAGACTGCCCTACACGACCCTGCGCGACGCCGTCATCGCCCATTTGACGATGGCCGAAGCACTGTGGCCGCTATTGGCGAACGTGCCGCCTCGCTGAGGGCGCCACAGACCCGAAGTCGACATCTGAACTCGCAGGAGGTTTCAATGGGCAAGCTGTCGCATAAAGTCGCGGTCGTCACCGGCGCATCCAAAGGGATCGGCGCGGAGATCGCGCGCGAGCTGGCGGCCGAGGGTGCTTCCGTTGTCGTGAACTACGCGAGCAGCCGGAACGTCGCGGACAAAGTTGTGGACGAAATCGCCGGCGCCGGCGGCAGGGCCGTTGCCATCCAGGGCGACGTCGCAAGGGCCGCGGATGTCGAGCGCCTGCTGTCCGAAGCGGCACGCCATTTCGGGCCGATCGACATCCTGGTGAACAACGCCGGCGTGTACGCGTTCGGTCCGATCGAATCGCTCACGGAGGACGAGTTCCATCGCCATTTCAACATCAACGTCCTTGGCGTTCTCCTGTCGATCAGGGAAGCGCTCAAGCACTTCGCGACAAACGGCGGCAGCATCATCAACATCAGTTCGGTGGTCAGCCGGCTCGCACCACCCGAGAATGCGCTCTATGTCGCCACAAAGAGCGCCGTGGATGGCATAACCCGCTCGCTCGCGAAGGAGCTTGGCCCGAGAAACATCCGGGTCAACTCGATCAATCCGGGCGTCGTGGAAACCGAGGGAACGCATGCCGGGGGCATCATCGGCAGCGAGTTCGAGCGGCAGGCGGCGCAGCAGACCCCGCTCCGGCGGATCGGACAGCCGAGGGATGTCGCGGCCGTGGCGGTATTCCTGGCGTCGGACGATGCCCGTTGGTTGACGGGCGAGACCCTGTTCGCGTCGGGCGGCTTGTGAAGCCGCCGCACGGCTCGCGTAGGCGTTCGCGCCTGCCGGTTGAGCAGGCCGTACGCTGAACGAAGGTGAAGTTCCGCCCTGGATGTTTACTCTGATACCAGCGGCCGAAAGTCTTGACGTGCGCTGCCCATTTCCGTCATGGCAGGCGAAGGCCGGCCATCCACGACTTCCTTTCGTGCGACCAATGAAATCGTGGATGCCGGCCTGCGCCGGCCGCGACGGGGGTGGGTAGCGCACGTCAAGACTTTCGGCCGCTGGTATGAGTTGACTCTGTTGAAGAAGCTCCGCCGGAAGTGGATCGGCAGTTGCCGAATCCATCACCTGGGGCATCGTCAATTTCACCGCGTTCAGCGCCGAGAACAAACAGCCGCTTTCCGCCCAGCTCCGGCTGAGCCATTACGCCCGCTTTTGCGGGGATCGCACCGGAACCGGACGGGTGGCTTTCCGCCCATTGCACACTCAAACGGAGAATCGACCTCGCCTTACGCCCGCAGCAATCCGCCCATCGCCGACGCGCTCTCGCTACCGGGGAACACCTGCGCCAGCGCGGCACCAGACAGCCCAAGCTGCCCCGCGAGCAGCCCCTTCGCCACTGCCCGCACATCGATCGTCGGCGCGAGATCGCGGTTCTCGAACAGCTTCCCTGATCCCAACCCCGGCCAGTCTGCGCGCACCCGCCCGCCCGCAACCGCGCCGCCCAGCACGAATGCCACCGTTGCGGTACCGTGATCGGTGCCCTTGTCGCCGTTCACCCGCGCGGTACGACCGAACTCGGTCATCACCAGGACCGACGTCTGCCTCCACGCCGGTCCCAGGGCAGTCTTCATCGCCCCCAGCCCCGCGTCGAGCGCGTGCAGCGGCTGCTCCAGCCGCGGCATCTGCGCCACGTGCGTGTCCCAGCCGTTCACTTCCATCGCCGCGATGCGCGGCCCGTCCGCCGCCGCCAGCAGCCGCCCCGCCGCCTCGGCCAGCGCCGGGAACGCATTTTTGTCGCGCGCGGCCGCCTCAGCCGGCGCCCCATCGGCGGACATCACCTCACCGGCGAAACCCCGCGCGCGCAATCCCTCGGCAATCGCCGGTCCGATCAGCCGATCGTCACCGTTGACCTGGGCGATGCGTGCGTAAAGATCCGGCGCCGGCGTCGCGAACCCATGCGGCGCCCAGCTTGCCACCGTCGCCGAGCCGCGCAGCAGCAGCGGCACGGTCACGCCAACCGCCAGCGCCCGTCCCACTGGCGATGCAACCCCGCTCTGCGACGCCGGTGCCGGCGGCAGCGCGGCCACCGCCCGGTTCAGCCAGCCGCTGGTCAGCCGGTGGTCGGCACCGCTCTCCAGATAGTCCTGCGCCTCGAAATGGCTGCGCGAGCGATACGGCCCGGCGGCGGCATGCACCGGCAGCATCTCGCCCGCCTGATACATCGCGTGCAGGTTGGCCAGCGCCGGATGCAGCCCGTAGAAGCCGCCGAGATCGCGCAATCCGTTCGGCTGGCCGGGCAGGAGGGGTATCAGTTCCCCGCGCAGGTCGCGCAGCGCCGGATCGCCATACGGCACCACCACCGACAGCCCGTCCATCGCCCCGCGCAGGATCACCACCACGAAGCGCTGCTCGGTCGGCGCCGCGGCCAGCGCCAGCGAGGCGCGTCCGGCCATACCGAACAGGCTCACTGCCGAGCCCAGGCCCAGCAACGCGGATCGACGTGCGAGCTTCATCATCATCAACGCCTTTGGAATTCAGAGGAGGTCAGCAACAACGTCATCGCGTCGCGGCGCGAACCGGCGTGGCGCATCGCCGTCAACGTCTGGTCATGCAGCAGCGGACCCAGCGCCGCATTGGCCAGCTCGACCGGATCGTTGTCGCCGATGCGGCCCGAGAACCCGTAGGCCCAGTCGACGCGCCGCATCATGGCCTCCGGCGCCGCCCAATCGGCTGCCCGGTCGGCCCAGCCATTCGGCGCCGGCGCGTTCCACACCGGCTGGCCCAGCCCGCCAAGGATTCCCACCAGCGCGGGCATGGCGGCGGCATCCAGGTTCAGCGAGCGCGCGCTGGAGATCACCAGCTCCTGCGGCGTCTTGAATTTTGCGCCCGACTGCCACGCGGCCGGCAGCGTGGTCAGCGCCAGCGCCGCCGCGCCCAGATCGCCGTGCGTGTCGCGCAGCACGCCCTCGATCTGCCGCACTGCGTCGAGCGGTGGGTCGTCGGCGATGAACTGCCGGGTCAGCTTGGTGGCGAGGAAACGGTGCGTCGACGGGTGGTTCGCCAGGAAGCGCAGCGCTGCCACGCCACCCGCCTCATCGGGCGGGAAGGTCCGGCCCAGCAGCGCCGGCGTCCCCGGTTCGTGCGCCGGGCGGCGGAACAGGAAGCCGGGCGGTTCGGCGCGCAGGTCCACTGACCAGCCGGTCAGGATGCGCGCGAAGTTGGTCACGTCGGCCTGGGTGTAGCCGGCGGCTGGGCTGACGGTGTGCAACTCCATGCACTCGCGCGCCAGGTTCTCGTTCAACCCGCGATGGCTGCGCTGGCCGGCCACGCTGTCAGGCCCGACGGATCCGGCATTCTGGAGATACAACAGCATCGCCGGATGGCGCATCACCGCGAGCAGCATCGTCTCGAACCGCCCGGTCACGTTGGGACGGATCGCCTCTTCGATGAACGCGCCGACCAACGGGGCGCAGCCGCCCTGGCGGATCGAGACGGTGAAATGGTTGGTCCAGAACCACACCAGCCGCTCACGGAACGGTGCCGGCGTGGTCAGGGCATTGTCGAGTTCCGCCTTAGCGTCAGCGTCGAACACCGCGCGTGACAACGACACCGGCGGCCGCGGCTGGCCACCCGCAGTCGCGCTGCCCGTCGCCGCACCCGGCGTCACCGGCACTGTTGCGGCGGCCGTCTTTGCCGCCCGGCGTCGTTCGCGATCGGCACGCAGCGCCCCGAGCCCCTTCGCCGTCGACGGGGCAGACGCGATTCGCGCCGGATCGGCACCGCGCAACTGCCCGGCCAGCCAGCCAGCCGGATCTGTCGGCGCCGGTTCCGCACCCCGTCGACCAAGACCGAACCGAACCAAAGCCTGTGCCGCCTGCATGTCCATGCACGCCAATCTGCGCCGAAACAACGTTTCCGAGTGTGACGAAGGGTGAGCGCATGGTTGCCCGCGCGCCGCGCATCGCCGCGTCCCCCATAGTTTAACTTGCAAATCGCCATCTTCTGGCCCACTTCCACTCCGCACATAGCCGGCCGTTGGTGGCCGGACCTTCCGCGGGCGCGCGGGGCAATGGCCCTGGGGCGCCCGTCGTGGTATGGAGGCTTATCGTGCCTGGCACGTCTCTCGACCGGCTCCGCAATATCGGCATCACCGCGCACATCGACGCGGGCAAAACGACGACCACGGAGCGTATCCTGTACTACACCGGTGTCTCCCATCGCATCGGGGAGGTGCATGACGGCAACACGACCACCGATTACATGGAGCAGGAGCGGGAGCGGGGCATCACCATCACCTCCGCCGCGGTGACGTGCGAGTGGAAGGACCACCGCATCAACATCATCGACACGCCCGGCCACATCGACTTCAACATCGAGGTCAACCGCAGCCTGCGCGTGCTGGACGGCGCCATCTTCATCATCGAGGGCGTCGCCGGCGTGCAGCCGCAGTCGGAGACCAACTGGCGCCTGGCGGATCGCTACAACGTGCCGCGCATCATCTTCATCAACAAGCTGGATCGTACCGGCGCCGACTTCTATCGCGCCACCCAGACGTTGAAGGAAAAGCTCGACATCGTCGCGCTGCCGCTGCAACTGCCGATCGGCATCGAGGACAAGTTCCTCGGCGTGATCGACCTCGTCGAGATGAAGGCGATCATCTGGGAAGGCGGCGAACTCGGCGCCAAGTACCATGACGAGCCGATCCCCGAGGATATGCTCGAGCAGGCCAAGGAATATCGCCAGACGCTGCTGGACACCGCGCTCTCGGTCGACGACGCGGCGATGGAAGAATATTTCGACAAGGGCGACGTCGAGGTCGCCACGCTGAAGCGCTGCATTAAGGCGGGCACCATCTCGGGCGCCTTCCGCCCGGTGCTGTGCGGCACCGCCTTCAAGAACAAGGGCGTGCAGCCGCTGCTCGACGCGGTGATCGACTACCTGCCCAGCCCGGTCGACGTGCCCGGCATCAGCATCGCCGCCGGTGAGGGCGAAGAAGACGGCGAGCACTCTGACCGCCGGCGCATCAAGGCTGACCCGAACGCGCCGTTCGCCGGCCTGGCGTTCAAGATCATCAACGACAAATACGGCACCCTGACCTTCGTGCGCGTCTATGCAGGCACGCTGAAATCGGGCGACACGGTGCTGAACACCACCAAGGAGCACCGCGAGCGCATCGGGCGGATGTTCCAGATGCACGCGGACAAGCGCGCCGAGATCAAGGAGGTGTCGGCCGGCGACATCGCCGCCTTCGTCGGCCTGAAGGACACGGTGACCGGCGACACGCTGGCGTCCGCGGACGACCCGGTGGTGCTGGAGCGCATGGCCTTCCCGGTGCCGGTGATCGACATCTCGGTCGAGCCGCGCACCAAGGAAGCGGTGGAGAAAATGAGCCTCGGGCTGCAGAAGCTGGCCGGCGAGGACCCCAGCCTGCGGCTGCGCACCGACCAGGAAAGCGGCCAGACCATCCTGTCGGGCATGGGCGAACTGCATCTGGAGATCATCATCGACCGGCTGCGCCGCGAATACGGCGTGGAGGCGAATATCGGCGCTCCGCAGGTGGCCTACCGCGAGACCATCACGCGGCCGCACACCGAGACCTACACCCACAAAAAGCAGACCGGCGGCTCCGGCCAGTACGCCGAGGTGAAGATCACCTTCGAGCCGATGGAGCGGAACGGCGGCGTGGTGTTCGAGAACGATGTGGTCGGTGGTTCGGTGCCGAGGGAATACATCCCGGCGGTCGAGAAGGGCATCCGGGTGCAGGCCGACACCGGCGTGCTGGTCGGCTTCCCCACGGTGGATTTCAAATACACCCTGGTGGACGGCAAGTACCACGACGTGGACTCGTCTGCGCTGGCGTTCGAGATCGCCGCCAAGGCGTGTTTCCGCGATGGCATGAAGAAAGCCGGGCCGATCATCCTGGAGCCGATCATGGACGTGGAGGTCACCACGCCGAACGACCATGTCGGCGACGTGGTGGGCGACCTGAACCGCCGCCGCGGCCAGATCCAGAATCAGGAGAGCTCGGGCTCCACGGTCATCGTGCGCGCACAGGTTCCCCTTAAGGAAATGTTCGGATACATTTCGGACCTTCGCAGCATGACCAAGGGTCGAGCGTCCTTCACCATGCAGTTCCACCACTACGATCCGGTGCCGCGCAACATCGCGGACGAGATCATGGCCAAGAGCGCCTGATGGGGACGCCTGCATTGAGTGGTGAGCAAGCCTCGGGTGAAGCCAGCCTGATGCGGGGCGTCGCATGACGGTAGGCCACTAGATGGCAGCGCCCCGTCTGCACTGGACGAGGGGGCGCGCGGAGCGGGCGGCGGGCGAGGTCCGCGCCCAGGAATGGATCGGGCTGGACGACGCGGGCGAACCCATCGCCCGCGTCGTTCGTCTTTTGGGACCCCTCTGGTCGGGCTGGCGGCAATACCGTGCCGTAGCCCTGGACGAGGAGGCCAAGGTCATCCAATTGCGTCCCTCGGTGCCGGAAGGTGGCGGCTGGCTCGCCTGCATCGGCGGCCAGGTTGTGGGCCGCGCTGCCCTGCCGCTGCAGGCGGTCCGCACCGCCGAGGCAGCCCTCGGCGGCGGGGATTAGTCCGGCAAACTGACCCAGCGCGGGTCAGCATATTGCTTTGTTCGTCCCGATCCGGGATGTTAATGTTAAATCGACAAGCCTCCCGCCGGGTTGGATGCCGACGCGAAACCGATGCGCGCGCGCGGTCGTCCGGGAAGGTCCGGCTCGACGTGCCAGGGGGCCTGGAGTAGCTGTGGCGTCGCCGTAATGACCGGCGCCGCGGTCGTGACAATTGAACGAAGGGAGATACGTCGATGGGTATGGCTGCCAAAACCAAAGAACCGGCTGCCGAGCAAATCATGGCGGTGGCGAAAATGAAGCCACTGCTGGCGCTGTCCAAGCGGGAACCGGTCAACGCCGCGGTCGCGCTGACTTCCGATGGCGAAGGCGTAGTGCTTCTCGACAAGAAAATGAAGCCGAAGAAGGTGCTGGCCACGCTCAAGGCCGATGCGGCCAAGGCGAAGATCCAGTTGCAGGCCGCCACGTTCCGCTTCGGCAAGGCCGAGGTCGACACCGACTACGACCCGGGAATGGTGCGCTTCTTCGTCAACAAGGAAGCGCCCGGCAACATGCGGGCCAAGCTGGTCGTGGTGTTCAAGCAGATCGCGTATCAGAAGGTCGAGTTCAACGTCGATCCGACGTTCGAGGACGAGTCCGAGGACGACGAGCAGGAAGGCCAGGAAAGGACCACCGCAACCCCGCCGATCCAGCAGACCGCCCCGACACCGCCACCGCCCGCACCACCCCCGCCACCGGTCGACCTTAGCGGCATGGTCAGCACACTGCGGCAGTTGATGCAGGCAATCCCAAAGGTCGCGGTTGGCGATCCAGCGCTGCAAACATCGCTGGTCGGACTCGCCACTACGGCACAGACAAGCCTGCAGGCAGCCCGGGAAGCCCGGACAGCAACTGACCTCCCTGTCATCAAGGCGCAGCAGGATATCGACGCATTGCGCAGCGAGATAGCGAAGGCAATGGAGCAGGCCAAGCAGAAGGCTCAGGGCGCCGGTGGCGCCGAGGGCCTCGACAAGTCGGGTCAGATCTGGCTCGCGATCCGCAAGAAGGTCGAGACCGACATCGAGACGCTGCGCCAGCGCATCGTCGACACGTTCAAGGACGACGCCATCGCACCGCAACTCGACACCAGTTACAAGGCGAAGGTCGCGCCGGTGCTGGCGACGTTGGACGATAGCCTCGCCGTTACGCTGGGGGCAGCCACCAAGGCGACCGATGCGGCGCAGCGGACGAAACTGATCGCGGACGCAAAGACCATCATGCAGAAGTACGCGCAGTACGTGACCAGCGAACCGCTGCTCAAGGACCTCGACGAGAATCCGTTTGTGCCACTGACAATCCGCGCATCGGTCGGCGGCACCCTCTCGACGCTGTCGAAGGCGATCCACTGAGGCCGGTCGGGACCGGTCAACTCTGACCGGTCCCGACGGCCGGACTGGCGAACGTGACATTTTGGCATATTGCCAGGCGGGTCGGTGGCGTTCGCGCCACCGACCCGAGGCGCCCCGAAATAATACCAGCGGCCCTAAACATTGACGCGCGGGCTGCTTCCCCCCGTCATGCTGGCGCAGGCCGGTATCCACGACTTTCTTTGCTGCAACGAAGGCAAGGCGTGGATACCGGCCTGCGCCGGCATGACGGGGGTTGCACCGAAGAGTCGATCATTCGGCCGCTGGTATAATGACCTCCGACAGAAAATTAACGCGACGGATGCCCGTGCTATTTCGGGACCAAATCAGGTGCAAAACTGGCAGGGGCGCGCGAAAGGCGGGTCGTACCAATGCAGTGCAAGACGGGGGCGGAGCACATCGAATCCCTGCGGGACGGGCGGACCGTCTACGTAGACGGAAAACTCGTTGACGACGTCAGCACACATCCGGCGTACCGCAACGCAGTGGCCTCGGCGGCTCTGCTTTACGACTACCAATCGCGCCCGGAAAACCTGGAGCTGATGACGTTCGTTCCCGAAGGCGGCGCACAACGGGTGAATCGCTGCTGGCAGATGCCGCGCAACTACGACGAACTCGTCCAGCGGCGCAAGGCACTGCAGGCTTGGGCGCAGGTGAGCTACGGGTTCATGGGCCGCTCACCCGACCATGTCGCGTCCACGCTCATCGGCCAGTGCATGGGCCTCGAGGTGTTCGCGAAGCATGGACCTGCGCGCGCCAAGGCGCTGGAAGATTACGTGAACTACGCTACAAGTAACGATTTGTATGTTACATATGTTATCGTCAATCCGCAGGCCGATCGTTCCAAGGATTGGGGCGACCAGGCAGAAGAGTTGGTTGCGCAGATCGTTGATGAGGACACCACGGGATTGACGATCCGCGGCGCCAAGATGCTGGGCACCGGCTCGATCATGGCCAATGAGGTGTTCGTTGCTAATTTGCAGCCACTCAAGCCCGGTGAGGAGGCCCTTGCTTTCTCGTGCGCGCTGCCGATGAACGCCGCGGGCCTGCGGGTGCTGTCGCGCAAGAGTTATGAGGCGCATGCAGTGTCGGTCTACGACAACCCGCTGTCGGCGCGCTTTGACGAGAACGACGCGCTGCTCTACTTCGACAACGTAAAGGTACCGTGGGACCGCGTGTTCGTGCATCGCGACACCGATATGTGTCGTGCGCAGTTTCACGATACCCCAGCCCATATCTTCCAGAACTACCAGGCCCAGATCCGACTATCGGTGAAGCTGAAATTTCTGGTCGGCCTTGCACATATGATCACCGAGGCGATCGGTACCACCAACATGCCGCAGGTGCGCGAACAGCTTGGCGCCTTGGCAGCCAGCGCGGGCATGGTCGAGGCGATGCTGTCCGGCATGGAGGCGTCGGGCAACAGGCGCGGCGAGTTCTATCTGCCGAACCGGCATTTGGTTTACGCCGCGCAGGTGGTCACACAGGACCTCTATCCGCGTCTGATAAACCTGATCCGCGAACTGGCCGGCGGCGCACTGATCATGCTGCCATCGTCGTTCCGGGACTGGGCCAGTCCCGAACTCGCGCCGATCCTGCACAAGACGCAGCGATCGCCGAGCTTCGGTCCCGAGGACAAGGTCAAGCTGCTGAAGGCTGCCTGGGACGCCATCGGCTCGGAGTTCGGCTCGCGGCACACGCAATATGAGATGTTCTATGCAGGCGCCCGCTTCGTCGCCGCCGGTCACAGCTACCGCACCTTCGATTGGGGTGCGGCGCGCGGCGTGGTAGATCACTTGCTGTCGACGTATGATCTTGCGGATGTCATCAAATCGAAGCAGGAATGAGCGGCACCCTATAATCACGGTCGGTACCCTATCATCACGACCGGCGCACTACCGTCATGGTCGGGCTTGACCCGGTCATCCACGCACCGCCGGTGCCGTAACGGATGGCCAGCTCAGGCCCAGCCGCGACCGGGAAGCGGGTCCGCCAATCAAACCGACCCGCCACAGCAGAAGGTGTGCGCTTGACAGCCTGCCGCCTTGCGGGCTGAAAGGCAGGACAGGGAAACCTGGGGTGCGACGCGAATTCGCAAGCCCAAGAGGCGGGGAAACGACGATGACACGCACGACAACGCGTTGGGTTGCGGGCCGGCGGACAGCCATCAAAGGTGGGATGGCCGCGGCGGTGGCGGCAATGCTGCCGGCGGGTGTCGCGGAAGCCCAGATGCAAAGCATCCCGCGCGATCGCACCTTGGTCCTGATCGGCATCAACAGCCGCGACGGCCGCTGGGTCGATTACGAACTGTGGAACCCGTACGCGATCGGTGCGAACCATCAGAACGGGCCGAACCTGATCTACGAACCGCTGGCCTACTACAGCGCGTTCGCCGACAAGCTGTACATGTGGCTGGCCGAGAGCTATCAGTACACGCCGGACTTCAAGCAGCTGACGATCAAGACCCGCCAGGGTATCAAATGGAGCGACGGCACCCCATTCAGCGCGGAAGACGTTGCGTATACCTTCAACACCCTGCGCGATCTGGGACCCAAGGTGAAATGGGGTATCGACGTCAACCAGGCGCTGGATGAAGCCACCGTCACCGATCCGAACACGGTGGTGCTGAAATTCAAGATACCATCGCCGCGGTTCTTCTTCTTCGCGACCTACAAATACGACATCGGCATCTACATGGTGCCAAAGCACATTTTCCAAGGCCAGGACTGGGGCAGCTTCAAGGCGTTCGACCTTGCCAAGGGCTGGCCGGTGACGACCGGACCGTGGAAGGTCGTGGAGTCCTCGCTGCAGCAGAAGGTGTTCGACCGGCGCGAAAGCTGGTGGGCTGTGGACCAGAAGCTCGCGCCGATGCCGCACATATTGCGCAATATCTGGCTGCCCTATGTCGGCGAGCAGGAATCCGCCCAGGCGCTGATCACCAACCAGGTCGATTTCGGCGGTGCCCTGCAACCCGCCACATTCCCCACGGTTATCCGGCAGAACCCGAAGATCACTACTCATTCCGGGCAGAAACCGCCCTGGGGCTATGTCGACTGGTGGCCGCTGTCGCTCTACGTCAACACCGAGGTCAAGCCGTTCGACGACAAGGATGTGCGCTGGGCGATCAGCCACTACATCGACCGCAAGCAGATCATCGATGTGGCCTATCTGGGCGCCGAGACCGTATCGTCCCTGCCGATGCCGCCATACAAGCCCTTGCTGCCGTATTTCGATGCGGTGAAGGACCTGCTTGCAAAATACAACACACTGGAGTTCGACCCGAAGAAGGGCGATGCCCTGTTGGAGGCAAAAGGCTTCAAGAAACAGGACAACATGTGGCAGGGACCGGACGGCAAGCCCTTCACCCTCGAAATGATCGGTTTCGGCGCTTCCGGTCCTGCCATCGGCCCGGTGCTGTCGCAGATGTTGAAGCGGCACGGCGTGACCGCCAGCCTGAGCCTGCCGCCCGATTTCGACAGCCGCTTCCAGAAGGGGCAGTTCGTTGGCTCGATCTACGGCCATGGCGGTAGCATCCGCGAGCCATACGACACGCTGCGCTTGTATCAAGGCCAGAGCATCGCGGTGCCGGGCGCGCACGCGGCGAATTTCAGCCGCTGGAAAAACCCCGAATACGACAAGATCGTTGATGAGGTCTACATCACCGATCCGGAGAACGTCGCCAGGCTGAAGGACCTGTTCCACGCCGCGATGGAAATCTGGCTGCCGAACCTGCCGGACATCCAGCTTGTGCAGAACTACCACCGCATCCCGATGAACACCACGCGGTGGACGAACTGGCCAACCGCGGACAACCCGTACGTCAACGGCGCTTCCTGGCATCTGACTTATAATCTCGTGCTGTGGAACGTGCAGTCGGCGCAGGCCTGACGCGGCCATGACGGACCTGACCCTGCCCCGCCGGGGTGTGATCAAGGCGGGGTTGGCGACCGGGGCGGCGGGGATGCTGCCGGCGGGTATCGCCGACGCACAGCCCGCCGAGGTGCCGCGCAACCGCACGCTCGTGCTGATCAAGAACGGTGGGCGCGACGGCCGCTGGGTCGATTACGACCTGTGGAATCCCTACTCGATCGGTGCGAACCATCAGAACGGGCCGAACCTTATCTATGAGCCGCTGGCCTATTACAGTGCCTTTGCCGACAAGCTGTACATGTGGCTGGCCGAGAGCTATCAGTACACGCCGGATTTCAAGCAGCTCACGATCAAGACCCGCCCGGGCATCACCTGGAGCGACGGCGTGCCATTCGGTGCGGAAGACGTCGCATATACCTTCAACACCCTGCGCGATCTCGGACCGAAGGTGAAATGGGGCATCGACGTCAACCAGGCGTTGGATGAAGCCACCGTCACCGATCCGAACACGGTGGTGATGAAGTTCAAGATACCCTCGCCGCGGCTGTTTTTCTTTGCTACCTATAAATACGACATCGGCATCTACATGGTGCCGAAACACATCTTTGAAGGCCAGGACTGGACCAGCTTCAAGCACTTCGACCTGACCAAGGGCTGGCCGGTGACCACCGGACCATGGAAAGTGGTCGCGGCATCGCTGTCGCAAAAAATGTTCGACCGCCGCGATTCCTGGTGGGCCGCCGAACGCAAGCTTGCACCCATGCCGCAGATGCTGCGCAGCATCTGGCTGCCGAACACCGGCGAGCAACAGACCGCTCAGGCAATGATGACCAACCAGTCGGACACCGCCTACGACATGCAGCCGGCCAGCTTCTCGACGATGTTGCGCGGCAACCCCAAGATCACCACACACACCGGTCAGAAGCCGCCGTACGGCTACGTCGATTGGTGGCCGATCTCGTTGTATTTGAACAACGAGGTGGCCCCATTCAACGACAAGGACGTGCGCTGGGCATTGAGCCACTACATCGACCGCAAGCAGATCGTCGAGGTGGGGTTTCTCGGCGCCTCCCAGGTTTCCGCCCTGCCCCTGCCACCCTATAAGCCGCTGCTGCCGTATTTCGATGCCGTTAAGGATTTGCTGGCGAAATACGACACACTGGAATTCGACCCGAAGAAGGGCGACGCGCTGCTGGCAGCCAAGGGCTTCCGCAAGCAGGGCGGCAAGTGGACAGACCCGGACGGCAAGCCCTTGACCGTGGCGATCATCAGCGGCCCACTTGGTACCATCGGCCCCGCGATCGGACCGGTGGTCTCCGAGATGCTCAAGCGACACGGGATCGATGCCAGCCTGACGCTGCCGCCCGATTTCAACGACCGCTTTCAGAAGGGCAACTATGTCGGCTCGATCTACGGCCATGGCGGCAGCATCCGCGAGCCGTACGACACGCTGCGGCTGTACCAGGGCAAGAGCATTGCGGTGCCCGGCGCGCATTCCGTGAACTTCAGCCGCTGGAAGAATCTCGACTTCGACAAGATCGTCGACGAGATCTACGTCACCGATCCACAGGATACGCCACGCCTGCAGGAGTTGTTCCGCGCCGCGATGGAAATCTGGCTGCCGGACCTGCCGGACATCCAACTGGTGCAGAACCATCACCGCATCCCCATGAACACCACCTACTGGAAGAACTGGCCAACCGAGGACAACCCCTACATCAACGGCGCGTCCTGGCACCTGACCTTCCCGCTGGTGCTATGGAACCTGCAGCCGGTGTAATGCGCCATGCAACTCCTTTACATCGTCAAACGGTTCGGCGTCTTCCTGATCATCATCTGGCTGGCGGCGACGCTCAACTTCTTCTTGCCCAAGCTGTCCGGACAGGACCCGGTGCGCACCAAGCTGCTGGAGTCGGCGGCGCTCGGCGGCTACGTGCACGCCGGCATCGAGGACATGGTGAAGGAATACCAGCAGAAATTCGGCCTGGATAAACCGCTCTGGCGGCAATACCTCAACTATGTCAGCGATGTTTCGCGGGGCGACCTGAATTATTCCATCGCCAACTACCCGCGCACCGTCGCCGGAATGATTGCCGACGCGCTGCCCTGGACCATCGCGTTGCTCGGCCTCACCACGCTGTTCTCCTTTGCCGCCGGCACCGTGCTCGGCGCGCTGCTGGCCTGGCCGGGCGCGCCGCGCTGGATGCGATGGCTGATGCCGCCGCTATGGGCTTTGCACGCCATCCCGTTCTTCCTGCTCGGGTTGGTGCTGATGTACCTGTTCGCCTTCCAGTTCCAGTGGCTGCCGATCTTCGGCGGCTACAGCGCAGGCGCGAACCCGGCGTTGGACTGGACGTTCGCCCTCGACGTCCTGCGCCATGCGGTGCTGCCCGCGCTGTCCATCGTGCTGGTCTCGGTGGGCGGTTGGGCGCTGGCCATGCGCGGAATGATGGTCACCACGATGGGCGAGGATTACGTCACCTTCGCCGAGGCAAAAGGCCTGCGCAGCGCGACGATCTTCAGCCGCTACTGCATTCGCAACGCGATCCTGCCGCAGGTCACCGGCCTCGCGCTGGCATTGGGGCAGATACTGTCCGGCGCAGTGCTGGTGGAGGTGATCTTCGGCTACCCAGGGATCGGCGCGCTGCTGTTCCAGGCGATCGAGGAGAATGATTTCTTTCTGATCCAGGGCATCGTGTTCACCGTGATCGTCGCACTGGGGTTCGCCACCTTCGTGCTTGACGTGATCTATCCCTGGCTGGACCCGCGCATTTCCTATCGCCGGGCCTAGGCGGCGATGCTCGGCTACCTTCACCGTAACGTTTCGCTCATGGTCGGCGTCGTGCTGTTGGGCATCCTGGTGGTGTTCATGGCGGTCGGCGCGTTAACGGTCGATACCAGCAACGCTCAGCCGCTGTCGGTGCCGACGTTGCTGCCGCCGTCGTGGGACTATCCGTTCGGCACCGATCGCCAGGGCCGCGACCTGCTGGCGGTGATGGTGGCCGGCACGCCGCTGACCTTGTGGATCGGCTTCGTCGCCGGGTTCATCGGCGTGGGCGTCGGTGCCGTGCTGGGCTTCACCGCCGCCTATTACGGTCGGGTCGTGGACACGCTGATCCGCAGCATCGCCGATATCGGCCTGACCGTCCCAGGGCTGCTGGTACTGATCATTATTGCCGTGTCGCTGAAGGGCAGCCTCACGGTGAACCAGATGGCGATCGTGGTGGCCTCGCTCGCCTGGCTCAACCCGACGCGCACCATCCGATCACAGGTGCTGACCCTGCGCGAGCGTGGCTATGTCGAGATCGCCCGGCTCAACGGCATGCGCGGACCGGAGATCATCTTTCGCGAGTTGATGCCGAACCTGCTGCCGTATCTTGCCGCCACGTTAGTTAGCAGCGTCTCCGCCGCCATCCTCGCATCGATCGGGCTGGAGGTGCTGGGCCTCGGCCCGGTGGAGGCGCCGACGCTGGGCATGACGCTCTACTGGGTGTTCTTCAACGCCGCGATCATCAACGGCTGGTGGTGGTGGTGGGCCGCGCCGCTGGTGGTGATCGTCATGGTTTTTCTTGGCCTGTTCTTCCTCACCGTGGGGCTGGATGAGATCGCCAACCCCAGGCTGCGACGAGCCGCATGACGCTCGCGCCGCCACCGCCTGCCTCACTCACCAACGCCGCCGTGCTGCGGGTCGACGGGCTGCGCGTCGCCTACGCCCACGAGCGCGGCGCGGTGCGCGCGGTGGACGACGTCAGCTTCACGCTGCGCCCGCGAGAACGTTTCGGCCTGGCGGGTGAGTCCGGCTCCGGCAAGTCCACCATGGCGCTAGCCATCCTGCGCATGATCAAGCCGCCCGGCCGCATCGAAGGCGGCGAGGTCTGGCTGGAAGACGTTGCGCTGTCGCGGCTGACCGACGAGGCGATCCGCCGGTTGCGCCTGGCCGGCATCGCAATGGTGCCGCAGGGCTCGATGAACTCGCTCAATCCGGTGGTTCGCATTCGCGACCAGATCGCCGACGGGCTGGCCGATCACGGCGGCCGATTGTCGCGCCGGGACCTCGGGGCGCGCGTGCATGAACTGCTCGGCCAGGTCGGGCTGCCGTCGCAGGTGGCGGACAAGTATCCGCACGAGTTGTCGGGCGGAATGAAGCAGCGGGCGTGCATCGCCATCGCGATCTGCCTGCGCCCGAAGGTTATCATTGCCGACGAGCCAACCAGCGCGCTGGATGTGGTGGTGCAGCGCCAGGTCATGGAAACGCTCGGCAGCGTGCAGGCCGGGCTGGGCGCCGCGGTGATCCTGATCGGCCACGACATGGGCCTGATGGCGCAGTTCGTTGACCGTCTGGGAATCATGTACGCCGGGCGGTTGGTAGAAGTGGCGCCGATCCGCGACATCATCGCAGCGCCGCGGCATCCCTACACCCGCCTGCTGATCGACAGCCTGCCGTCCCTGGAACGCCGGGGCACGCTGCGTGGCATTCCCGGCCTCGCCCCGCTGCTGCGCGATCTGCCGCCCGGCTGCGCCTTCCATCCGCGTTGCCCAATGGCGGAGGAACGCTGCCGATCGGACAAACCCGTGGTGCGCCCGATGGGGCCGGACGCCACCGTTGCGTGTCACCTCGCATGAACCCATTGATCGAACTGCGTGATGTCAGCAAGAGCTTTCCCGTCGGCACGATGGGGCGGCAGCGGAAAGCCGCGCTCGATCGATTCTCTTTCGCGCTCGATCCGGACCGCCCCAGGATCATTGCGGTCGTGGGCGAAAGCGGCAGCGGTAAGACCACGCTGGCGCGGCTGCTGCTGGGCCTGATCGAGCCGACCGAAGGCGAGGTCCGTTACAAAGGCGACGACCTGCGCGCACTCTCGGCGGCCGGCCGGCATGCGTTCCGCCATGAGGTGCAGGCGATCTTCCAGGACCCCTACGAGGTGTACAACCCGTTCTATCGGGTGGACCATGTCCTGACGACGCCAGTTCGAAAATTTCGCCTCGCACGTTCGGCGGCGGACGGCCGCGCGCAGATTGAGGACGCATTGCGCGCCGTCGGATTGCAGCCGGGCGAGATCCTCGGTCGTTATCCGCACCAACTATCCGGCGGCCAGCGACAGCGCATCATGGTCGCCCGCGCGCTGTTGCTGCGCCCGCGGCTGATCGTGGCGGACGAGCCAGTCTCGATGGTCGACGCCTCGCTGCGCGCCACCATCCTCGGCAGTCTGCGCAAGCTGCACGAGGAGCGGGGAATCTCGATCCTGTATATCACCCACGACCTTGCCACCGCCTACCAGGTCGCGGACACCATCCTGGTGATGTACCGTGCGGCGGTGGTGGAAGCCGGCGAGGTGGAACTTGTGGTGAAATCGCCGCAGCACCCCTACACGCGGCTGCTGATCGGGTCCATTCCGCGCGTCAGCACGGTGCGTGACTGGGCCGCCGAGCAACCGCAGGTGGAACGGAACATCGCAGCGACCGGCTGCAACTTCGCCGATCGTTGTCCGGCGGCCATGGCGCGGTGCCTGACCGCCGCGCCGGCGCTGTTCCGCACCGCGCCAACCCGTGCCGCTGCCTGTTTTCTCTACGAAGACTCCCCCCTGCTGCCCCCCGGCGAAGTGGCGACAGTGTTGGCCCCCGCGTGCGATGCTGTGGCGACCACTGTTGGTGGGGAGCCCGAGGTTGCCGACAACATTTGATTACATCATCGTCGGCGGCGGATCCGCCGGATCGATCCTGGCGAACCGTCTGTCGGCACGCAGCGGCAATCGCGTGCTGCTGTGCAAGCCAGGCGACGACACCCCGGATGGCCGCGTGCCGGAGGCGATCCTTGGCAGTCGTTCCGGGTTTGCCTCGCGTGGTCCACGGTTCCTGTGGAGCCGGTTGAAAGTCACCACCAAGTCAATTCCGCACAACGATCCCGATGCCCCGCGGCCCCGCCAACTGCGCTACGAGCAGGCGCGAGTGCTGGGCGGTGGCTCTTCGATCAACGGCAGGGCGCAACGTCGTCGCACAGGCTGAGAATTACCCATCGCGCTGGACACCTCCGCCGCAAGCGCTTACAACCATCCCTAATGGGTTGGCGCGCTGTTGAAGGTTCGCAAACCGCCTGACCGTTTCTGGCAAAAGTGATACGTGGTGAACCCCTCTTCGACGCATCCCATTGACTGTGACATCCACCCGGTAGTCCCCAACACGCGTGCATTGCTGCCGTATCTGGACGACTACTGGCGCGAACACATCATCCGGCGTGGCCTTGAGGCGGATAACCTGGAGCTCAGCAGCTACCCTTCAACGGCGCCGCTGAACAGCCGCCCGGATTGGCGCCCATCAAGCGGCGCGTCCGGTGCCGACTTCGACCTAGTGCGGTCCCATGTGCTCGACACCTTTCAATCGCGGTTCGCGATCTGCAACGTCCTGAACGGCGCGCAGATCATGCACAGCGAGGATCTGGCCGCCGCCTTGTGCCGTGGCATCAACAACTGGATCGTCGCCGAGTGGCTCGACCGAGACCCACGGTTACGCGCATCCATCGTCGTGCCGGTGTGCAGTGCGGACCTCGCCGCCGAGGAAATCGAACGTTGCGCTGCCGATAAGCGCTTCGTCCAGGTGCTCATGCTGGCGATGACCGAGTTGCCACTGGGGCGGCGGCAGAACTGGCCGATCTACCGCGCGGCGGAACGCCACGATCTGCCGATCGGAATCCACGCGGGCAGCAGCTTCCTGCATCCGCCCAGCGCGATCGGTTGGCCGTCGTACTATCTCGAGGATTACGTTTCGCAGGCGCCAGGATTCGCCGCCGTGCTGAACAGCCTGGTCACCGAGGGCGTGTTCATCAAATTTCCCCGCCTGAAGGTCGTGCTGATCGAGTCCGGCGTGACCTGGCTGCCGGCCTATCTGTGGCGCATCAACAAGACTTGGCGCGGCGTGCGCGCGGAAACCCCGTGGCTCGATCGCCCGCCGTCGGAGATCATTCGCGAGCATGTGCGCCTGACTATCCAGCCGTTCGATGATCCGGACGAGCAAAGCCAAGTGGAGACCATCATCGAAGAGATCGGCTCCGACAAGATGCTGCTGTTCTCGACCGACTATCCGCATTGGCACTTCGAGGGCAGCGAAGCCGTTCCGGACGGCTTGCCACACGATCTGATCAGGAAGATCCTGGTCGATAACCCATTGGAAACCTATTCGCGCCTGTCCTGATGCGGATATCCTGATCCGGCGCGCAGCAGAAGACGGAGACGATGCAATGAACGTTACGGTACTGGATCGCAAGCACGACACCAGCAATCAAAGCGTCACCGGCTTCATCGATTGCGACGTGCATCCGTTCTTCAAGTCGCCAGATGAGTTCAATGAATTCCTGCCGCAGCGGTGGCGGGACCATCGAAAGACGATTGGCGGACGCTCGCGTCAAGGCCTCGGCAAGGCGTCGAACTATCCTCGCATGTCGCCCGGCGACGGTCAGCGCATGGATGCGTGGCCGCCGGATGGCACCCATCCCGGGTCGGACCTGCCGTTCATGCAGAAGCAATTGCTCGACCTGTTCGACGTGGCTTATGGACTGCTGGCGCCGCTTGTGGGTGGAGCCGGCGGGGAGCGGAACGTCGAATTCGGCGCCGCCATGGCCACCGCCGTTAACGAATGGCAGCTTGCACGCTGGTGCGATCCGGATCCGCGCCTGAAGGCCTCGGTGCTGGTCAATGTGGAACACCAGCAGGCTGCCATCGCGGAGATCGAGAAGCGTGCAGGCGATCGCCGGTTCGTGCAGGTGCAGATACCGCCGCGCGGGCTGGAACCGCTCGGCCGCCGCCGCTACTGGCCGATCCTGGAAGCCTGCGCGGCGAACGGTTTCCCGGTCTCGCTGCATCTCGGTGGCACCAGCGGCCATGCGTCCACCGGCGGCGGCTGGCCATCGTTCTATCACGAGGAACATCCGTCCTACGTGCAGAGCATGCAGACGCTGGTGACCAGCCTGGTTTGCGAGGGTGTGTTCGAGCAAATTCGGAACCTGAAAATCGTGCTGGTCGAAGGCGGTTTCGCCTGGCTGCCGGCGCTGTGCTGGCGGCTCGACAAGCACTGGAAGCGGCTGCGCGAGGAAGTGCCGTTCCTTCGCCGCAAGCCGTCGGAGTACGTGCACCAGAGCATCTGGCTGACCACGCAGCCGATCGAAGAACCGGAGCGCCCGCAGGACATGCTGTCGGTACTGGAATGGATCGGTGTCGATCGGATCATGTTCTCCACCGACTACCCGCATTGGGACCAGGACGATCCGCGTTTCGCGTTCAAGGTCGCGCTGCCTGAGCAGTGGAAGCAGAAGATCTACCGGGACAACGCCCGCGCACTCTACGGTCTCGACTGATCCATGAGCCGGCATGTTGTGGCCACGGTTGACGAGATCGCGCCAGGCACCTGCAAGGTGGTGACCATCAAGGGGCGTGAGATCGGCGTCTTCAACATCAATCAGGAATTTTTCGCGCTGATCAACCGGTGCCCACATTAGGGCGTCCCGCTCTGTCGCGAAAAAATCCTGAGCCGCCTGGAAGCGCCGATGCCGGGCGAATACCGTTTCACGCGCCCGGGTGAGATGCTGCGCTGCCCGCGGCATTGCTGGGAGTTCGACATCCGGACCGGCCAGTCCCGGTGTGACCCCGGCAGCGTTCATGCCCGCACCTATGAGGTCCAGGTGGAGCCCGGTGAAGCGTTGGCCAAGGGGCAGTTCGCGGCCGAGACCGTTCCGGTCGCGGTCGATCAGACCTACGTGGTGGTGACTGTTTAGGACGGTTTAGTTGGTTGACGCGGAGCCGACGTACACCTCTCCCGCGCTTCGCGGGAGAGGCCGGCGAGCGGAGCGACGCCGGGTGAGGGGCTTGCCGTCGGCATCACCCAAACCCACGATGCTACACGCTAATACCAGGCGGCGAAATGATTAACGTACGCCACCCACCCCCCGTCATGACCGGCGCAGGCCGGCCATCCACGACTTCCTTGTTGGCAGCACAAAAGTCGTGGCTGGCCGTCCTGCGCCGGCCATGACGTTGACGAGTCGATCGTTCGGACACCTGGTATAAGACCTATCCCATAAGCGCGAGAGATGGACGGGCGCTCGCCCCTCCACCAGGGCCTATTCGCCAGTCCTCAATCGGAACCGTTGGATCTTTCCGGTCTGCGTCTTCGGCAGGGCATCCAGGAACTGCACCGCGCGCGGATACTTATACGGCGCGATCATTGCCTTGACGTGATCCTGCAGACGTTTCCGTGTCGCATCGTCGGGCACTACGCCGTCTGCCAGCACGACATGCGCCTGGACGATCTGGCCGCGTTCCGCGTCGGCCATGCCAACGACCGCGCATTCCTTCACCTCAGCGCAAGCGAGCAGAGCGGCTTCGACTTCCGGTCCGGAGATATTATAACCAGACGAAATGATCATGTCGTCCGAGCGCGCAACGAAGTGGAAATAGCCCGCCTCGTCCTGCATGAAAGAATCGCCCGTCAGGTTCCAACCGTTGCGGACATACGCGAGCTGGCGTGGATCGGAGAGATAGCGGCAGCCCGTTGGCCCACGCACAGCCAGGCGGCCGACCGTGCCGCGCGGCAGTTCGTTCATGTCGTCGTCGACGACCCGTGCCTGATAACCGGTCACCGGTTTCCCGGTCGTGCCCGGGGCCAAATCGTCCAGGCGATTCGAGATGAAGATATGCAGCATCTCCGTCGCACCGATCCCGTCGAGGATCGGCTTGCCGGTCTTGCGCATCCATTCGTCGAAGACCGGGGCAGGCAGCGTCTCGCCGGCGGACACCGCGATGCGGAGTGACGAAAGGTCCGCGCCCCGGTCCATCGCCTGCAACATGGCGCGGTAGGCCGTGGGCGCGGTGAAGCTGATCGTTGCCTGATAGGTCTGGATGATCTCGATCATGTTCGGCGGTGACGCATTCTCCAGCAGCGTCGCGGCGGCGCCGAAGCGCAGCGGAAAGATAGCCAGGCCGCCTAACCCAAAAGTGAAGGCAAGGGGCGGCGATCCAACGAATACGTCGTCCGGCGTCACGCCGAGAACTTCCTTTGCGTAGCCGTCCGCGATGATCAGAAGATCGCGATGGAAATGCATCGTTGCCTTCGGCTCGCCGGTCGTCCCCGACGTGAAACCGAGCAGCGCCACATCGTCCCGCCCGGTAGCCACTGCCTGGAACCTGACGGATTTCCCAAGCGCCAGTCGATCAAGCTCGGCATCGTGGTTGGCTGTTCCGTCGAAACCGACGACCGTCTTCAGGAACGCACTGTCCTTGGCGCAGTTGACCATTTCGTCCATCAGCCGCGTGTCGCAGAGGGCAAGGGAGACCTCGGCTTTGTCGACGATCTTCGTCAGTTCGCCGGCGCGCAGCATAGGCATGGTGTTGACGACGACGGCACCCGCCTTCGTGGCCGCCAGCCAGCAGGCAACCATGGCCGGATTGTTGGCGGAGCGTATCAGCACACGGTTGCCGGGTCTGACCGCGTAATCCTCGACCAGGGCGTGCGCGATACGGTTGCTCCAGTCCGTCAGCTCCTTGTAGGTGCGGCGTCGACCATTGCCGATCAACGCCGTGTAGTCGCCGAAGCCCTTGTTGACCATGGCATCGGTGAGTTCAACGGCGGCGTTCAACCGTTCCGGATACGCGAAGCCGGTGAGCGGCAGGTCAGGCCAGTCTTGCCGCGGCGGAAGCCTGTCGCGCGTGAATGTATCCAGATGCGCCGAAGGTCCCAACATCGTATCCCTCCGCAAGTGCTTGCTCTGGAACAAGCCTTCCGCGAGTCACCATTGCGCACTGCTGCCCACCAGCGCCCATCAGTGATGCTTCGGACCGCGAAGCGTTGGACTTGCCCGCGGCAAATTAGTTGAGATATAAGATATTGACCAGAGGGCGATGTCATTTATGCGGATCGTCTGCGCAGGCGGCGGGCCGGCGGCCCTGTACTTTGCGATCCAGATGAAGCGGCGCGATCCGTCGCATCGGATCACTGTGGTCGAGCGCAACCGTGCGTATGACACGTTTGGCTGGGGTGTGGTGTTCTCCGATGAGACGCTGCACAACCTACAGGGCGCCGATCCGCCGACCACGCAGGAAATCCTCGACAGCTTCGCGCATTGGGACGACATCGATATCCATTTCAAAGGCAGGACGATCACTTCCGGCGGCCACGGCTTCTGCGGCATTGAGCGAAAGCACCTGCTGAATATCATGCAGCGTCGCGCCGAGGAATTGGGCGTGGAGCTGATTTTCCAGCGCGAAATCGACGACATTGCCGAGTTCGCCGATGCCGACCTGATCGTTGCCGCGGACGGCATCAACAGCCGGATCCGCAGCCGCCACGCAGCGCATTTCAAGCCGCAGATCGAGGTCCGGAAGAACAAGTTCGTCTGGCTCGGCACGCACCGCGTGTTCCCAGCATTCACTTTCATCTTCGTCGAAACCGAATGGGGCTGGTTCCAGGCGCACGCCTACCGCTTCAACCGCGACACCTCCACGTTCATTGTCGAAACCACGGACGCCAACTGGCGCGCCGCAGGGCTCGACCGACTCGATGCCGGCGGCACGATCGCCTTCTGCGAACACCTGTTCTCGCCGTGGCTTGATGGGCACCGGCTAATGGGGAATTTCGGCCCTCTGCGCGACACGCCGTGGATCAGTTTCCCGCGTGTCGCGAACGAGACCTGGGTGATGGGCAATGTCGTGCTGATGGGCGATGCGGCCCATTCCGCACATTTCTCCATCGGCTCGGGTACCAAGCTCGCGCTGGAGGATGCGATCGCGTTGGCGCGTGCCTTCGACGCGCACGGCGCGGACGTGCCCGCCGCGCTCGCCGCCTATGAGGCCGAACGCAAGATCGACGTGCTGCGCATCCAGTCAGCAGCGCGCAACTCCACCGAATGGTTCGAGAACGTGGCGCGCTACACCGACCTGGAGCCGGAACAGTTCGCCTATTCCCTGTTGACGCGCAGCCAGCGCATAAGCCACGAGAATCTGCGTCTGCGCGATCGGCCGTGGCTCGAGGGGATGGAGCGGTGGCTGGGCGAACGTGCCGGGCATCGGACCGGCCATTCCACGGGCCGCCCGATCCCGCCGATGTTCCTGCCGTTCCGGCTGCGTGATATGCGCCTGGCCAACCGCATCGTGGTTTCGCCGATGGCGACCTACAGCGCGCAGGACGGTTTGCCCAACGACTTCCACCTGGTCCACCTTGGCGCCCGCGCGCTGGGCGGGGCCGGTCTGGTGTTCACCGAAATGGTTTGCGTCACGCCGCAGGGTCGGATCACGCCGGGCTGTGCCGGATTGTGGTCGGAGAACCAAATGGACACCTGGGCGCGCATCGTTGCGTTCGTGCACGCGCAGTCTGCGGCAAAGCTCTGTCTGCAGCTTGGTCATTCCGGCTCTAAAGGCTCGACGCAACTCGGCTGGCAGGAGATGGACGCGCCGCTGCCCGACGGGAACTGGGACCTGGTCGCGCCGTCCCCAATCCCCTGGAGCCCGCGCAACCAGATCCCCCGCCCGATGACGGGCGACGACATGGATGCGGTGCGCGATGCGTTCGTGACCGCGACGCGTTACGGCGCTCGGGCCGGGTTTGACATGATCGAATTGCACGCCGCGCACGGCTATCTGCTGTCGGCGTTCCTGTCGCCACTGACCAACCAACGCACCGACGCGTATGGCGGATCGCCGGAAAACCGGCTTCGCTTCCCGCTGGAGGTGTTCCGCGCGATGCGCAAGGCGTGGCCCGCGGACAAGCCGATGTCGGTGCGCATCTCGGCGACCGACTGGGTCGAGGGCGGTATCACCGGCGACGACGCGGTGGAAATCGCCCGCGCGTTCCAGCGGGAAGGTGTCGACCTGATGGACGTCTCGGCCGGCCAGACCTCGATTCGCGCGCAGCCGGTCTACGGGCGGATGTTCCAGACGCCGTTCGCCGACCGAATCCGGAATGAAACCGGAATTGCGACGATGGCGGTGGGGAACATTACCGAACCCGACCACCTGAACGCCATCATCGCCGCCGGTCGTGCCGATCTGTGCGCGCTGGCCCGGCCGCATTTGTCGGACCCGCATTTCGCACTGCGCGCCGCGGCCGGGCTGGGTTACGCCGATCAGTGGTGGCCGAAGCAGTATCTGGCCGGGAAGGCGCAGATCGAGCGGCTGGCACGGCGTGCGGATACGGATTATTCGGCGGTGATATGAGCGACACTCGCATGCCTCGTCTGCGCTCGGCGGTCGGACACGAAGCCGGCCCGCTTCCCGTCATGACCAGGCTTCACCCGTCCATCCATGCACCGCGGGCGAAGCGTAGATGGCCGGGTCAAACGCGGCCATGACAGGTTCAGCTTCGACAGCCCCCAACGCCATTGTCACAGGCGGCGCCAAGGGAATTGGGCTGGCCATAGCCCATCGGCTTGCCGCTGATGGCGCGATCATTGCCTTGATCGGCCGCGACGTCGCGGCGCTGCAGCGCGCCGCCGATGAACTCGGTGCTCGTTACGGCGTCGCCGACGTTACTGATCCGAAAGCACTTACCGCGGCGATCACCGCGCTCGGTCCGTGCGACATCCTGGTGAACAACGCCGGGGCAGCGATCTCCAAGCCGTTCGCGAAACACGATGTCAAGGACTTCCAGACGATGCTCGCGGTGAACCTGCTGTCCGCGGTCGCCGCCTGTCAGGCCGTGCTGCCTGGCATGCGCGCGCGGGGCTTCGGGCGTGTCGTCAACATCGCCAGCACCGCCGGCCTGAAGGGCTACGCCTATGTCACCGCCTATGCCGCCGCCAAGCACGCGCTAGTCGGCTTCACCCGCGCGCTCGCACTGGAGACGGTGAAGGACGGCATCACGGTAAACGCGGTCTGCCCGGGCTTCACCGACACCGACATGCTGTCCCGCGCGGTGGCGACCATCGCCGCCGCCGGCGGACGTTCAGAGGACGAGGCACGCAGCAAGTTGGCGTCTGGCAATCCCGCCGGACGGCTGGTTCAGCCGCGGGAAGTGGCCGAAGTGGTGGCGTTCCTGTGCCGACGCGACGCTGGCGCAATGACCGGCCAGGCGATCGCCGTCGCTTACGGAGAGGTATGAGATGACACCGCAGCCAGGCAAGCATTTCCGCTGGGAGGTCGCTGGCAAGCTCGCGACCATCACGCTCGATCGTCCGGAGAAAAAGAACCCGCTCACCTTCGATTCATATGCCGAGCTGCGTGACACGTTCCGTGCGCTGGCGCTCGACCAGACCATCAAGGTGGTGGTCATCACCGGGGCGGGCGGCAATTTCTGTTCCGGTGGCGACGTGTTCGAGATCATCGAACCGCTGACCCGCATGAAGATGCCGGAGTTGCTGGCTTTCACCCGGATGACGGGCGACGTGGTGAAGGCGATGCGGCTCTGTCCGCAGCCGATCATTGCGGCAGTGGAGGGCGTGTGTGCGGGGGCCGGCGCGATCCTGGCGATGGCGGCGGACCTGCGTTATGCCACCGCCGAGAGCCGCACGGCGTTCCTGTTCACTCGCGTCGGCCTCGCGGGCTGCGACATGGGTGCCTGCGCGATCCTGCCGCGTATCATCGGCCAGGGACGTGCGGCAGATCTGCTTTACTCCGGCCGCGCAATGACGGGGGAAGAGGGCGAACGCTGGGGCTTCTTCAACGCGCTGCATTCGCCGGGACAGGTGCTGACCGCGGCCCACGCGATGGCGGCGCAGCTTGCCGATGGTCCCACCTTCGCCCATGGCATCACCAAGACGATGCTGCACCGCGAGTGGAGCATGGACATCGACAGCGCCATCGAGGCGGAGGCGCAGGCTCAGGCGATCTGCATGGCGACCGAGGATTTTCGCCGCGCCTTCGAGGCCTTCGCCGCCAGGCGGCGGCCGGAGTTCAAGGGCGATTGAGTCCGGGGGAAAATCGAATGAGCGATCAGAACGAAATCGGGCAGCGTGTGCTGCAGCCTGCATCCTGGCCACGCCCGCGCGGTTATGCGAACGGGATCGTCGCCGGCGGCGAGAGCATCTTCCTCGCCGGCCAGGTGGGTTGGGACGCGCAGGGACGTTTCGCAGACGGCATGGCGGGCCAGGTGGATCAGGCACTGACCAACATCGTGACCCTGCTGACTGAGGCCGGCGCGGCCCCGCGGCATCTGGTGCGGCTGACCTGGTATGTCACCGACCTGCGCGCCTATCGCGAGGACCAGATCGCGATTGGCACCGCCTACCGCCGCATCATCGGCAAGCACTTCCCGACCATGTCGGTGATCGGCGTGTTGCAGCTGGTGGAGCCGGCGGCGCTGGTGGAGATCGAGGCAACCGCGGTTATGCAATCATGGCGCCCGTGAAAGCTCGTCATATGGACTGGCACGGGCTGAGATAGCCCAGCCCGCACCGTGGTGGGAGATGCGCTTGAAAGCCGCTCTGGCGTGCTTTGCAGCGCCGCGTGTGGCGCAACCGAGCCGGTGCGGATGGGTTGCCACTGCGAACGCAAGAACGTCTGTCTGGGTGAATAATCCGACGGTGCCAGCAGGGCACCGACCAATGACGCCGCCACCAAAGCGCCAAAAGCAACCAGGATGGTGGGGGTCATTCTCGGACTCCTGCTGGGGTAATTTCAGTCACCGTCACCAGGGGCTCAGCCGTTGTTGTACGCCGGCGGACGGTAATCACCACCCTGGTTATACACGCTGGAAGCGTGTGCCGCCGGGATCAGCGAGGCCGTCCCTAGCGCGAAGCCCAGAACGGCCGCGAGGGTTAGGAACATGGTCTTCATCGTGTTCTCCTGTTGTACATGTTGCGCGATGCGTCATCTGTCGGTGGCGTTCATCGACGCGGTCCCAGTTGGTCCCTGTAAGTGACCTGCCAATCAGAAGGATCCGCATGAGACCATGCTGAAAATCGATGCAGTGGATCACGATTACCACCTGGACCGCTCCAAGCGGGGACGGAGCGGCCAACCGCAGTTGCACGGTGGCAGCTAACACGGACACCGGGCGGCCGACGGACTGGCCACTCGTCCGGTAGGCTGGTCCTCCGTGGCTCGGGGATTGCGGGCGTTCCATCGCACCAATTTGTTCGCCGTCAATTGTTTGTTGCATGATGTTAGGCACCCGAGCGGTTTGCCGCCTGGTACAGGCCCAACATCACGCACCAACCCTGCTCCCGGTGTGCGACGAACGCGCGCGGTCCCTCCCCTGGCGCACAACACTCAGCTGTGTGAACCACCCTGTAGCTGTCGATAGAGTTGGTCCACCGTGGCCGCCGCCGAGTCACGCTGCGATGGCGTCGGTGCTACCCCGGCCGCCTCCTCCTTGTTCACCACCTGCGCCTCGGTCGGTTGGTGCGCGCGCCAGTCCCAGACATTGGCGTCACGGGTTGGCACCTGCTCTTGGCCAAAAGCGGTGGCGGGTGCCGCGAGCAGTGCGACCGCCAGAGCAGTCACTGTCACGCGGGATGAAAATCGTTTCATGATTGCACCTCTCACGTAAACACCCAGGTCGTTCGCTGCTCACGGGGCCGCTTGGCAGGTGTAGCCTGTTCCACGTCGCGTGGACCGCGCCTGGGTGGCACGGAGCATTAATTGGATCCGACGGGCCGAAATAAAAGACGGAATGATCCAGTCATACCGTATGCGCGGGACACAGCCCATGCACATTACGAATAACCGATCTCGCCTACCGCGTGGAACGACGGACAATGCTTTGGCAGCATACCACCATTCAAACGCCGCATTGGCATAGCGGACCCGAGACGGCGACATTGCCGCCACCGAACATCATTCAACCGCGGTACGACTGGCCTTGCCATTCCGGACAGGCCCAGTCGCCGGCCCGAGCGAAAGGAGACGGTTATGGCCTCCACGGTCCTCAATGCCAGCGTTGACGGCAATCTGACGCGCTACCTTCGAGAGATCAGCAAGTTTCCCATGCTGTCGCTGCAGGAGGAGGTTGCTCTCTCGCATCTCTGGCGTGACCGGAATGATCTTGATGCGGCTCACAAGCTGGTCACCTCGCATCTGCGCCTCGTTGCCAAGATCGCCATGGGCTATCGCGGCTACGGCCTGCCGGTCGGCGACCTGATCAGCGAGGGCAGCGTCGGCATGATGGAGGCGGTGAAGCGCTTCGATCCGGAGCGCGGGTTCCGTCTTGCAACCTACGCTATGTGGTGGATCCGCGCGGCGATCCAAGAGTACATCCTGCATAGCTGGTCGCTGGTGAAAATGGGCACCACGGCGGCGCAGAAGAAGCTGTTCTTCAACCTGCGGCGGTTGAAGGGCCAGATGCAGGCGATCGAAGACGGCGACCTGAAACCCGAACAGGTCAGCAAGATCGCGACCATGCTGGCGGTGCCGGAGCAGGACGTGGTCAGCATGAACCGCCGGCTGGCGGCCCCCGACCACAGCTTGAATGCGCCCGTGCGTGCTGACAGCGAGGGCGAGTGGCAGGATTGGCTCGTCGACGAGTCGGAAAGCCAGGAAGCCTCGATTGGCGAGCACGAGGAACTGTCCGGGCGCCAGGCTCTGCTGGCCCCCGCACTGCAGACGTTGAATACGCGCGAACGGCGCATCCTGGAAGAGCGCCGGCTGAAGGACGAACCGACGACGCTCGAGGACCTGTCGCAGGAATACAACATCTCACGTGAGCGGGTGCGGCAGATCGAGGTGCGCGCCTTCGAGAAGCTGCAGAAGGCGATGAAGGCGCAGATCGCCGAGCGGCGATTGCGTATGCTGGCGGCCTAGCACCTCGGTGGTTCAGCTACCCAACGCATGGCCTGGACAATCGAGGGGTAGGGACTCGATAGAGGAAGCTGCTGAATCGGTTGCTATGGCTTCCGTGCGGCCGACCCGCCTCAGGGCAAAACACGCCTGGCCCCAGGCGAGGAAAGTTGAGTCGCCGTCCGCCTCCGTGAAGCTGCGTGATGCTGACTGACACAACAACGGCAAGCGGCCAATCACCGCACACGATTCGGAAGAGCCGACAGGGCCAACGCGGCGCACGCTACGCCTTATAGCGCCCCAACATATTTGTCGCTGTAGGCCCGTGCTGGAACGTGGGAACCAGCTCTCCGAACAAAACCCTGATTCCAACAGAACACTTATCTGCCTTTTAGCATAAACGATCAGCGAAGCCCGTGCGTACCTGTCAGTTTGCCCGAGCCCAGATCGGGCATCATGATCGAAATGGAAAATCCCATGACCCACAAATTGGCAATAGCAGCGGCTATCACCGCGATCGCTCTCACCGCCGCGGTTGCGGTTGGCCCCGCGGAAGCTCGCGGTGGCGGTGGCGCAGGTTTTCACGGCGGTGGCGGAGGCTTCCACGGCGGCGGCGGGTTCCACGGCGGCTTCGGGGGTTTTCGCGGTGGCTCGGGCCGGGTAGGCCGCTTCGCTGGTCGCGACCTTCGTGGATTCCGGCCGTATTCCGGTTACAGCGGTTACTATGCCCCGGGCTGTTACGCCTACGGCTATGCCCCGTATGGCTGCTACGGCGGTTACTATGGCCCCGGCTACGGGTACAGTTACGCCCCATACGGGGGCTAATGGCGGTGAGCAGTGGTGTGGCAAATTCGCCCGGCGAATATCCATGCCTCCTGCCACCATCATGAATGAAACAGACGACCAACCTGCCGGCCGATAGACAACAAACTCTGGCGGTGTGCCGAATTGCAGACGGAACCTTGATCAGCCTGCCGATGACAAGGGAGTGTGTGTCGTATTGGCGCCGGTGAAGCGATCAACTGAACCTCTGGGCCCACCACCAGCCATCCGCAGCGAGATCACGTGCTTCGGGCACGGAAGATCAATCACGCAGTGACCATGAAGAGACCAAGCGCGGCCTAAGCAAGCCCGCCAATGCCGGCTCGAAGCGCAGTCGGTACATAGTACCGCGCCGTATGGTCCGCAAGACCGCGCCAGGCGATCACTTCATCCGCCCAAAGCACATGTCTTATGTCGGGATCGGCATTAACGTGACACCGCCGGCGAACAATATGGTCCCGCGTCCGCCAAAGCGGGGGTAAATCCAATGTTCCGGCGCACCACGTCATACGTACTTGTTTGTTGCGCAGCTATGCTCGCAATCGCATTGATTGTGTCCTCGGCATCGGCGACGCCGGCAGACAGCCCTGTCGGCACGTGGTCGACGGCAAATGGCCACGGCGTCGTCGCGATCGCGCAATGCGGCGACACGCTCTGCGGCCGGATCGTCGGCATCGATCGCGAGCCGACGGAGCCAATGCCGACCGATGTGCACGGGCAGTCGCAGTGTGGACTGACCATCATCACGAATGAAAAACCCGCCGCGGACGGCACTTGGGTGGGCCAGATCACAGACCCGCGCGACGGAGCCACGTATCAGGCGAAGCTCTGGTTGGGTGAAGGTGGCAACCTGCACCTGCGCGGCTTTATCGGCTTCCCACTGCTGGGTGCCACCCAGATTTGGCACCGGTTCACCGGACAACTGACTGCTGAATGCGGCTTGGCGTGAATGCCCGCATCTATCTGACGGAGAACAACAATGACGCACCATATCTCCCCGATCGGACGTCGCGGTCTGCTGGGCCTGGCAATCGCCGCTTCCGTCGCCACCACCACATGGCGGCCGGCCAGCGCCGAGACCACGGGCGACTCCCCGACCGCTCCGGTCGAGCAGCTTAACGACGCGCTGATTGCGTCGATGAAGGCGGCCGGAGGCACGCCGTTCGCGCAACGTTATAGCGCGCTCGCCCCGGTGGTCGAGCAGGTCTTCAACCTTGATGCGGTGCTCGCGGCCTCGATCGGTTTGTCCTGGACGACGTTGCCAGAGGCAGAGAAGGCCACGCTCACGACAGCGTTCCGCCGGTACACCGTTTCGAGCTACGTCGCGAACTTCAACAGCTACAATGGCCAGAGTTTCCAGGTTTCGCCGTCGGCCCGCACTGTCGGCAGCAGCGAGGTAGTGGTGCAGAGTCAAATGCTCCGCACCAATGATTCGCCGATCAAGCTCGATTACGTCATGCGGCGTTTCCCGGCGGGATGGCAGGCGGTAGACGTGCTGACGGACGGCTCGATCAGCCGCGTTGCCGTGCAGCGCTCGGATTTTCGCGAATTGCTCAGGGTCGGTGGTGCGTCGGCGTTGGCGAATGGCCTCAACCACAAGGTCGGCAACCTCTCTGGCGGCATGCTGGGATGAAAGGCGCGGGTTCCGGCGCGTCGTTCCTGCAACACGCGCTCGTTGGTGTCGTCGATGCGAGCCGCAGGCGCGCCTGGATAGTGGTACTCCTTGGTATACTGCTCGCCGTGGGTTCTGGCTTCTATGCCAGTGGCCACCTGGGCGTGAATACCGACACCGACCAGATGTTTTCTGCG
>DASRQX010000440.1:0-8511 GCA_035696165.1 Acetobacteraceae bacterium | reverse complement strand
CGGGGACGACCGACCGTGCGGCGCGATCTATTTGCGTTTTTTGCGGTTCCGATTCTTGTTGCTCGCTGTCAGGGCGGGAAGAGCAGAATGGCGCTTCGCGCGGAGCACCATCGCCAGCGGCTTTCCGCGTCCTCCGCGGTCCGGTCCCGCGGCGGCGGGTGGCCGACTTGGGGGCTGGCTGTGGCGGGTAGGCGCCGGTTGCAGGGGGCGCGGGCGCTTTTCGCGAAATTGCGCAACAACCCTCTCGCCGGGTTCGACCCCGGCCGGGGCACCACCCGGCAGAGGGACGGGCACAGGTCGCGGCAGACGTGGTTTTTGTGAAATTGCGCAGCAACCCCGGCCTCCGCCGGGGCAGGCTCCTCCTGCCGGGTTCGGCACGGGCGGGGGCGCGACCCGGGGAAGGACGGGCACAGGTCTCGCCGGACGTGGTTTTTGCGAAATTGCGCAACAAACCCGGCCTCCGCCGGGGAAGGCTCCTCCCGACGGGTTCGACCCGGGCGGGGGCACGACCCGGGAAGGACAGGCAAAGGTCAAGGCGGACGTGGTTTTTGCGAGATTGCGCAACAACCCCGGCCTCCGCCGGGGCAGGCTCTTCCCGCCGGGTTCGGCACGGGGGGGACGACCCGGGGAAGGACAGGCACAGGTCACGGCGGACGTGGTATTCGCGAAATGCGCAACGCCCCCCGGGTCAAGCGCCCGAGGGCATGCCCCCGGATCAAGGGTCCGGGGGCAAGGCTTTTCCGTCCGACGTTGGATGCGGGGGTGGGACGGCGTCGTGCCGCGAGTTGCGGCCGGCACGCACTGGTGCAGCGGACCCATGAAACCGCCCTATCATCGGGTTCCGTCCATGAGTCGGCGAGCCGGTCTCGGATACATCTTGATAGGAGTTGTTCCCTGGAAGCGCTGTACTGGTGGGTGTGTCCCTCCGCCGGTTGCACAATCGGATGGCGATCGGGTAGGACTTTCCTGCTCGGTAATGATGTGGCTTGACGTCGCCCTCGCGCTGGCTGGCGCGCGTCGGATCAAAGGAGCATTTCATGTGGAGGCGAAAACCGGCGCCGGGCGGGTGGGCCTTGCGTATTTCAGTGCTCGGCGTGGGCGTATTGGCCGGCCTGGTGTTGTCGACGTCGCAGGCGTCGGCTGGCTTGCCCTATTGTTCCGCCTCGATACTGTCTGAGTTTGCGATTGCAAGCGTGACGATCGTTTCGGCAACGGACGTGCCGGCCCACGCACAGCAGCCGGAATATTGTCTCGTCCAGGGCACGGTCGCCACCAACGGCGAGGGCGCCGGACCGGGGTCGGCCGAGTTCGTCATCAAGCTGCCAGACCATTGGACAAATCGCTTCCTTTTCTTCGGATGCGGCGGCAATTGCGGTTCGGTCACGAGCGTCTCGGCGAACGCAACCGATGTCGCCGCGGCGCTTGGCCTCGGATACACGGTCGTCAATACCGATGCCGGCCACGAGCAGGATCCCGCGACGCCGGATCCCACCTGGAACCTGCTCCGGCCAGGCGTGCCCAACGAGCCGGCGATCATCGACTTCTTCTACCGGGCCGTTCATCAGGTCACCGTGGCAACGAAGGTGCTTGCCGAGACCTACTATCGGGACAAGATCGAGCACGCCTATTTCGACGGATGCTCGACCGGCGGTCGCCAGGCGGTCATGGAGGGTGGCCGCTACCCCGAGGATTTCGATGGTCTCATTGCGGGCGATCCGATCATCGATCCGGGCGACGAACTCGGGGCCGTCATCAAGCAGGCAAAGGCGTTCATACCGGCTGCGGCCTATATCCCGTTCTCGCTGCTCCCCGCCATCGACGCGGCCGTCAATGCGAGTTGCGATGCGGCTGACGGGCTCATTCAAAACCCGGCGAAATGCGCTTTCAATCCGCGTTCGCTGGTGCCCGGCACTTTGACCGCGGCGCAGGCGGAGGCACTCGAATTCTATATGAAGGAGCTGTTCGACACTGGCGGCAACCCGGTAGCGCCGGGTATGCCTGTCGGCAACTACGCCACGGCCGGATTCGAGGGGGAGGCAGAGATATCAACGCCCGCCGTCGACCCTGATGGCGCCGAACCCTGGGGCGGCATCGGGGAAGGACCGTCGGCCTGGATGCGGGGCGATTCCAGCATTCGCTACTTCATCGAGCGCGAACCGACCTACGACGTGAACAATGACTGGCCACAGCGCGGCAACTCGATCTCGGCGGCCGCCGCCGCTCTCGTCAGGCAGCGCACCAGCGCGGACGCGGCCGACGATCCGCGCAGGCTGCGCCGCTTCCTGCGCCAGGGTCGCAAGATGATCCTCTATCACGGATTCAGCGACGACATGGCGTCGCCTTTCCGTTCGATCTGGTTCTACAAGGCGTTGGCCAGACAGGAGCATGGCTACGCTCGGCTGCAGCGGCATGCCCGGCTGTTCATGGTGCCGGGCATGGGTCACTGTAGTAGAGGAGGTGGGCCGAACAGCTTCGCCACGCTGACGGCGCTTGACGACTGGGTGACACAGGGCGTCGCCCCCGACGGCATCGTGGCCTCGAACAGCGGCAGCCATCGCACCATGCCGCTGTGCAAGTTCCCCGAGGAGGCGAGCTATCTCGGCGGCCCGGTCGATGTCGCCAGCAGTTGGACGTGCGAGCCTGGCGACAAGCGACTGCTGGAGACCGGCGCCGATGGCGAACTGTCGGGCGCGGATGACGCCTATACTATTGGCCGCGACGATCCGCGGGCGGGCGAGCGGAACGAGAACGACGAGGACAGGCCATAGTCGCCAAGCCACCCCCTCCCCCTCCCACAAGGCGAGTGGGAGTGGTAAGGCCGAGCGCAATGCGTATCCTATTCGTCACCTCCAACCGGCTGGGCGACGCTATCCTGGCGACCGGCTTGTTGGACCATCTGATCCGCACCTATCCCGACTGCCGCATCACCGTGGTGTGCGGCCCGGTCGCGGCGGAGTTGTTCGCGCGCATGCCGAACCGCGAGCGCGTCATCGTGCTTGACAAGCGACGCTGGTCACTGCACTGGCCACGGCTCTGGGCCACGGCAGCACGGCGGCGCTGGGACAAGGTCGTGGATATCCGCGGCTCCGGTCTGGCATGGATGGTGCTCGCCGGCCGGCGCGTGGTCATGCGCCCGCGCCCCGGCCACAAGATCAGCCAACTCGCCGCCATGCTTGGCCTCGATCCGCCACCCCTGCCGGTCGCCTGGTTCACCCCTGAGGACGCGGCCCGCGCCGCCGCGCTACTGCCCGCGCTGTCGGCCGCTGGAGCAACCCCTGGGCTGTCCACGGCACGCCCGCTGGTGGCACTCGGCCCAACCGCCAACTGGCAGCCCAAGGTCTGGCCGGCAGAGCGGTTCGCCGCGCTGTTCCGGGCGCTGGCGGCCGGACCGCTGCCGGGCGCGGTGCCGTTGGTGATCGCCGGGCCAGATGCAGCGGAGCGCGCGATGGCCGCCCCGCTGCTCGCCCTGTTGCCGGAGGCGATCGACCTGGTCGGCCGCCTGTCGCTGCCGGAGATCGCCGCATGCCTGGCGCGTGCATCATTGTTCGTCGGCAACGATTCCGGCCTGATGCACCTGGCGGCGGCGGCTGGCGCGCCAACCCTGGGGCTGTTCGGCCCCACCCCAGCCGACGAATATGCCCCGGCCGGGCGGCGCAGCGCTGTGGTGATCGCGATGGGGCGGCAGATGACCGACCTTCCGGTCGAGCGCGCCTTCGCCACCGCCGAGCGGCTGATCGCCCGCGTTATGACGACCAGCCTGGGGACGGCCAGCCTGGGAACGATCAGGCCAGCGCGGGCACCTCGTCCAGATCGGCGCCCCACATCTTCTCTAGCGCATACATCGCCCGCGCCTCCGGCTTAAACAGATGCACGACGATGTCGCCGGCATCGATCAGCACCCAGTCGGCGCCCTGCCCGCCTTCCACCTGAACCCGCTTCACGCCGGCCTCCGCCAACTTTTCGCTCAGGTGCTGCGCCATCGCGGTGATCTGGCGATCCGCCAGGCCGCTGGCAATCACCATCCGATCGCAAAAGCTGGCCTTGCCGGCCAGATCAAGGGTGACGATCGCCTCCGCCTTGTCGTCCTCCAGGCTGGCGACGATCGCACCCTGCAGCCGATCCAGCGCCGAGGGTTCGGTCGGCGGCACGCGGCGTGCGCCGGCGCGCGGGCCGGCGACGGCAGCCTTCTTGCGCGGTGTGCCAGGGGTCTTGTCGGCCGCCGCAAGCTTTGGCTTGGCCAGCTTGCGGGGCGCGGCACGCTTGCGCGCGGGCGGTCTGGGCGGACGGGCTATGGCTCGGCTCCTTGCGAGATTGCGGGGTGCGCGCTGGGTAACACGGAGCGGGTCGCGGCGGGCAGCGAGATGCGGGTCGTGCTGGGCAAGGCGGGATGGGTCACACTGGGCAAGACGGCACGGATCGCGCTGGCGGAGGCGGCATGCTGCAGCGCCGTGAGGAACACCCAGGCCGGGGGCGGGCATCGGGCGAGAATCGCGGCGGCCCGTGTCGGCCAACGGGCACCCCGCAGCACGGACGCGGCGCGCCCGGCCAGGGCGCGGTGGTTGTAGCTCGGACGCGGCAAAACCGCGAGTGGCACACGGCGCAGAATCTCACGCCAGCCGCGCCAGCGCGGCAACTGCTCCAGTATGTCCGCGCCGGCGATCCAAACGAAATCGACCCGCGGGAACCGGCGGCGCAGCAGGCGCAGCGTATCGATGGTGAAGCGGGTCCGGAGCCGCTGTTCGATTGCGCTCGCCAGAATGCGCCGACCATCGGCGATGCGGCGCGCCGACGCGAGCCTTTGCGACAACGGCGCCATGCCACGTTGCGGCTTCAGCGGATTGCCGGGCGAAACCACCAGCCAGACCTGGTCGAGCCCAAGCCGCCGCAGTGCCAGCTCGGCCACATGGCGGTGGCCTTCATGCGCCGGATTGAACGAGCCGCCCAGCAGGCCGACCCGGCTGCGCCTGCGATCGCCGAAGCGTGGGACCGCGTCTTGGGCGAGCGGCGTATTCAGCGGCGTACCTGCCCGGTGCCACGAACGAGATAGCGGTAGGTGGTGAGTTGCTCCAGCCCGACCGGACCGCGCGCATGAATGCGCCCGGTGGCGATACCGATCTCGGCGCCAAAGCCGAATTCTCCGCCGTCGCAGAACTGGGTGGACGCATTCCACAGCCCCACCGCACTGTCGAGGCCGTTGAGGAAATGCTCGGCCGCGGCCGCGTCTTCCGTGACGATCGCATCGGTATGTTCACTGCCGTGCCGGGCGATGTGGGCGAGTGCCGCGTCGACGCCATCGACCACGGCCACCGACAGGATGGCGTCGAGCCATTCGGTCTGGAAATCGGCCTCGGTGGCCACCGGCAGGTCGGGGACGATGTCGCGCGCCGCCGCATCGGCGCGGAAGCCGCAGCCCAGTGCACGCAGGTCGACGACGATGGCGGGCAGCAGCGCGGGCGCGATCGCGCGATCGATCAGCAAGGTTTCGGTGGCGCCACAGACGCTGGTGCGGCGCATCTTGGCGTTGGCGACAACGGCGCGCGCCATGGCGGGATTCGCCGCCGCGTGGACATAGGTGTGGCAGAGCCCCTCGCCATGAGCGAGTACCGGCACCCGAGCCTCGCGCTGCACGCGTTCGACCAGGGATTTCCCGCCGCGCGGAATGATCAGGTCGAGCAGACCGACTGCGGCGAGCATGGCGGCGACGTAGGCACGGTCGGTGTTCGGCGCAATCTGCACGCAGGCGTCCGGTAACCCGGTCGCGTGCAAACCGGCGTTGAGTGCCGCGTTGATGGCGCGTGCGCTGTGCAGGCTTTCGGATCCGCCGCGCAGGATCACGGCATTGCCGGACTTCAGGCAGAGACCGGCGGCGTCGGCGCCGACATTGGGCCGGCTTTCATAGATCATGCCGATCACCCCGATCGGCGTGGCGATGCGCTGGATGTGCAGCCCGTTGGGTTGCGTCCAATCGGCCAGCACGCGACTGAGCGGATCCGGCAGCGTGGCGATATCGTGCAGGCCCTTGGCCATCGCCTCGACGCGCGCCCGCGTCAGCACCAGCCTGTCGCGGAACGCAGCGCCGCCGCTGAAGCTGGCAAGGTCGCTGGCATTGGCGGCCAGGATCGCCGGCGCGGCGGTGCGCAACGCGTCGGCCATGGCGACCAGCGCCGCATCGCGCTGCGCGGCCGGGCTGCGGGCGAGCATATGCGAGGCGGCGCGGGCAGCCGCGGCGGCGCGCTGCAAATGCTGGGTGGGCTCGGTCTCGATATGCATTGCAGGTTCCTCGGATGGTAGTGTGCCGTCGCCGCCCGGTAGTTTCCAGGGGGTATGACGCTTTGCAGGTATGGTCTGCCAGGTGAGGTGCGCGCCGTCGTGCCAGATCCCGGAACCACATCGATTGCTGCTGCGTCAGAACCGCTCTGCACGGTGACGACACTCGACCACCGCATGGCGTGGCCGGCGTGCGTCGCGTTGATCGCGGTCGTGGTCGTCGCAGTGCTGGTGTCGTTCGACGGTTTGTTCGGATTCCTGATCCTGCCACGAGTGCAGCGCTTCCAAGGAACGACTCCTATCAAGATGTATCCGAGACCGGCTGGCCGACCCATGGACGGAACCCGATGACAGGAGCGGTTTCATGGCATCGCTGCATGAGCGAGTGCCGGCCGCAAGTCGCGGCACGACGCCGTCCCACCCCCGCATCCAAGGTGGGGGCGGAAGAGCCTTGCCCCCGGGACCCTTGACCCTGGGGTCGTTGCGCATTTCGCAATATGCTTGCCCACCACCTCCGCGCTCGCCGTGCCGCCGCGTTCACCTCTCCCGCTCTTCGCAGGAGAGGTCGAGGCGCGAAGCGACGAGGGTGAGGGTCGCGCCACCCCAAAGACCCGACTCGGCCGTCGCCGCGACCACGCCGGTGCCAGACTGTTGCATCGCGCACACGCTCTCGCACTTGACCCAAGGGCATGCCTCGGAGCACTCGACCGAGGGTCGTTGCGCGTTTTCGCGAAAACCACGCCCACCGCCACCTCCGCCCGCGTGGCTGCCCCCGGTGAGGCAGACTGTTGCATGGGGTCCTGTC
Organism: Acetobacteraceae bacterium; assembly: GCA_035696165.1. Taxonomy (GTDB): domain Bacteria; phylum Pseudomonadota; class Alphaproteobacteria; order Acetobacterales; family Acetobacteraceae; genus Palsa-883. The sequence continues at coordinate 1,439 of DASRQX010000440.1, read as the reverse complement.
GCGTCTTCTCGAAACGCCCGTTCTCCGCCGCCTCGGGCGCTTGACCTGGGGGCATGCCATCGGGCGCCTGACCCGAGGGTCGTTGCGCATTCCGCAAAACGCTTGCCCACCACCTCCGCCCTCCCCGCCATGGCTGACCCTGAGCCGGCCATCCGCCCCCGCCGATGCCACCACGACCCATCCCGACCGTCGGGACGCAGCCCCTGGCAGACCCTGGCAGGGTCGTTGCGCATTTCGCGAACACACGCCCCCCGCCCCCGCCGATGCCACCGCGACCCATCCCGACCGCCGGGATGCAGCCCCCCGGCAGAGCCTGGCCGGGTCGTTGCGCGTTTCGCGAACACACGCCCGCCGCCCCCGCCGATGCCACCGCGACCCATCCCGACCGCCGGGATGGAGCCCTTGGCAGACCCTGGCAGGGTCGTTGCGCATTTCGCGAACACACGGCCGCCGCTCCGCCGATGCCACCGCGACGCATCCCGACCGCCGGGACGCAGCCCCTGGCAGACCCTGGCAGGGTCGTTGCGCATTTCACGAAAACACGGCCGCCGCCCCGCCGATGCCACCGCGACGCATCCCGACCGCCGGGACGCAGCCCCTGGCGGACCCTGGCAGGGTCGTTGCGCATTTTACGAAAACACCCCCGCCGCCCCTGCCGATGCCGCCGCGACCCATCCCGACCGCCGGGATGCAGCCCCCGGCAGAGCCTGGCAGGATCGTTGCGCATTTCGCGAACACACGCCCACCGCCCCCGCCGATGCCACCGCGACCCATCCCGACCGCCGGGATGCAGCCCCTGGCAGACCCTCGCAGGGTCGTTGCGCATTTCGCGAAAAGCACGCCCACCGACACAAACCCGCCGCCACCCATCATGGCCAGCCCCCAAGCCGGCCACCCGTCGCCGCGGGACCGATCGCGGAGGACGCGGAGGACGCGCAAAGTCGGCAGCGACGGCTCACCGCGCGAAGCGCCATTCTGCCCTTCCGTGCCCTGACAACGAGCAACAAGAGTCGGAACCGCAAAAAACGCAAATAGATCGCGCCTAGACTGTGCCGCACGGTCGGTCGTCCCCCGTAGCCCCAATCCCGCTCGGATCATTTGCGTTTATTGCGGTTCGAATCCTTGCCTGCCTTCCTGCACCACGGACGATGCAGCTTCGCGCGGCCCGCGCGCAGTTGCCAAGGAGCGCAGGCGAGGCCCCCCGCCCTCACTCCTCCCCAGCCGCAACCGCAGCCCGCGACGCCGGCGTCAGCATCTCCAGCGGTTTCACCGGCCCGGTATACGTGTAGTCAAAGAACTCCCGCCGCTCCGGCTTGGTGATGTTCTCCCACCCCGGGTACGTCTGCGCCGCCCGCTCATCGGGCACCCAGGTCCGCGCGTAATCGTCCGGCTTGTACTTGTAGATCCGCCGCGGTCCCGGCTTCACCGGCAACGCGGGT
>DASRQX010000439.1:0-20201 GCA_035696165.1 Acetobacteraceae bacterium | reverse complement strand
GCATCCAGGCTGGGGTCGGCGACCAGGACGAAATAGCCGACCGCAGTGCCGCCAAGCGCGCCCACCGCCTGGAACGCGAACGCGGCGAGCACCAGCTTGCCGCGGCTGGTGCTGGGGATGCTTTCCGAAATGATCATGTGCGCCGTGGGGTAGTCGCAACCTAGCGCGATGCCGAGGCCAAGCAGACAGATGATCAGGGAAATGAAATCGGTGCAGAAGACAAGGAGTACTAGGAAGGCGACGAAGATGATCATCTCGATGATGAACATTCTCTTGCGCCCGAACGTGTCCGACATGCCGCCGAGGCCGATGGCGCCGATCAGGATGCCCAGCAGGCTGGCGGCGCTGATCAGGCCGTTCTGGGCCGAGCCGATGCCGAACTCGCGCGAAATCAGCGGCAGCGCCACGCCGGTCATGAACACGACGAAGCCCTCGAAGAACTTGCCGGCGGCGGCGAGCGTCCAGATGCGCCACTGCATGGCGGTCATCGGCACCGATGGCAGGATCGTGCCGTCGGACCAGATGGGGCGCTCGTCGATATAATGCTGTACCGACCGCTTTTCCGCCGAACCGGACCGGGCGATTTCCGCGACGTCAGGCATGGCAGCTACTCCTTCGTGCTCAATACTTTGCCAAGGGGGACAAGGTCCGCGGGACGAGGTCAGGGGATGATGCCGAGGGCGCAATTCGTCCCGGCAAGCTCCGCGCACGCCCATGCCGCACCCGGCTTTGCCCGGTCCGGTTCAGCGGTGAACGACATAAAACTACCCCCTGCGCCCGAGGCCCGCCCCCGAACGCGCGAATTCAACAACGAACGGTTATTACCAGCGGTCTCGCGAGGAGACTTGTGACTGTTTGATGGCGGTACCCCACCGCGAAGATTGTTGCGTCCTCGGGTTTCGGCGTGGAGAAGTGCCGGGTGACGGCCGACGCGCGCGCGCCGATCAATGTGGTGGGCACCGGAAGTTTCATTCCGGACTTGTGGCATGAGACCAGCGGCCCGAAATGACGACTCTTCCGTCATTTCAGGCCGCTGGTATCGCGCGCGGGGTTGGCGGGGCGGCCGCGGGCCAAACAAAGAATCATACCAGCGGCCCGACACCGGCCGAAGGTTCGGGAATTAGGGCCGGTGGCATGAGACCTATGCCACGGCTGACATCATGGAGTATGACGGGATGCCGATGGCGAAGCTCGGCCGCGAATTCCTGCTACGCAAGAACGGCGCGCGGAAGCGGGCGACGGACCAGACGCCTGTGCGACGGCGCCGCGCGTCGTGGCGCAGGCCGCATGTTGCGTATCGCCCAACGCAATGGTAGCCGGATCGTTTCGGCTGAGCGACGCACCCGACAGGACGCGCCTTTCCCTTGAAGCATCCGCCGGCGGATGCCCGGACCCCGTCCGCGTTGCCTCTTCCCGTTGCCTGAGCAAGCGCGAAATCGACGCAGACGCAAGATCGCGATCCCGCTCCGCGGGCGTTGGGATAATGCGTGGCCGAGGACGAATCTCCTGCCTGACTATGAGGGGTCTGTGCCAAGCTTCTGCCGCACGTTATTGCGTGCCGACCGCTGCCCCCCACCTTGGTCTGCTTTGCGGCCCAAACCTCCACGGGCAAAGGAACAGCGTTGCTAAATATCGGGACGCCGGTCGCGGGTGCCGGTTTCCCGTTCGAAGTAATGCCCGACCCGCAGCACCGTGGCATCACCCCAGGCCGGGCCGATGATCTCCAGACCGAGCGGCAGGCCGGCAGCGGTCCACCCGGCGCACACCACCAGCGACGGCACCGCCGCGACATTGGCCAACGTGGTCGCCAGCGGGCGGCCAAAGCCGTCGTCGGGGCGTTGCTCGCTCAACAGCGCCGCGGCGCCGGCGGCGGGGGTGGAGATCAGCACGTCGAACCGCTCGAACGCTTTCGCCGTGATGGCGATCAGGTCGGTGCGGCGGCGCTGCGCGGCGATATACTCGGCGGCGCGCAGCAGCGCCCCGGACAGCACGCGGATGCGGAAGGTGCGCGAGTAGTCGGACAGGCGGGTTTGCAGGGTTGCCTCGTGCAGCGCGTAAGCCTCGGCGCTGATGATCACCCGCCCGACGGCGTTGTATTCCTGCAGGGGCGGCAGGGTGGCGTCCTCCACTCGGCAGCCGAGCGACCTCAGGGCCGCGACGGCGCGGTTCATGGCCTGTAGCACATCGGTCGAGGCCGGCATGTCGTGCTCGTAGATATGACGTAGCACGCCGACGCGCAGCCCCTTGACCGGCGTGTCGATGGACCTGGCGTAGGACAGCTGCGGGCCGGGCACCGAGGCCGGGTCGGCGGGGTCGTGCCCGGCGAGGGCGTCCAGCAGGATCGCGCAGTCCTGCGCCGTCCATGCCATCGGCCCGGTGGTGTCCAGGCTGGGGGCAAGCGGGATGACGCCGCGGCGCGACACCAGCCCCGGGGTCGGCTTTAGCCCGGCGATGCCGCAGTAGGCCGCCGGCAGGCGGATCGATCCCCCGGTGTCGGAGCCCAGCGCGCCCAGAGCCAGTCCGGCTGCGACGGCAGCAGCAGACCCCGAGCTGGACCCGCCGGTGAAGCGCCGCGTGTCCCACGGGTTGCGCGCCGGCGGCCAGGGCAGGTCGAAGGCCGGACCGCCGATGGCGAATTCATGGGTTGCCAGCTTGCCCAGCATCACGGTGCCGGCGGCGCGCAGCCGTCGCACCGTCTCGGCGTCGTGCTTCGGGATGTTGTGCTGCAGGATGCGGGAATGCGCTGTCGTGAGCACGCCGGCGGTCTCGAAGATGTCCTTGTAGGCCACCGGGATACCGAGCAACGGGTCCTTCCTGCCGGCCATCACGGCGCGCTCGGCGGCGCGGGCGGCGGTCAGCGCCGCTTTGTCGGTGATCGTCAGGAAGGCATTGATCTTCGGGTCGATCGCCTTGATCCGGGCCAGCAGCGCCTTGGTCAGCTCCACGGGCGACAGTTTCTTGGCGGCGATGAGGCGGCCGGCCTCGGCAATGGTGAGCGACGATGGAATCGTGGTCATCGTCGGCCGCCGGGCCGGGCCGAACGCCCGCCCGAGGACAGGTTCGGGAGCGGTTTGCGCGCCGCCGACTGCTTCTGCCCAGCGGGTTTCCCCCCAGTGGGTTTCCCCCTGGGGGGCTTCTTCGCAGCGGACGTCTTCCCAGCGGGCTTCTTCCCGGGGGGTGGCTTGGTGGCGGCGGCGCCGGTCGGCTGGGCGCGGGCGGTGGCGACCGGCTTGGCGGCGATGACGGGCGGCGGCAGCCGAAACACGAACGCTTGATCGTCCACCAGCGGCCGGTCACGCGGGATCAGGGCAAGCAGCGCAACCACCTGCCGCCAAGCCAGCACCAGGTCCGCCATCTGGCCGGGATTGAGCGTCAGGCTGGCGCGGGACACCAGAACCAGCATTTCCGCGGGGCTGATGGGTGGCGTCGGCGCAATTGGCGACCCGGACATGCGAACCGGCGACCCTTTGTTACAACCATGCGACCCTATCCACCGCAGCGCGTCGCTTCAAGCCGCGGGGGTGGCATTTCCGGTGTCACTCGGTCCGAAGCGCTAGGAGCTGGGCATCCGGCGACCGCTGACGCGGTCGAACAGGTGCAGGTGCTCGGGCATCAGGCGGAGTGGGAGGCGCTCGCCAAACGGGGCCTGGCCCGGCAGGCGCACCACTATCTCCTGGACGGGCACCTCCCGGGCGGGCACTTCCGGGGTTGGCACCTCCCGAGCGGGGGTGTCAGCGAGGCGCCCGTGGACCAGCGTTTCCGAACCGAGCGGCTCGATAAGGTCCACATGCAAGATGAGCGTTTGGGCGTCCGGCCGTCCGGCCCGCTCCGGACCGATACCATGGGCGACCTGTGCGATGGTCAGGTGTTCCGGGCGGATCCCGACGGTCACGGAGTGCCCGTCCGGGCCGGCGCGCCCGCCGGTGGCGAATGGGATCACCGGGCCGGCGTGCAGGCGGACGGCCGCGCCGCCTTCAGTCAGCTCCCCAGTCAGCAGGTTCATCGCCGGGGCGCCGATGAATCCGGCGACGTAAGTGTCGGCTGGGCGCTCGAACACCTCCATCGGCGTGGCAAGCTGGGCGGGGCGGCCCTGGTGCAGCACGAGCAGGCGATCGCCGAGCGTCATCGCCTCGGTCTGGTCGTGGGTTACATACAGGCTGGTGACGCCGAGGCGGCGCTGCAGCCGGCGGATCTCGGCGCGCATCTGCACCCGCAGCTTGGCGTCCAGGTTGGACAGCGGCTCGTCGAACAGGAACAGTTTCGGCTCGCGCACGATCGCGCGGCCCATGGCGACGCGCTGACGCTGGCCGCCCGAGAGTTGCCGCGGCTTGCGCGCCAGCAGCGGCTCGATGCCGAGCAGCGTGGCGGCTTCGTCGACGCGGCGGCTGATGTCGGCGCGCGCCAGGCCGCGGATGCGCAGGCCGTAGGCCATGTTGTCGAACACGCTCATGTGCGGATAGAGCGCGTAGTTCTGAAACACCATGGCGGCGTCGCGTGCGGCCGGATCCAGCGCGGTGATGTCGCGACCGTCGAGCAGCACGCGTCCGGCGCTAGGTCGTTCCAGGCCCGCGACGAGACGCAGCAGTGTGGATTTGCCGCAGCCGGAGGCGCCGACGATCACCAGCAACTCGCCGTCGGCCAGTGTCAGATCGATTTCGTGCAGGACGGCGGTGTTGCCGAAGCTTTTGGTGATGCCGGCCAGTTCGAGTGTCGCCACTACTTCTCCCCCTCGGTCAGTCCGGCGACGAACCAGCGCTGCATCAGCACAACGACGATCACTGGCGGCAACAGTGCCAGCACGGCGGTGGCCATCACCGCGGCCCAGTCGGTCTGGGTTTCGACGCCGATCATGCGGACGATGCCGATGACAATGGTGTCGAGCCGCGGGTCGGTGGCGACCAGCAGCGGCCAGAGGAACTGATTCCAGCCATAGACGAATAGGATGACGAACAACGCGGCGATGTTGGCCGAAGAGACCGGGATGACGATGTCGCGCAGGAAACGCAATGGTCCGGCACCGTCCATGCGCGCGGCCTCGACCAGTTCGTCGGGGATCGCGGCGAAGACCTGGCGGAACAGCAACGTTGCAGTGGCCGAGGCGATCAGCGGGACGGTCAGGCCGGTGAAACTGTTGATCAGGCCGAAGTCGGCCATCACCGCGTAGGTCGGGATGATGCGGACTTCGACCGGCAGCATGAGCGTGATGAAGATCACCCAGAACGCGAGCTGGCGGAACGGGAAGCGGAAGAACACGACGGCGTAGGCGGACAGGAGCGAGATGGCGATTTTTCCCCCCGCGACTGCCAGCGCCATGCTGAGGGAAACCAGCAGCATGTGCCACACTGGTTGGGTGCCCATGCTGCCTTTGGTCAGCACATGCCAGTAGGTGGCGAGGCCGGATGCGTGCGGGATGAGCGAAAGCTCGCCTCGGGCGATGGCGTCGGAGCTTTGCGTCGATCCGGCGAGGACGAGCCAGACCGGCAGGGCGAACAGGATGACGCCGAGGGCAAGGACGGCGTGGGCTGTCCAGTCGGGTTTGTCTCTCAAAACGTGGCCCCCACCTTAGCCGCAATGCGGTGCACGATCCACCGCGGGATTGTGCTACAATCACGTTTGCACCAGGAGGCCCGGATGCCCAACATCATTGAGGCCGCAATTACCGTTTAAGAAAAGGTTGCCGTCAAGCTGCGCGATCAGCAGCAGCGCGAGGCGGTGGGCCGCATGCTCAGCCGGATGCTGGATCCCGATTCCGGCGTTGACCATCTCATGGCCGCGATTGAGCGCCTGAAAGCGGACGCGCAGGCGCGCGGGCTGACCGATGAACTGGTGGACGAGGAGTTGGACGCTTACAATGCGGAACGACGCTGCTGATCGTCTTGGACGCATCGACGCTGTCGGCGCGGTGATCAAGCGTGACGGCACGCCGCTTAGTGCGCTCCGCAAGGCAGTGCTTACTGATACTCTGGCGTTGTCGAGGCCGGTCGAGGACGAACTGCTGGAAGTGCTTTCTCGTCCCAGACTCGCGCGGTTCATCGATCCCCAACTGCGCGAAGAGGTCATCGGCCGGTTGTTGCGCGATCCAGTTCGGTTCGTGCCGACTGAGCAGGTGACGGACTGCCGCGATGCGAAGGACAACAAATACCTGGAACTTGCTGCGGCGGCCCGTGCGACGTTGATCGTGTCGAGTGCCAATGATCATCGCGTACTGAACCCCTGGCGTGGTGTCCGTATTCTCCGCCCTGTCGAATATTGCGCGATGACGTAATCGCCGGTCACGCCTGCTGCCGCCGCCCCAGAAACCGGAACTGCAACGCCGTTAGCGCGATCACCCCCAGCATCAGCACCACCGATTGCGCGGCAGAGCCGCCGATATCCTGGTTCACCATACCGTCACGGTAGACCTTGATCACCAGTGTCTCGGTGTCCTTGCCCGGCCCCCCCTGCGTCAACGCCCAGATGGTGCCGAACGTATCGAAGGCGGCATAGACCAGGTTCACCACCAGCAGGAAGCACGTGGTGGGCGCCAGCAGTGGGAAGGTGATGGTGCGGAATCGATGCCATCCGCGCGCACCGTCCATTCGCGCTGCCTCGACCACCGCACGCGGAATGGATTGCAGCCCGGCCAGGAAGAAGATGAAGTCGTAGCTTACCTGTTTCCAGGCGCTCGCGAGGGCGACCATCGCGAAGGCCTGGCCACCATTCACATGGTAGTCCCAGTCGATCCCGTGTCTGCTGAGCCAGCGTCCGACCAGACCGAATTGCGGGTGCAGCAGGAACAGCCAAAGCACCGCCGCCATCGCGGGGGCGACCGCGTAGGGCCAAATCAGCAGCGTGCGATAGATGGCGCGGCCCCTGACCTCGCGATCGGCGAACACCGCGAGCAGCAGTGCCACCGACATCGCCAGAACGCTGACCACCGCACAGAAGATGACGGTACGCAGGATCGATTGCAGGTAGAGCGGATCGCCGAACAGATCCCTGAAGTTGTCGAGGCCGACGAAGATCGATCCTTGGCCGAACGGATCGGTGGTGGTCAGGCTGGACCAGAGCGCCGCAGTGGCGGGCCAGAGGAAGAAGAAGATCGTCAGCAGAAGCTGCGGCAGGACAAGCAGGGCGGGAAGCAGCCAGCCGTCGAAGGTGGTGCGGCGGTCCATGACTTGATGTCGCCCGAGGTCGCCATCTCCGCCCTATCGGTCAAGCCTGGTCGTGACCGATAGGGCAGGGGTGGCGGATTCGGCAACGGCCGTGAGCGGCAATGACGGCGCGTGCATCACCTATGCCTTCACTGATTTCTCGAACGCCCGCAGCACTTTGTTGCCGCGGTCGACGGCGGCGTCCAACGCCTGCTGCGCGGTTTGACCACCCTGCAACGCCTTCTCGAGCTCTTCCTGAATGATGTTGCGGATCTCCGGCAGCCGGCCGAGACGCAACCCTTGCGAGTTGTCGGTCACGGTGCCGCGGGTGAGCTGTGCCACCGGCAGGTCGGCGCCGGGGTTCTTCTCGTAGAAGCCCTGCTGCTTTGATAGTTCGAAGCCGGCGAAGGTAACCGGCGCATATCCGGTGTGTTGATGCCAGGCGGCGGCATTTTCCGGTGTGCTGAGGAAGACCAGGAATTGCGCCACCCCTTTGTATTCCGCCGGTGTCCGGTCGGGCGCGGTCATCGGCCACAGGCTGGCGCCGCCGATGATCGAATTCAGCGGGCTCTTGATGATCTCCGGATCATACGGCAGGAACGCCGCCGCCCAATCGAACTTGGCGTTCTTCACCAGGTCGCCGCGCATTCCAGACGAGTCGAAATGAATGCCGGCCTGACCGGAAATCAGCAGCGGATCCGCGGCGTTGTCGCGGCCGGCGTATTTGAAGGTGCCGTCCTTCGCCATCTCCAACAGGCGCACGACGTGCTTGACGTGCGGCTGGCTGTTGATCGTCAGCACGGCGTCCAGCCCCTCGAATCCGTCGGCCTTGGTGGCGAAGGGAAGGTTGTGCAGCGCGCTGTACTGCTCGAGCTGGATCCAGGTCGGCCAGGCGGTGGTCATCGGGATCTCGGCGGCGTTCTTTGCCTTGATGGCCTGCGCCGCGGCGGCGACCTCCGGCCACGTCGCCGGTGGCTTGGCCGGATCGAGCCCGGCTTTGCGGAAGGCATCGCGGTTGATCCACATCACCGCAGTCGACGAATTGAACGGCATCGAGGCCATGCGCCCGTCGGCCAGGCTGTAGTAGCCGCGCACCGAGGCGATGTAGACCTTGGGATCGATGGTGACCCCGGTCTCTTTCGCCAGATCCCAGACCTGCTTCGTTGCCTTGCCGGCGGCCAGCATGGTGCCGGTGCCAACCTCGAAGATCTGCGCGATGTGCGGCGCCTGGCCAGCGCGGTAGGCGGCGATGGTGGCGGTGAGCACGTCGGGATAGGTGCCCTTGTAGACCGGCGTGACCTCGACGTCGTTCTGGCTGGCGTTGAACGCGTCGGTGAGGCGATTGACCTCCAGGCCGAGCGCGGCCGTCATTGCGTGCCACCAGACGATCTTGGTCTTCGCCGAATTGGTCGTCGCCGGTTGGGCGCGGGCGGGACGGATCAACGGCGTAGCTGCAGCGGCAGCCGAAGCGGCCAGCAGGGTGCGGCGATGCATGCGCGGTTTCCTCGCGGCGTTTCGACAGCGCGGCCTAACGGCGCCGCGTTGCCGACCTATTACGACATGATGACGCTTCGATGAAGCGTCCACGTTGCTTTACCCCGGCGCGCCAAAACCCAGCCAACACGACACGCAACCACGTAGCAATTGAAGTGCATCGCGCACCTGCGAGCGGGAGGCGACCCTTATCAGAAGCTCAGTGGCTGCTGCACCACCGGCGCCCAACGCGCATTCTTCACCACCGACAGGAACGACTGGCTCGACGCGTGATGGTTGGTCGGGGTGATCGTCAGCGGCGGCGACCCGAAGATGTCCTGCCAGTCCTTCATGCTTTCCATCGCGCCGATGAAGCTGTCGAGCGTCAGGTCGCGCCCGGCGTTGTTCAGCACATCCACCACGAAGCTTGCCGCGGAGATGCCGGTTTCGCCCAGGTAGTTGATGTCGAATCCGTAGGTCTGCTTGTACTTCGTGCCAACGGCGTGCACTGCCGGGCGCGGGTCGTCGGGATAGGCATACAGGCCTGGCGACATCGAATAGAACCCCTCGGCGGGGCCGCCTGGCGCCTCGGCCACCGCGGTGGAGTAGCTGGCGAATTGGCCGACGAAATCCACGTCCCAGCCCATCTTGCGTGCGGTCTGCACGATCAGCGTGGTGTCCTTGACGATAGTGCCTAGGCCAATCAAATCACAGTTGGCATCACGCATCTTCGCCAATGCGCCGTTGAAGTCGGTGTCGGTCGGCTTGTGCGAGGTCTGCGCGGCGAGTTTCATTCCCATCGCCTCGAGCTGTGCCACCACCCCGGCGTTCACGTCGCGACCGAAATCGGAATCCTGATACATCGAGCCGATTGTCTTCTTACCCTTCAGAGTGACGAAATACTTCACCGCCGCGCGCATCTGGTCGTAGTACGACGCGAACTGTCCGAACTTGAACCGATTGAACGGCTCATACATCGAACGCGCGCAGGTCAGCGGGAAGACGTTGGGCACCTGCTTCTCGAACATCGAGGGCATGACCGCATCGTTCATCGGCGTGCCACCATTCGCCACGGCGAAGAAGATGTTATCGAGGTTCAGCAGCTTGTTCATAGCCTGCACTGCTTTCGGAACGGTGTACTGGTTGTCCTCGACGACGTACTTGATCTTGCGCCCGTGAATGCCGCCCTTGGTGTTGGCCTCGTCGAAGATCATGCGGATGGCATTGGCGTTGTTCACGCCTTGCACCGCCGTCACGCCCGACAGATCGGTCATCGTGCCGATCGTGACCTCAGAATCGCTGACACCCCTGGTTGCCGCTAAAGCGTGGGTGATGATCGCCGGTGCAAACAGAGTGCCGGCGGCACCGGCCAGGACATGACGGCGAGTGAATGCGCGTGACAGCTTCATTTGGTAACCTCCCGGTCGCGACCGGCGCAACGCCAGCCGTCATTGTTGTAGAGTTCTGTTAGCCACAGGTACGCCGCAGCGCACCTGATGGTGCGGCGTCGCCCAACCTATTACGCTCTCGTGCGACTTGCGTGAAGCCGGGCGGGTTGCCACGTCCCGGGGCATGGCTGCGCGAAGCGAGGACCGGGGCCGGTCCCCGACCTTTGCTCGTTCGCGTGGCGTGCCGGCGGACCCAGGGGTTTCTCTGTCCGCGCGACCCGGCCTGGTCCCGCAGCCCTAAACGTAGCCGCGGACGAAGGTCTGGCCGCCGATCAACCGTTCCGCGCCGGCTTCCTTGGCAAACGCTTTCGCGCGCAAGCCGTAATTATGCAGCTCTGAGGGGGTGGCGTACTCGACATGAGAGGGGGCGCGCGCTCGACAGCCTCCGGCACATCGGAGCAGGTTCCCGGTCACCGACGCATTCCGCGCGGCCGACCGGCAAGACGTTGCGGAATTGTGGCTACCAGCCTGAATAAAACGCTATTAAAATATTCGTGACACTCCATTGCCCTTTCCCTTTCGGCCAACTTTTCGCGGGCGAGCGGGGTCCGGCGGCGCGACGGTGTCGTCGGATTTTCATTGGCCGAGACTTCTAAATCTGGTATTGCTTCGGAACAAGAGAGGACGCGCGCTCAAACATCCAAAAAAGGAGAGCAACGATGCCGGAAGAGCAGATCATCGAAGAGCTGCCGGCGGGTCCACCGGAAGGTGGTGGGGGTGGGCGTCCCTGGCCGCCTCGCCCCGGCGTCGCAGAGCTACCGGCATTTCCCCCTTATGGCTTCGCGCGGGAGGCGGTTACCGAGTTGTTCCGCCTGCGCGATCGGGTTCACGCCTTGGAAACCCAGATGCTAGCGGCGAGGGTCTACGGTGGATCGTTTGGCGGTGGCTACGTGCCGCCGCGATACTGGCCCAACGAGTTGCCGCCCTTTGAAGCTTTCTACAGGACTGGCTTCAGCGGCGAGCTGAAGGGCCCTGTGTGGGGCGCCGGGGCGGATCAATTGATCGCGCTGTTGGAGGCGCTGCTGGCAACACTGAGACCCAACCCAAATCCCGCTGAAATTCCCGCCGAGTATCCGCAGCGTTAGTCGGAGGCTGGTTGGGCCGCAACGTCGGACCGCATGAGCTGCAACCAGCAGGCGTTGACGGCGCACCTGCGCGAGCGGGGCATCCTCCACGCGTCGGCGACACAGCCGATCCGGCAGCGGGATGGAACGCCGGCGCCGTGGGCGTTCTATAGTTGGAACGTGACGCTGTCGTCGGAGGGATTGCGCCTCGCGGCACTGTGTATCCTCGAGCGGTTGCAGGGTTTCCGCGCGACACAACTTGCCACGATCGGCTACACCGGGATGCCGCTGCTGTCTGCCTGTGTACTGCTCGGCGAGGGTCGCTACACGGGCCTGTGCATTCGCGAGCAGCGCAAGATCTCCGTGTCGTGCCGCCGGGTGGAAGGCCTGTTCGACAAGACCAAGCCGGTGGTGATCATCGACGACTCGATCAGTTCGGGCACCTCGCTCTGCAAGGCGATCCGAGCGATCGAAGACGAGGGTGCCGAGGTCGAAGGCGCGATCGCGCTGGTGCAATTTCCCCATCGCGGCGGCCTGGACGGGGCGAATGCGGCTGGCTATCGCGCGGAAGCGATACTGGATATCTGGTCCGACCTTGGCATGGCGCGCACGCTGGCGCGACCGCCGCCCCGCGTGGTTGCGCCCGCCGGAACGGTCATCGCCCCGGAGGGTCTGCCGCCGGCGTCGCTCGCCCGATTCGCCGCTGCCACCTGGCTGGCCACCGGCGCTGCGCCACGGCCGCCGCGCACGATGGACCGCGCGCATGAATGTCCCGGCGGCGTGTTTGTGAGTTTTCGCGAACGCCGCAACGAGAACCGGATCGCGCGCGCCGGATTCTGGCATTTCGATCCGGCCGCGGCGCAGCCCTGCGACGACGTCATCGCGGCGACCATCGAGACCTTGTATGCGGCGAACGGCCAGATCACCGCGAACAACCTGGCGCGGTTGAAAATCGCGGTGACGTTCCTGTCCGAATTGGAGCCGATCGCGCCACGGGCTCTCGATTTCGATCGCTATGGCATCGTTGCACAGAGTCGTGTGTTCCCCAACAAACGCGGCGGCGCGCTGCCGAATACGCAGGTTTTCATCAGTGAGATCGAGCAATACCGTCAGGCGCGGGAAACCAATGCGGGAATTGTGTCAGGCGAGCCGCACGATCTGTTCCGTCATGACGTGACCAAACATGTCGAGCCTGGCGAAACCTGGTTGCCCTATGGCACGCCGGCGAATGCCGAGACGGCGTGGTGGCGAAACGTGGCGTTGGGCCAACGGCTTACCGCGCGTGCCCGTGGATTGCTCGCCCGGGAACTGGGACACGGCCGAGACGAGACGCGCAGCCTGCCAGACGATACGTTGCCGTGTGCGATCGCAGGTGTCGCTGTACGGCTCTACGAGTTTGGCCTGACGGGCTATGGTCTCGTGCTCGGCGGTGACCTCGATGCCGGGCTGCGCCAGGCCGTCGCGCAAGCAGTGGCGGATGCCAGGTTCAAGCGGGACTTCGATCCCGTACGCGGCACGATCGTCGTTTCGATCATGCACCATCCAGAGCCGCTTGGTACCACGCCGATCGCGGCCGTGGCTCGCAAGCTGCGTCGCGGATTGGATGCACTCGGCGCAACACACGCCGGTCGCACGACAATCCTGCTGCCGCACCTTCTGCCTTACAACAACCTGTCGCGTGAGGAATTTGTGCGGACCGCGTTGCGCCTGGCAGGGACAGAGGCCGAAGCGGGCCGCGTCGAATGGCGCACGTTCCAGTGCGCCGAATGGGTGGATGCCGGCGGGCAGGTGCGCGCGCTGCGCTTCGGCTTTCCTGATCGCACGAACAGCGGCGAACGGGGTGTCGATGCGACCGCGCTGATCCGTCTGCTCGGCGGCTATATCGCCCGATCGATCGGCGTGGATGGATTACCCCGCTATATGCTGCTGCCCGTCGCTGGCAAAGGACGAGCGCACGGCACGGCGGCTCGCGCCATCCATGGGCTGATGGGGCTCGGCCTCGCGGGTGAATTGGTTGACGAAACGGACTGGCACGATGTGGCTGCGACAGGGCTTCGCTATTGCCTCAGCCATGTGCGTAACGGCACGATCATGCTGCCCAATTGCGTCGGTGGCGCGCTCGCCGATGCCGCCCTGCTTGGCGCGGTCGCTGGTCATCCAGCCCTTGGCGCCAGCGCCGGGGCGCGTTCCATCCAGCATCGATTAAGCCGATTGCTGCGCCCGGACGGACGGATTGGTGGCGCGCTCAAACGGCTCGATCAGCCGGAGGATCACGATTTTCTGCCCGGTGCCGTGCTTGCCGCGCTCGGACGAGTTGCCGCCGTCGAACGTTCGGCGCTGCCGGTCCGCGTTGATGCGCAGATCGCCTGGTATACCCATCGCTTCGCGGCGTACCCAACCTGGGGTTCCGCCGGCTGGCTGCCGCAGGGCATGGCCGAGGTCCATCGCATAACGGCCGATCCGGCGGCGGCCCAGCTTGCCTTCGCCGCTACCGATTGGAGCATCGAACGCCAAGTGGCGAGCACCGGTGCGTTTCTCGAAGATCTCAGTCCGGACGAGCCGAGTTTCAACACCGGGTTCATCGCCGAGGGCGTTGCCGCATCCTGGGCGATCGCGCTCGGCGTCGGTGATGCCGAGCGTGCCGCGCGCTACGCCGCGTCCTGGCGCGATGCCATGCGATTCGTTACGAGACTGATCGTCTTCCCCGAGGATGTTTTCGCCATGCGTGCCGGGACCGCGGCGATCGGCGGCGTGCGCTGCGTGCAGTCGCGCTCGGATATCCGCATCGATCAGGTGAGCCATTGCATGCACGCGCTGGTGGAAGGCGCGCGTCTGGAACACCTGATGGAGCCAGTAGTGACTCGCTACTGCGGCGCAACGTAAGGCTGCTTGGGCTTCGCTTCAGAGAGCCGGTCGGCCGTGCGGGCGCCGGCACCCGGCCCGGTGGTCAGGTCTTTCCGGCCACAGTGCAGGCGATGTCCAGCGCTCGGCGCAGCAAGGTCTCGCTGGCCTCCGGCGTGCGGAACGCGCTGTGCGCCGAGAGAGTGACGTTGGGCAGGGTGGTCAGTTCGTGTCCCGGGGCCAACGGTTCGGTGGCAAACACATCCAGGCCGGCGTGGCCGATATGGCCTGATTTCAAGGCGGCGATCATTGCGGCCTCGTCCACCAGGGCGCCGCGGGCGGTATTGACCAGGATCACACCCGGGCGCAGCCGCGCGATCCGCTCGGCGGACAGGAAGCCGCGCGTTTCGTCGTGCAGCAGCAGGTGCACCGACAGGACGTGGCTTTCGGCAAATAGGGTGTCAAGGTCTACGAAGGTCACGTTGGGGGCCGACTTGGGCGAGCGGTTCCAGGCGATGACTCGCATGCCGGAACCGGCGGCGATGCGCGCGACCTCGCCGGCGATGCCGCCGAAACCGAGCAAGCCGAGTGTCTTGCCGGTCAGCTGGGTGCCTTCCGAGCGCAGCCATTCGCCGCGCCGCATGCCGCCGTCCATGGCGGCGATGCCGCGCGCCGCGGCCCACATCAGGGCGATGCTGTGTTCCGCGACGGCGATGTCGCCATAGCCCTTGATGATGTGGACCTTGATGCCGATGGCTTCCAGCTCTTCGGGGTGCATGTAGCTGCGCGCGCCGGTGCCCAGGAAGATGATGTGGCGCAGGCCGTGGCAGCGACGCATGGTCTCGGTCGGCATCTGGGTGTGGTCGTCCAGCACGAAATCGTAGCCTTCGAGCAGGCCGGGCAGTTCGTCGGGCGCGATATGGCCGCGTTCCTGGACATCGACCTGCGGGTCGTCGGGGCGGACGACCTTGCGGAATATCGCCGCGAGATCGTCGACCGCATCCATGAACAGGCCTTTCATCGTCACGCCCCCTGCTGTTTCTGGCGCCGCAGCATGCGCGGAGCGGCCACCGCGGGCAAGCCATTGAGCAGCTGCGGGCGGTTGGCTAGCGAAGGGTGGGTGGCCAGCGACGGGCGGGTGCCCAGGGAAGGACGAGTGGCGCGACGGGGCCTGATTGACCGCGCGGGTAATATTATTTCGGTTTAGTTGATCAATCTATTCCGCTAATACGACGATCACGCAGGTTCGCCGGGACAATTGGTCAGCCAGCCGGCGGTCAACCAACCGGGGAAAACTGGATCATGAACGACACAACGCGCTACGACATCGTGCAGACCACATTCCTGATGAGCATGGTGCCCGACACGGTGTCGGGGATCACCGCCACCCAGGCGCAACTGCAATCCTACCTGAGCACCGCCCTGAGCGGCGGCATCGATCCGCTGGGGACACAGTTCGGAGGCCTCTTCCCGCTGACCAATTCGCAGTTGGCGGGTGGCGACTGGTCGGTGGTGTGGGGCCCGTGTGTCTATTCGCTGAAGCCCGCCATCGCAAACTATGCAATCAATGCCATGTACGTTGCGTACAGCCCCAGCCTTTCAACCTACGTCGTGGCGATCGCGGGAACCAATCCCAACTCGTTGTACGACTGGATCCAGGAAGATGGTGACGTCGCGGCACTCTACATGGCGAAGTGGCCGTTCGCCTTGCCGTTCGTGCGGGCCTCGTGTCTGCCCTCGGAAATCGGTTCGATACCAGCGGTCTCGGCGGCCACGGCGCAGGGTGTGAGCAATCTGCTGTGCGACATGACCGATCCGGCGAACGGCACGCTGCAGACTTTCCTGACACTCGCGGCGAACCCCAACAGCACGCTGATCTTTACCGGCCATAGCCTGGCTGGCGCCCTGGCACCCACGCTGGCGCTGTTTCTCTACCCGCAGCCGCAGAACAGCGGTTGGAAGCAGGTGGTGGTGCTGCCGCTGGCTGGCGCGTCGCCGGGAAACGCGGCGTTCGCAGCGCTTTTCAACGCGACGTTCCCGCCGGTCGCGTCGGGTGTGAACGCGCCCTACGGCAACTGGAACACCAACTACGCGAATGCGCACGACGTGGTGCCGCATGCATGGAACCAGTTGGACGCAGTGATCTCCGGTCTGAACCCTTTAGGCAACTTTCCGTCCCTCTACGGCGTGATGAACACGTTCATCGGCGCCGGACTGGCCAACGTGGTCGTTGCGGCGAAAACACTGGCGATCGGCGGCGGCTACCTGAACCTGACGCAGGTCAAGTTTCCATCGGATTGGGGCTGCTGGATGTGGACGCAGAACCCGGATGGAAGCTGGCAATATCCGCCGGTTTGGAAACCCCTGACGACCTATACCGATGCCAATCCGATCACCACGGTAGACGAATTCGGCGAGCTGATCGACGCTGCTCATATCGACCAGTACTACAATTTTCTTGGGGTCGTACCGACGCAACGGATGCCGACCAGTACGCCTGAGAGCATCGTACAGGCGAACCTGGACCAGGCGCTGCTTGCCGCGGCGAAGATGTCGGTCTGACCGGGCCGACGCCGGCGCGAGTGGCGTCGGGGCCGGAGCCGTCCCTTGGGAGCCATCGCGCCCCCCCTTTCGCCGACCCCCTCTCTTTCGCAGGCCGGGGCGATTCCCTATCACTGCGGGATCTGGAATCGGGATGCCCCGCGCCCCTCGCCTTGTCGCCGATACCCGGCCCGTGCCACGCCGCCCGCTGCCGCCGGTGCGACGGCGCGTGCCGCCTGCCCCGCTGCCGGTCCCGCGCCGGCGCGGCTGGCTGCGGTCGTTGCGCTGGGCGATCATGCTGGCGATCTGGGGCGCGCTCGGCCTGGCCGTGCTGCTGCTGTGGTTCGCGCGCGACCTGCCGCGGCCGGAAGCGGCGCTGGATGCGTTCCGCCGCCCGAGCCTGACGCTGGAGGACCGCGGCGGCCGGGTTTTTGCCACGTTCGGCGACGTGGTGGGCGAGCCGCTGCGGCTGGCCGACATGCCGCCCTATCTGCCCGCGGCGGCCGTTGCGGTGGAGGATCATCGGTTCTGGCACCACCCGGGCATCGACCTGATCGGCCTGGGGCGCGCCGTGGTGACGGATGTGCTGGCCCTGCATCTGGTCCAGGGCGGTTCCACCATCACCCAGCAGGTGGCGAAGAACCTGTTCCTGACCAATGCCCGCACCTTCAAGCGCAAGGTGCAGGAACTGATGCTGACCTTCTGGCTGGAGCAGCATTTCACCAAGCGCGAGATCCTCGAGATCTGGCTGAACCGGGTGTACCTGGGATCGGGCGCCTGGGGGATGGACGCGGCGGCGCATATCTACTTCGGCGTCTCCGCGCGGCATGTGAGCCTGTGGCAGGCTGCGGTGCTGGCCGGGCTGCCGCGGGCGCCGTCACGCTTCAACCCGCGCAGCAACGCAATTGCGGCGGCGGCGCGCGGGCGGGAGGTGCTGGCGGCGATGGTGGCCGATGGCGCGATCACCGAGGCGCAGGCGAAGCAGGCGTCCGCCGAGATCGCTTTCCCGCGAACGCCGCCGATCGCGCCGGGCTGGTTCGCCGACTGGGCCGCGGACCAGGCGCAGGCGGTGGTGCCACCTGACACCGACGCGACGCTGCGCACCACGCTCGATCCGCGCTGGCAGGGCGCCGCCGAGCAACGATTGGACGCGTTGCTGGCGGGGCCGGGCGTGGTGGCCGGGGCGACGCAAGGGGCGGTGGTGGTGCTGGATGCGGCGAGCGGCGCGGTCCGCGCCATGGTGGGCGGGCGTGATTACCGGGAGTCCTCCTACAATCGCGCCGTGGTGGCGCGCCGCCAGCCGGGGTCATCGTTCAAGCCCTTCGTCTGGCTGGCAGCGCTGGAGAAGGGCGAGACGCCTGATACCACCGTGCTGGACGCGCCGATCCACATCGGTAACTGGGCCCCAGAGGATTTCGAACGCCGCTATCTGGGCGAGATCACGCTGGAGGAGGCACTGGCGCAGTCGATCAACACGGCGTCGGTGCGGTTGTTGCTGCTGGCTGGCGGGCCGCGCGTCGTGGCTGGCGTCGCGGCGCGGCTCGGCATAGCCGACAAGCTGCCGAACAATGCGTCGCTGGCGCTTGGCACCGGGGAGGTGGGACTGCTGGAGCTGTCGGCCGCCTATGCGGCGTTCTTCAACGGCGGGCGGCATGTGGTGCCGTACGGGGTCGAGCAGGTGCAGGCGGACGGTCGCTGGAGCGTGGCGGCGCGGGTCGAGCCGGTGGCGGTAATAGATCCCGACAAGGCGGCGATGATGGGGCGCATGCTGGCCGCGGTGGTCTCACGCGGGACCGGGCGGGCGGCTTCGGTGGCGGGGCACACGGTGGCGGGCAAGACCGGGACGACGCAGGACTATCGCGACGCATGGTTCATCGGCTGGTTCGATGGCGAGATCGTTGGGGTGTGGCTGGGCAACGACAACAACGCGCCGATGAAGGCGGTGCAGGGTGGGTCGTTGCCCGCGCGGTTGTTCCACGAGATCGCGGTGGCGGCGGTGCGGTGAGGCGGGTCTGACTGCGCGCCGTTTTCTGATCTGATCTCCCAATAAAGTTCCGCGTTCGACCTTCGGAAAAGAACATCCGCCACGCAGCATGCCGAGAAGACCGACGACAGCGCGGTCAGGGAAGCGCGTGAATGTCTGCTCCGGATGTTCCGCAGTGCGTTCTTGTTTGACCGATGTCCCGTCCGACGAGAAGTCGAAATGTGCTACCAATCGGTTCGTGCCGAGGGATTGTCCGGATCGAAGCGGAGATCGCTGTTCCTCCCAAGCCAGCAGCACCTTGAGAAAACGGATCGCCGCCCGGAGTTGGTTATGGGTCATGTCAAGCGCGTTGGCGGTCGAATTGTTTATGTCGCTTGTGTAGTAGTGGCCGGCCGTGCGGCGCCAGTAGCCGCATCATTTTGAACACCGAGATCACTAGCAGTCAGCTGTGATTTTCCGGCACGGGGGAGCTCAGTTCCGAACCCGGAAGCTATACTGGGACCGACTTGATTTGTTCCCGAGGGGGGTGGGTTGACTGCTCAAACCCGATCCGGCTCCTTGCGGGTTGTAGGATGACCCCATGGAATCAGCCAGATTGACTATGGCCTGTAGTCAATTGAGCCAAATGACTGCGGCGACGAGGTGAACGGGGGCGAGGAAATTCCGCTTGGTCTTTTTGTAGCGTGTAGCGATGGCGCGGAACTGCTTGAGCTTGGCGAAGAAGTTCTCGATCAGATGGCGCTCTTTGTAGATCTCTCTATCGAAATCACGGGGCGATTGGCGGTTCGCCTTGGATGGGATCACGGTGGTTTTCCCTGCGGCTGCCAGCGGTGCGATGACCCGTGCGCCGGCATCAAATGCGTTGTCGGCGATCAACATTTCGGCCTGCATCGACGGCAAGAAATGGTCGGCGCCCTCCAGATCATGGGCCTGGCCGCCAGTCAAGAAGGAACCTACCGGGTTTCCCAGCGCATCGACCAGGGTTTAGATCTTCGTGCTCAGTCCGCCACGCGATCGCCCGATCGCCTCGTCCTCGCCGTCTTTTTTTGGCGCCCGCGCTATGCTGATGGGCCCGCACGATGGTGCTATCGATCATCGCGTAGTCATTGTCGGCATCCGCGGCAAGATACTGAAACACCTTCTCCCAGACACCAGACTTCGCCCACCGGCTGAAGCGCCGATGGACCTGGACCCCGTCACCGAACCGCTCCGGCAGATCGCGCCACGGCATCCCGGTCCGATAGCGGTACAGAACTGCTTCGACAAACAGCCGGTTATCCCGCGCCGTCACACCGACAGAGCCTTCACGTCCAGGCAGCAAGTCTCGGATACGATCCCATTGGTCGTCGCGAAGAGCGTGGCGGCGCATCGGTCAGCTCCAAATCGGCTGACACCCTATGAATCGATGTTTTGCCCGCGCCGGAAGCCCCTAAATGACGACAGGCCCTAGTACCCCTGCACAGTGATTTTGACCGGTTGACCGTACCCTGGTTCCAATGCGGGCAGGTCGGCACGATCAACCAGCACAGCGATATTCCGGGGCATCCCCGGGCGCCGTGAGATTAGCCTCTCCCGTTCGAGTGTCAGTAGCATCTGGTGAACCGATGGCGGCGTCACCTGAAAGAATCGTTGGATGTCTGCCTGTGCGGGCGGGCGACCGTTTACCAGCGTATAGGCGTGGATGAACGCGAGATATTGTCCCTGCCTGGGCGTGAAG
>DASRQX010000438.1:0-3323 GCA_035696165.1 Acetobacteraceae bacterium | reverse complement strand
ATCCAAGATCGATGGCGGCGTGGAACAGGTCGGCGAACTGGTCCGCCGTATTCGTGCCGGCATCGAGCTGACCACGACGACGCTTCCGGTATTCGACATCGCCGATGACCAGAAGCTGTATCAGATGACGCTTGGCGGCGTGGCAAGTGCGCTCACCGGCGTGAAGTCGCTGATCGTGTCACCCGCCGGCCCGCTGCTGTCGCTGCCATTCGAGGTGCTACTGACCGGGCCTGCGCAGGATACCGACCTGGCCGACGCGCCTTGGCTCGTGCGCAAGTTCACCATTGCCCATGTGCCCGCGCCGTCGAACTTCGTGTCGCTGCGCAAGATCGCCGCCGGCTCACGTGCGACGCATCCGTGGTTCGGGTTCGGCGACTTCATCCCGGTGACGCTCGCGCAGGCCGAGAAGACGTTCTCGGCCACCGCATGCGGTGACAGCGCCAAGCTGCTCTCTGGTCTGGCGCCGCTGCCTTATGCGCGCAAGGAGCTGGAGGCAGCCCGTGCATTGCTGGGCGCGGACGCATCCGACGAACTGCTGGGGACCGCGTTCACCGCACAGGCGGTGCTGAAGACAAGGCTGAAGGACTATCGCATCCTGCAGTTCTCGACGCATGCGCTGCTGCCGTCGGACCTGCGCTGTCAAAGCGAGCCGGCGGTCGTCACGTCGGCGCCACAAGGCGCCACCGACGCATCAGGCGCGCTGCTCACCTCATCCCAGGTGGTGGGATTGGACCTGGACGCTGACCTGGTGATCTTGTCGGCGTGCAATTCGGGCGGTCCGGGCGGCAAGACGGCAGGCGAAAGCCTGTCTGGACTGGCCCGTGCCTTCTTCTACGCCGGGGCGCGATCGCTCGCGGTGACCCATTGGTCGGTCAATGACCAGGTGGCGGCTTTCCTCGTGGCCGACACGCTGCGGCGCATGCGGGAGAACCCCAACCTGGGCGTCGCCGGTGCGCTGCGAGACTCGCAACTCGCCATGCTGGCGGACGCCGGCAAGGGTTTGCCCGCCGAAATCGCCCACCCATTCTTCTGGGCGCCGTTCGCGGTGATCGGCGAAGGCGGCGAGCGCCTCGGCGGCACAACTGCCGAGAACCGCGTTTCACCGCGGCCCGTCGCGGGTCTATAAGCGCCGCCGGACGGAGTGACGGACGGGGGAATGGAGACAATCGAGTCGCTCGGCAAGTACGAGATCAAGCGTCCGCTTGGCCGCGGCGCCATGGGCACCGTGTACGAGGGCTGGGATCCGATCATCGCCCGCCGCGTGGCAATCAAGACCGTCAAGCTGCCAGAGAACGCCGACGATCCGGAAACCGAGGAGGCACTGGCCCGCTTCCGCCGTGAGGCACAGGCTGCCGGCAGGCTGATCCACCCGAACATCGTCGGCGTGTTCGACTACGGCGAGACGAACGATCTCGCCTATATCGTCATGGAGTTCGTCGACGGCCCTCCGCTGAAGAACCTGCTGGACAAGCAGGAGCGCTTCGCGCTGACCGATGCGGTCCGCGTGATGGAAGACCTGCTGGCAGGACTGCAGTTCAGCCACGACCGCGGTGTGGTGCATCGCGACATCAAGCCGGCGAACGTCATGCTGACCAGCGGAGGCCAGGCGAAGATCGCCGACTTCGGCATCGCGCGCATCGAGAGCAGCTCGATGACCCAGGCCGGCACGCTGCTGGGCACGCCGGCCTACATGTCGCCCGAGCAGTTCATGGGCCAGGTGGTGGACGCGCGCACCGACATCTATTCGTCGGGCGTGCTGCTCTACCAGTTGCTCACCGGCGAGCGGCCCTTCGAGGGCGGCCTGTCGGCGATCATGCACAAGGCGCTGAACACGGAGCCGCCGTGGCCGTCGCAGCTTTCGGTCACCGCGCCGCATGCATTCGATGCCGTGGTGAAGCGGGCCATGGCGAAGCGGCCCGACGATCGTTTTCCGTCGGCGACGGCGTTCGCCGAAGCGATACGGGCGGCGATGACGGCGCCAGCGGCCATCCTCGCACCGGAGCCGGAGAACGAGGACGAGGCGACCATGGTCTCCGCGCCGGCGCCGTCGGCGCGTCCGGCGACGGTGGCCGCACCCGCGCCAGCAGCGCCGCGTCCGGTTCCGGTCGCCACGCCCTCGGCGCGGCGCTCGCCGCTTCCAATCATCGCCGCCATTGCCGCCGTTGTCGTGGTTGTCGGCGGTGGCGGAGCGTGGTGGTTCCTGTCGCAATCCTCACCCCCGCCAGTGATCAACACCGCCTCGGTCACGCCGGCAAAGCCCGCGCCGACAGTGCAAACGTCAACACCGCCACCGCCGACAGTGCCAACGCCAACACCGGCGCCGCCGACACCAGCTCCCGCCCCACCGGCGCAGCAGCAAGCCCCCCAGGCGGTCAGCCCGCCGCCAATCCCACCAACCCAGGCGCCAGTGGCGCAGCCAGTTACGCCAACTCCCGCTCCCGCCCCTGTGCAGCCAGCCGCGCCGCCGGACAATCAACAGACCGCGGCCGCGAGCCTTGGCGTGCTGCGCAGTCAGGTCGCGCAATGGGTGCGAAGCCAGCCGTGCACTGTACTGAACGGTGAGGTGGGCGACGGAGGCACCATCACCTTGGCTGGCCTGGCTGGCGAGCCGACGGTGGACCAGTTGCGCCAAGGCATCACTGCGTTTGCGCCGCCGGCTCAGGTCAATTGGCAGGTGAACGGCGTGAACCCGGTCTTCTGTCCCGCGCTCGACCTGCTGCATCCGATCGTGCCCGCGTTCGGTGCCATCGGCGTCTCTCGGCTGGACTTGCGGATGGCTGGCGGAATAACGCGGCTGCACGACGGCGAGCAAGTGAAGGTCCGCCTGACGATGCCGGATTTCGCCGGCCGGCTACGGGTGGACTACGTGGCGCACGACGGCACCGTGCAACATCTGTATCCACAGATCGCCGACCCCAGGAATGGCATCATCGCCGACCCGCTGCGTACCTGGTCGCCGAACGAGACGATCAATCTGGCCAATCCCGCCTGGGCGATCAGTGCGCCGTACGGCACGGACATGATCATCGCGGTCGCGTCATCGCAATCGTTGTTTGATCGGCCGCGACCGCAAAACGGCGAAACCGCCAGTGTCTATCTGAAGGATTTACAGGCGGCTATCGACGCGGCGCATCAACGCGGGGATCGCCTCGCGGGTGCGGCCATCACGCTGGACGCATTGCCGAAGTAGCAGTGCCGGCCCGCGAGGGTTGCTTCGTCGCTCACGCCCCTCGCAATGACACCTGGTTTTTGGATTTATACCAATCCCCGGTGACCGGGACTCATCGGGCTGACTGTGCATCGTCATTGCGAGGAGCGTGAGC
>DASRQX010000437.1:0-20651 GCA_035696165.1 Acetobacteraceae bacterium | reverse complement strand
CCCGGGTCAAGCGCCCGAGGGCAGGCATGACGTGGGAGTAGCGGACCCGAGTTGGCGAACATGTTGCCGCAAGCACCATGCGATGATACCGTTGGCCATCTCTGGAAGCAAAGTGCAGTGATGGTTATGGACCTTGAGACTCTCGCGGTGGATCTGGATCTGGATGTGGTCGGCGCCCTTGAGGGAACCGACAAATCGTCGTCCGCAACGCTTTCATGGGACTATCTGCGGCACTATCAGCAATTGTTCGCACCCTGGCGTGATCAGCCGATCAATTTCATGGAAATTGGTGTTGCGCGTGGTCTCTCGTTGAATGTCTGGAGAACATTTTTTTCGCGGGCAAATATTGTCGGTATCGATATCAATCCAAGCTGCGCGCGTCTTGCGGGGAATCGCGTTATTATCAAGATTGGTTCGCAGGAAGACCCGGGCTTCATGCACGCGGTGTGCGCACAATATCCTCCATCAATCGTGATCGACGATGGTTCGCATGAGGCACATCATACTGTCTTCACATTCGAAGAGGTTTTTCCTGCTCTTCTGGCGGGTGGCCTATACGTTATCGAGGACACCGAACTCCATTTCGAAAAATGGGTCGGGAGATTTGCGGGCGACGGTTCCGTGTCCGTTCCAGACTACTTCGGCGCGATATCGCGCGCCCGGATGGCCAACGGTACGGAAGCCAAAAAACTCTGGGGACGACAAAAATATATTGCAGAACATGTTGATTCTATTACCCTTATAGGAGGCGCAATCATCGTTCAAAAACGCCAGCCTCGCGATGTTCGATCGGCTATCGAATTTGCCGACGTCTACGTTTCGCGCTGCCCACCGACATCTGCGCGTTATTTGAGGTTGGCCGAATTCATACTTCGGCACAATGGGCCGCTTGACCAGGCCGCTCGTCAAGCGGTCAGTTCGGGCGATCCCACGTCGGCGGCCCTTTCCATCCTGATGAGGGTTTTGCAACGGCAGGAGCAGCTTGACGAAGCCGCCGAAGCTGCCGGAAAGGCGACGGAAGAGTGGCCAGATCAGCCCAATCTCTGGCGCACGCTGGCCCGTATTCAAAGACGTCGCGGACTTCCTGGGGCCGCCGCCGAGGCACTGCGGACGGTCGCGGCGCTGCAGCCGAAAGATGCGCTTGTCCAACGGAAACTCAGCATGGTTCTTGAAGAATCCGATGATCTGCGCGGCGCTCATGCCTCGGCAATCAAGGCCGCCGAGCTTGTCGTAGAGCATCCCGCGCAACCCGAACTGGCGCGTCGGGCTGAGGTCCTCGGTTCACGCCTCGGGGAAGCACCGTGGTAACACTAAGGGACAGTGACGGAACCGGGCGCCAGCACTGATCCGGGGGTGGCCGGTCGGAAGCCACGCGAGCGCTATTGCGCGAGACAGCTTCGACATGCAGCTTCGTCCCGCGCGTGGCGCGATCGGCCCGGGTGTTGACCATCCTGGCGGATGTACTCGCGCCACACACGGAGTGAACGCGAATGGAGAGCCTGCCCAGCGCCGTCCTGGCGGATGTGATCGCGGCGGTGGCGGAAGGCGGGCGGATGCTGGCCGCCGAGTTCAGCCGATCCGGCGGGCCGCGCGGCGGGGAGCACAAGGCGCCGATCGATCTCGAGATCGAGCTGATGTTGCGGCCGTGCCTGCTGGCGCTGATCCCGGGGCGCTTCATTGGCGAGGAGGACGGGGTCGTCGAAGCGCCGAATGGGTCCCGACACGCCGACTTCGCCTGGGCGGTCGATCCGCAGGACGGCACCAAGGCATTCGGCGAGGGACGCCGCGGCAGCGCGGTTTCGGTCGGACTGCTGCACCGGGGCGTGCCGGTGCTGGGCGTGGTGTTCGCGCCGACCTCACCGGATCGCGGCCCGGATATGATCGCGTGGGCCGAGGGATGCCCGGCCATCCTGCGCAACGGTGCGCCAGTCGTGCATGACCTGGCCGACGCGGACCTGACCCAAGGCGCGATCGTGCTGCTGAACCACACCAGCGGATTGCGGCCGTTGACCGCGAGCGGGCGGGTGGCGCCGGCGGGGTTCGTGCCGATGCCCTCGATCGCCTATCGCCTGGCGCGCATCGCGGTGGGCGACGCGGTGGCGACAATGTCGCTGAATACCATCTCGGCGCTGGACTACGCGGCCGGCCATGCGCTGCTGCGCGGGTCGGGCGGGGTGCTGACCGATGGGGCCGGGCAGACGGTGACCTACACGGCGCTGGGCGACAGCGAGGCGGTGGGCTGCTTCGGCGGGGCGCCCAAGGCGGTGGCGGCGATGCTGGGCCGAAGCTGGCGCGGCAGCACCGAGCCTCGGCGCGACTGGCGGGTGAAACTGGGCTGGCCACGCGCGGTGGAGGACGCGGCGCTGGACCGCGCGGTCGGGGCGATGCTGGGGATGCTGATCGGGGATAGCGCAGGCGCGGCGGGCGGACTGCCCGGGCAGCCGGGTGCGGCGGGCGAGGCGGCGCTGGCGTTTGCGCGGGGTTTGCTGCGGGGCGAGAGCTTGCCGCAAGCCGGCGGGCTATGCGGGGTGCCGCTGGGGATCATCGGCGCGGGTGGCGACGGGCTGGCGGCGGCGATCTCCGCCGGGATCACGGGCGCCGACCACGCAACGGTGCGGCGTCTGGCGGGCGACCCACGTCACGCGGCGGTGGCCGCGGCGTTGCTGGGTGCCTGCGGCGGGCGGCAGGCCTTCGTGGCGTGCGACGGTCTGGCGCTGATGGCTTGCCGCCCGGATGCCGCGCTGGGGGTCGCCCTGCCGCGGCCCGCTATGGTATGGCCGGACGACGTGGTCGACCTGGCTGAGGCGCTACTGCTGAGGCGCGATGTGTGCTAGGGTTTCTCGTGGCACGATAGCGCTGGTTTCACGCGGAGATGTGATTTGTGAGCGGCGGAGCGCGCCGCGCTCTTCCACTAAGGTCGCCGCTGTCCGTGTCGTCGCCGTCCGTGCCGTTGGGCGCAAGAGCTCTGCCGCGAACTTGATCCAAGGTAGCATGCCGCCGCCCAGGCCGAGGAGTGGTCGTTTCATAGCGGTCCCCCCCGGGGCGCACCGCGTCGCAAGAGAGGGTAGGAGTGAGGGACTACAAGATCGG
This sequence comes from Acetobacteraceae bacterium, assembly GCA_035696165.1. GTDB lineage: Bacteria > Pseudomonadota > Alphaproteobacteria > Acetobacterales > Acetobacteraceae > Palsa-883. Next base: position 17,561 of record DASRQX010000437.1, on the reverse strand, counting down.
GCTGGACTATGCCGCGCTGTACGCCACGCAAGTGACGGTCGAGCCGTTTCCACATGTGGTGGTGCCGCATTTCGTGCCACCCGCGACTCTGCGCGCGGTGCTGGCCGACCTGCCGCCACTGAACAAGCCGGGTTCCTTCCCGGCCGATGCGATCCGGCCGGGCCCGGCGGCCCATGCGCTGGCACAGGCGCTGGAAGGCCCCGAGCTGCGCGACGCGATCGCCGAGAAGTTCGGCCTGGACTTGATGCGCTCGCCGACCATGCTGACGGTCCGCGGCTATGCCGGCACGCGCGACGGCCGCATCCACTGCGACAGCACGGCGAAGCGTGTCACCGTGCTGTTGTATCTCAACCAGGACAGTGATGCCTTCGGCGAACACGACGGCTGCCTGCGCCTGCTGCGCGGGCCGCACGACCTGGAGGACTACGCGGTGGAAGTGCCGCCGGTGAACGGCACGCTGCTGGTGTTCCCCAACGGGCCGACGACCTGGCACGGCCACAAGACATTCGAGGGCCGGCGCTACAGCATGCAGCTCAATTACATGACCACCGGGCGGAAGGCGCGCTCGGAGTTGCGGCGGCATCGGTTGTCGGCGTTCGTCAAGCGGCTGACCTGGGCGGCATGATGCCAACCGTTGAAATCGTTGACTCTTCCAACGATTTCGGCGGTTGGTATCGCGCGCCGGGTTGGCGGGCGGCGGCGCGCCGAACAAGGACTCACGCCAACGGTCATTCCTTATGAGCGTTGGCGTGATACCCTGGGCGGCAGGCGCCGCGGGGTGGCATCAAGTCCCACACGGCGTGAGATCCAAGGCGGAATGAAGTCGATGTCATCGAGCTGTCGCCGTTGCGTCACGGCGGGTTCATAGACCGTCCTCTATCAGTGCCGCCGCAGCCGACCGTGGACCCTGTGAGCAGCACCATCGCCCCAGCCGTCGTCCTGCCGACGAACGGCACCACCCGGCGCAGCCTTCGCCGACCCGCGTTCACCGCCTATGCGCTGCTGGCGCCGTCGGCGGTGTTTCTGTTCGGTTTCACCTATTGGCCGGTGCTGCAGGTGCTGGCCGGATCGCTGACGGTGCGCGCGTTTGGCGGCACCGCGCATTGGGGCCTCGGGAATTTTACGCGCCTGCTGGCCGATCCCCACTTCGCCCACGCCGTGGTCAACAACCTGATTTACGCGATGGGCACCATCTTGCCGAGCCTGGTGCTGGCGCTGGCACTGGCGCTCGGGCTGCGGGAGACCACGCGGCTGAGCGCGATGCTGCGCACCTTGCTGGTGCTGCCGCTGCTGATCCCGCTGGTCGCCGCGGCGGCGCTGTTCGTGTTCATTTTCCTGCCGGGCGCCGGGTTGCTGGACTACTATCTGGGGCGGCTTGGAGGCTCGTGGTTCGGATTGGGCCGGTTGGGGTTGGGACAAACCAACTGGCTGGGCGATCCGTCGCTGGCGCTGGGCTCGATCATTGCGATCACGGTGTGGAAGAACACCGGCTACTATATGCTGTTTTTCCTGGCCGGGTTTGCCGGCATTCCGCAGGACATGCTGGACGCGGCGCGCATCGACGGCGCCGGCGCGTGGGCGCGGTTCCGCCATGTGACGCTGCCGCTGCTGGGGCCGACGCTGGCGTTCGTTGCGGTGATCGCGCTGCTGAATGCGCTGACCCAGGTGGATCATGTCGTGGTGATGACACAGGGCGGGCCGTCGGATTCGACTTCCCTGCTGCTGTATTACATCTACCAGCAGGCGGCGCAGAACTACGATTTTGGCCTGGCCTCCGCCGCCACGGTGGTGAGCGTCGCCGTGCTGTTCGCCGTGTCTGTCGTCTCTTTGCGCGCGCTGGAACGGGGCGTCCATTATGAGGCGTGACACGCGGCTGCCGGTGCTGCTGCTGCTGTGCGCAACGGCCCTGTTCTGGGCGATTCCGTTCGCCTGGATGGCGGTGGCCAGCCTGCGTCCGGGACAGGCCGGCGCGATGGACCTGGCGTCCTTGCTGCCTGCGGGTCCGTTCGGCTGGAGCAATTTTTCCGACGCCTGGAGCGAAGGTCATTTCCCGCTGTGGTACTTGAATACGGTGCTGCTGTGCGGCGGCATCCTCGCGGTGCAGTGCGTGACGATCAGCCTGGCGGGCTATGCCTTTGCGCGTTTGCACTTCCGCGGTCGCGACCTGCTGTTCCATGCGTTCCTGCTGCAGCTTATGCTGGTGCCGCCGATCCTGATCGTGCCGAACATGACCACCCTGGTGGCGCTGCACCTGTACGACACCTTGCCCGGGGTGATGATGCCGTATTTCGCCTCGGCGTTCGGCGTGTTCCTGATGCGCCAGACCTTCCGCACCATCCCGCGCGAGTACGAGGAAGCGGCACTGGTGGATGGCGCGGGGGCGCTGACGATCATCGTGCGGGTACTGCTGCCGCTGGCGCGGCCGGGGCTGGCGGCGTTCGCCATCGTCTCGATCACGGCACATTGGAACGAGTTCCTGTGGCCGCTGATGGCGACGTCGTCACCGCGCAACCAGGTGTTGACGGTGGGTCTGGCTTCGTTCACGTCGGGTGCGGAGGCGGGGTCGGAATGGGGCGTTATTGCTGCCGGAACGTTTCTGGTGGTGGCGCCGCTGCTGCTGATGTTCGTGGTGTTCCAGCGCCGTTTCGTTTCGAGCTTCGTGTTTTCCGGCATCAAATAACAAAGGGCATCCGCCATGCGTCCGTCCCCGGTTTCCAATGTTGTACTTGCGCTTACCGCCATGTTTGCCTTGGCCACGGGTGCGCGCGCCGCGACCGAAATCGACCTGTATTTCCCGGTGCCGGTGCAAGGCAAGCTCGCGGTGGAGATGCAGCGGCTAATCGAGCAGTTCGACGCGACGCACCCCGACATCCATGCGACCGCCGTCTATACCGGCAGCTATGACGATACCAACATGAAGACCCGCGCGGCGATTCAGGCCGGCCACCCGCCGGCGGCGGCGATCATGAGTGCGAATTTCGTGCGCGAGTACGTGATCAACAACCAGGCGGTCGCCTTCGACGACCTGATCCGCCATGACGGGCAAACGCCGGAGCAGTTCATGGGCGAGTTCTGGCCGGCGCTGCGGCTGAACGCGATGGAGGGCGGGCATGTCTATGGCGTGCCGTTCCAGAACTCCACGCCGCTGCTGTATTACAGTGTCGACGCGTTCAAGGACGCCGGGCTGGATCCGGACAAGCCACCGGTGACCTGGCAGGACTGGGTGGACGACCTGCGCAAGCTGACGCTGCGCAAAGGCAACGAGACGGCGCGGTGGGGCCTGATGTTCCCGGGGACCTACGACTACCTGGGCTGGATCACCAGCGCCTTCGCCATGTCGAACGGCGGCGAGTACTACAACCCCGGCTACGGCGGCGAGGTGTACTACACCGAGCCGACGACAATCGGCGCGGTCCGGCTGATCGATGCGTTTGTGCACAAATGGCAGGTGATGCCGCCGGGCGTGACCGACGCGAACGCGGTGACCACGGCTTTCTTCCAGGGCCGCACGGCGATGATGGTGCTGTCCACCGGATCGTTGTCCTTTGTGCGCGACAACATGAAGACGCCATATCGGGTGGCGTTCCTGCCGCGGGCGCTGGTGAACGCCGCGCCGATCGGCGGCGCCAGCCTGATCCTGCCGGTCGGCAACCTGCCGCAACGGCAGGCTGCGGCCTGGACGCTGATCAAGTGGCTGGTCAGTCCGGAGGTCGCCGGTGGGTGGAGCCGCTTCACCGGCTATTTCGCGCCGCGGATTGCGGCGTATGACCTGCCGGGCATGAAGGACTATCTGGCGGCGCATCCGGACGCCAAGGTCGCGCTGGATCAGTTGCAGTATGCGCGCGGGTGGTTCGCAACCTATAACACGGTGGGCGTGCGCAAGGCGCTGGAGGACGGTGTGCAGGCCGTGCTGTCGGGCAAGCTGACGCCGGACGTGGCGATGGATGCGGCACAGAAGCAGGCGGACGCTCTGATGCGGCCGTATGTGGAACAGACGGCGCTGAAGCTGCCGGAGTAGTTGGGGTTTGTTGCGTAATGCGTGTATACCTGTCCAGCGCTTCGCGGGCTTGGGCCGCGACGAGCGGACCGAGGTCGCGGAGCACTTTCGATGTGGGTGAGGGTGGTGCGCGCGCCACCCTCACCCTCGGCGCTTTGCGCCTCGACCTCTCCTGCCAGCGCGGGAGAGGTGTAGAGCTGCCGTGTCGGTTCCGGTCGCGCTGTGTGTTTAGGCCCGTAGGTTCTCCCGCATGGTGCGGCCGGCGTATTCTTTGCGGAATAGGCCTCGGCGTTGGAGTTCCGGGATTACCATCCGGCCGAAATCCTCGAACATGCCGGGGAAGATCGTGGGCGAAATGACAAAGCCGTCGCAGCCGCCGGACTCGAACAGGTCCTGCATGTGGTCGGCGATCATTGCCGGCGTGCCGATCAGCGGGGTCTTGCCGCGTCGTTTCGCTTCCTCGAAGCTGATGCCTTCGGTTTTCATGATGTGGCGCAGCCGGTCTTCCAGGCCTTGGTGCCCTTGCGCCTTCTTGGCTGCCGCGATGTCGCCCGGGTCGTGCACCTGGCTGAGGTCCGCGCCTATCATTGCCGAGTTGGTTGCCATTTCGAGCTCGGGACTGCTTAGCGAGTTGAGGTGGTCGAGCCGCTCGCGGGCGATCGACTCCGTTTCGCCGAGCACAACGGTCATCCAGGGCAGCACGACGCAGTCTTCCGGCGCACGGCCGTGCTTCGCCATGCGGGATTTGATGTCGTTGTAGAGCGTGACGGCGGTGGTCTTGTCGGCGGGCGAGCAGAAGATCGCCTCTGCCCACCGTGCGGCGAATTCCCGCCCGCGCGGTGAGGACCCCGCCTGCATCAGCACCGGGCGGCCCTGCCGGCTGCGTGGGATCGATAGCGGGCCTCGGGTCCTGACGTGCTCGCCCTGGTAGTTAGCGTAGCGCACCTTGTCGGGGTCGATGAACAGGCCGCGCGCCTGGTCCATCACCAACGCGTCTTCGTCCCAGCAATTCCACAGTGCGCAGCACGCCTCTACGACCTTGTCGCCGTGGTCGTAGCGCAGTTCCTTGTCGGGCAGTTCGGTCATGCCGAAGTTGCGCGCCTCGAAATCGGTGCTTGACGTGACGATGTTCCAGCAGGCGCGGCCGCCGGACAGCATGTCGAGCGAGGCCAGCGTGCGGGCCAGATGGTACGGATGGTGGAACGTTGTTGAGAGGGTGGCGCCAAGCCCGAGATGTTGCGTGGCCGCGGCCATGATCGGCAGGATCGTCAGCGGATCCAGGTAGGAGATCTGGCCGCCGTGCTGGAGATAGGTCCGGAAGTTGCCCCTGTAGAGATCGGGGATGCCCTGCGTGTCGGCATAGAAGCAACCGTCGAACCGCGCGGCCTCCAGCACGCGCGCGATATGGGCGTAGCGATCGGGGCTGAAGATGTCGTGCAGGTCCGAATGCGGATGCCGCCAGGCGCCGGTGTGCATGGCGGTGGGGCCGGTTTTCAAATACGCGATCAGGTGCATTTGGCGCGGCATCTTGTGGGTCTCCTGCGGGTCGCGTCACCGCGGTGTTGCTGGCTGACATCATGCAAGACGCGGTGGGCCGGCGCCAATGGCGTGGATGGGATGGGGCGGGCTGATGCGCGACGAGGGGTGCAGCGCAGTTCGCGTTAGATCGGATACACTAACGATGTTGGAATGATCGTTGAGTCGTAGATGCAGAGCCGCTCTGCGAAGCGCAGTGCGCCCGCGTCATCGACGACCCTGTCGTGGGTGCGGCCGCACAGGAACAGTTCGCTTGGCTGGTTGGGCATGGTCTGGAACAGCGCGAAGTTTGCCGTCAGGCGCAGGCCGTCCTCGGCTGCCGCGCGCAGGCAGATGCCGCTGGTGATCCGGCTGATTATCCTGGGGGCGTAGACCGAGGTCTCGCGCAGCGCGACCACGCGATCTTCCAGCATGGCCCGGCTCTCGCAGTAGATTACCGCGATCGGCATGCCGCGTTCGTGATTTTCGCGCGGCAGGACCTTGTAGACACAGACTTCGGTGAACATCGTCGGCCAGCGCTCGAGGTCGCCGTCGTTCAGGGCGTCATCGTATGCGCAATAAAGGTCGGCGAGGCGGGCGCGCAGGTCCAGTGCGGCATTCACGCCCGGTGCGGCGGCGATCATTGCGGATCATAGCTCCATGACAGCGCGGTAGTGCTGATAGAACCCTCGAATCGCGGTTTCCGTTACCATGTGCGGCGTATTTTCCACGCCGCGGCCGCCCATCTCGACGACGCCCAACCGGTCGTCGTTGCCGTCGAGCCCGGATTGGGTCAGCAGCATCGCCTCGCTGTCGTCGAGCGAAACGAGACCGGCGGGGCCCATCAGATTGGCCTGGCGCAGCCGCCGCTGCCGCATCTGCGGCGTGTCGTCGGCGTATCCGAAGAAGGTCCATGCCAGGTCGAAGCTGCGTGCGTCCAGGGGAACGATCTGGCGCATCGCCAGCGTGTTGGATTGCTGCTGCACGATCAAATTGGGCCACAGCGTCTGCATGACCACGGTGGCGTCGCCGGGGAACTCGCGCACCGGGTCGAGCAGTCGCGGATCGCGCAACGCGAAGTCCTGCTTGAACGCGCGCATCTGCGAAGTCGCGTCGTTCGCATGCTGCGCGCCGCGGCGGCTGACCAGCACGGCGTGGCGGCCGGTATCATCCATTTCGACCGAGGATTGCTGGTCGAGACGGAACAGCCCGAAGGTGACAAGAAACACATGCAGCAGGCTGGCGTGATACGGGTCCTTAATGTTCTCGAACATCAGCTTCCAGTTGCTGGGGATGCGCTGCCGCATATGGCCGAGCACGACGAGTTCGCGGCCGTCGAACACCCGATCGAACCAGCCCAACATGCCGGGGCCGAGGTAGGTTTCCAGCGATTCGCTGGGCGCGCCGAAGCTGGCGAAGACGACACCGTGGCGGCAGGTCACCGCGAGGCGTTGCAACCCGTGCGCCTCGGTTTGGAAATCGGCGGGCATGCCGCCTTGCGCGCGATAGCCGCGGCGAAACGGCAGGCCGAGCAGATTGCCCGCAAGGTCGTATGTCCATTGATGATAGGGGCAGGTGAATTCTTTCGCGGAGCCATGATTGGCTGTGCAGAACTGCATGCCGCGATGGGCGCAACTGTTGAGCAGGACGTTGATTTCGCCGTCGCGCCCGCGGACGGCGACGACCTCGCGCGGGCCGAGCTGGCTTCGCTGGAAGTCGCCTGGGTTGGGGATTTCCGCCTCAAGGCAGACGTAAAGCCAGTCGTTCGCGCCGAAAATGCGCTCGGTCTCGCGGGCGAAGATGTCGGGGTCGGTGTAGACCCAGTTGGGGACGCGCGAGGGGCCTTGCTCCGGCCATGTGCGTGCGTTTCGCATCGACTGTGGGAGTGATTCAAGAAGACGTTCCGTGTTCGCTGACGCCATGGTGGCCTCCCGCTTGGCGGTCGTTGCTGACAGTCGGCGCCCTCGGCGTGCCGGCCGTCAAGTCAAAGCTGCCCGTCGAGTCAATGTCGCTGTGCAATGGGCGGGGGTCACCTGTCGACATTTACTCGCAAATTGCGTAAATTACGCGTTCGGTGAAGGATGTCACTCATGGCGGAATCGGAAACGATGGTTGTCGATGCGACCAAGTTCGCGCGGGCGTTCGGCCGCTATCAGCACGAGGCGAACATGGTCGATGTTATCGAAGTGAGAAGCCATGGCCATGTCATCGGGGGTTACCTCTCCGCCAAGGAGTTGCAGCATTACCGCCGCCTGAAACGCCGCGAGCGTGAGGTTCTGGTGGTCGGGCAACTACCCGACGAGGTGATCACCGATCTTGAAGCGGCTGAGTACGGCGCTGAACCTCGGTGAGCCTGCCCGCCCCTCGCGTCGGATGGGTCATTCGCTACAACTTCCCCTGGAGCCACGAAAAAGCGGCAGGCAAGGACGAGGCGACCAAGGACCGCCCGGCTGCGATTGTCGTGGCAACCCGTCAGGAGAGTGGTGAGGTCCGCGTCATTGTTGCGCCGATCACCCACGAACCGCCGGTGAATCGACAAGACTCGATCGAGATATCCGCCAGCGTACGTGGGGCGCTTGGCCTGGACGATCACCCGCAGTGGCTGCGGTGGGACGAACTCAACCGGTTCACCTGGCCTGGGTACGATCTGCGTCCGATCCCCGGATCACCGCGGCGATAGGATTACGGCATGCTGCCGCGCGCGCTGTTCGAGCGGCTTCACGAACGTCTGCTGATACGGCAGCGGACGAAATCGGCGGCGGTTCAGAACCGTGATTGCGACCCGCGCATATCTGGAAGGACCCAACCGGGACCCACGACAGTCGGCGAAATTCGGGATAGGCTTGATGCCATGGCACCACGCCCGCCATCGCGGATGAGGTTGCTGACGACGCTGCGCGCGCACGAGGCGGAGTTGCGTGCGCGGGGGATCGAGGCGATCACGCTGTTTGGCTCCGTCGCACGTGGCGAGGCGGGAGCGCGATCGGACGTGGATCTGGCGATCCGGCCAGGAGCTACATTTTCAGCCGGCGGGTTTGATTATTTTGGTCAGATCGAGAACCTGCGGGAACATCTTGTTGCGCTGCTGGGATGCGAGGTCGATTTGGTGGAGGAACCGCCTCGGGATCAACGCCTGAAGCAGGTCATCGAGCGGGAAGGCGTGCGTGCCTTCTAGCCGCCCCGCGATCCGGTTCCTGGATATCCTCGACAATATCCGGCTAGTGCAGAGCTATGTCCAAGGCATCGACAGGGCGGCGTTCGAGAGTGACAGACGGACGCGCGACGCGGTGGGGCGATGTCTGGAGCGGGGAAGCGAGGCCGCGACGACGCTGGGGGTGCAGGCGGACGAACTGGCACCAGGATCGGCGTGGCATGCGGTGCGGGCATTCGGCAACGTGCTGCGCCATGCGTATGACCAGGTCGACCGGGCGCAGATTTGGGAGCTCGTCATTCGCGACCTGCCGGACCTGGCGATCGCCGCCGAAGCCGCCCTGACCAGCCTCGATCCGGGCGTCGATCCGGAGCCGTCAGGCGCCGGATGACGTGATCGTGGCGGTAGCGAAGATGCGGCAGCGCGTGCCGCGCCATTCACGCCGGCACCGCGCGCAGCACCCGCGCCTCGCGGATCGGCAGATTGATCAGTGCGGCGAACAGCGCCAGCCCGGCATCCGCGTACCACATCCAGTTGTAGTCGCCGAACCGCGCCACCGCGATTCCGCCCAGCCAGGCGCCGAAGAACCCGCCGATCTGGTGCGACAGCAGCGTCAGTCCGAAGAGCGTCGCCAGGTAGCGCACGCCGAACAGTTTTCCGACCAACCCGGCGGTCGGGGGCACCGTGGAAAGCCAGGTCAGGCCCAGCACAATCGCAAACACATAGAACGTCAGCGGTGTTTTCGGCGCCGCCATGAACACCAGCACCGCGATGGCACGGGTGAAATACACGCCAAACAGCAGCAGTTTCATCCGCCGCCGCCCGCCGAGCCAGCCGACGGTCAGGCTGCCCACGACATTGGACAACCCTATCAGCGCGAGCGAATTGGCCGAGACCAGCGGGTTGAGCCCGCACAATTGCACCTGGCCCGGCAGGTGCGTTACCAGGAACGCCACATGGAACCCGCACGTGAAAAAGCCGAGATGCAGGCACCAATAACTGGTGTTGCGCGCGGCCACGCGGAGCTGGTCAGCCAGGGTCAGCGCCTGGCCCTGGGCGGCGGCGGTCCGCGCCTCGCCGCGACCGCGCAACGGCCAGGCCAGCGGTATCGTTGCCAGGCAGAACGCCGCCATCGTCAGCAGCGCGGTGACCCAGCCGAAGCCGATGATCAGCACCTGCAGGAGCGGGGCGAAGACGAACTGGCCGAACGAACCGCCGGCGTTGATCAGTCCGGCGCCGAACGAACGTCGTTCTGCGGGAAGTCGTTGCAGCACGGCGCCGATCAGGATGGAGAAGCTGCCGGCGCCGGCGCCGGCGGCGGTCAGCACCCCCAGCACCAGGATCAGCTCGAGCTCGGTATGGACGAACGGGGTTAGCGCGATGCCGGCGGCCAGCATCAGCCCGCCGACCACCAACACCCGCCCGGGGCCGAACCGATCCGCCAGCGCGCCGAATATCGGCTGCGCCAACCCCCAGGTGAACTGGCCGATGGCCGCGGCCAGGCTGATCGCGACGATGCCCAGGCCGGTCGCCGCGTTCAGCGGCGCGATGAACAGGCCGATGGTCTGGCGCGAGCCCATCGTGATCATCAGGACCGCCGACGCGACCAGCAGCGTCCAGGTGGCTCGCGCGGGGCGATTCATGACGATGCGTTAAAGCCGGGCGTCGTTCGGGGATAGGTCCAATAGCCGGGGACGGCGGTCGCCAATGGCATGGTGCGGCTTGCGTTGGACCCCTGACTGCTCGATGTGGTGGTGTTGGGGCGGCGGTGTTTTGGGGTTGCATTCCCTAAACATGATCACTATCATGAAAAACATGAGAGTGAACCGCGAAACCATGGCGGCGCACCGCGCGGCCATTCTGACCCAGGCCGGCAGGTTGTTCCGCCGACACGGCATCGATGGCGTCGCGGTCGCCGACATCACCGGCGCGGCCGGTCTGACCCATGGCGCCTTCTATGGCCACTTTCCCAGCAAGTCCGCACTGGCGGCCGATGCCTGCCGCGAATCCCTGGAACACGCCGCGGAAACCTGGCGTCAGCGCGCGGCCACGGCCAGGCGCGCCGGTGCGGACCCGATCGCCGCGCTGATCGATGCTTACCTGACCCCGGCGAGGCGCGATCAGCCAGACTCCAGTTGCATGCTCGCGGCGCTGGGCCCCGAGGCCAGCCGCGACCCACAGTTGCGTTCCGCCATGGCAACCGGGGTCAATTCACTCGTTGCCGTGCTGGCCGAATTGATCGCGGAACGTCGGCCCGATGCCGCACCGGCCATGCATGTCGAGGCCGCGCTGGCGGCGTTGGCGGCAATGAGTGGTGGACTGACCCTGGCGCGCACGCTGGTCGGCGACCCCGAGCGCTCCGCCGCCGTCTTGCAGGGTGCCGCCGCCCTCGCCAAACGCGCGCTGGGCAAACGCGCCGGCGCATCCGGCGCATAAGGAATCCCGACCATGCTCTCTGGTGTGTTGGCGCCCGCCCTGGCGCGCCGCGGCATTCATTACGGATGGGCGGTTGTCTCCGTCGCGTTCGTGACCATGCTGGCGACGTCGGCCGCGATGGGCATGCCCGGCGTGCTGCTGTTGCCGTTGAAGAACGAATTCGGCTGGGACCTCGGGGCGATCTCGGGCGCGCTGGCACTGCGGCTTCTGCTGTTCGGGCTGGTGGCGCCGTTTGCCGCGGCCCTGATGCAGCGCTACGGCATGCGCGCGGTGGTCGGCTCGGCGCTCGGCATGATCGTGTTCGGGCTGGCGCTGGCCACCCAGATGACGGCGCTGTGGCAGCTCTGGCTCACCTGGGGCGTCATGCTTGGGCTGTCGACCGGCGTGACCGCCAATGTGCTCGGCGCGACGGTCGCCAATCGCTGGTTCACCACGCGGCGCGGACTGGTCGTGGGTTTGCTCAGCGCCAGCAGCGCGACTGGCCAATTGCTGTTCTTGCCGGTGGCGGCGTGGTTGTCGATCCACATGGGCTGGCGCCTAGCGATGGTGCCGGCTGCCGCGCTGTGCTTGGTTTGCCTGACGCTGGTGGTGCTGGTGGTGCGCGATCATCCGGGCGAGCTTGCACTGGCGTCGTATGGCGAGATCGCTATCGTTCCGCCTCCGCTGCGCCGGGCTGGCGGCAACGCGCTGAAGCTGAGCTTCGCGGCGCTGACCCGGGCCGGCGGCAATCGCACATTCTGGATCCTGTTCGGTTCGTTTTTCGTCTGCGGCCTGTCCACCAATGGGCTGGTGCAGAACCATTTCATTCCGCTGTGCCATGATTTCGGCATGGACGCAGTGGCCGCATCCGGCGTGCTGGCGATGATGGGCGCCTGTGATTTCGTCGGCACGATCGGGTCAGGGTGGTTGTCGGACCGGTTCGACAACCGCTGGCTGCTGTTCTGGTATTATGGCCTGCGCGGGCTCAGCCTGCTGGCGCTGCCGTATTCGTCTTTCTCGTTCTACGGGCTGAGTTTGTTCGCGGTGTTCTACGGGCTGGATTGGATCGCCACCGTGCCGCCCACTGTCAAGCTGACGGCGCAGGCGTTCGGGCGAGAGCAAGCCCCGCTGGTGTTCGGCTGGATCTTTACCGCCCACCAGATGGGCGCCGCGGTCGCCGCGTTGGGTGCCGGCGTGTCACGTGATGCGTTGGCGAGCTATCTGCCGGCGTTTGCCGCCGCCGGGGTGGCCTGCGTGTTAGCGGCGGTTGCGGTGCTGGCGATGCGCCGGCGTTCGACCGAGGCCGTCGGGGTTGCCGCGCCGGCGGAATAGGGGCAGGCCGCATGGCGGGTGCGGGCGGTCGGGGCCTTTATCGCAATGGCGCTGCGAATGTATAATACTAGACGCCGAAAAGAACGACTCTTCTCGTCATGGCCGGCGCAGGCCGGCCATGACGGATGGAGCAGTCGATGGGTCAATCTTTTCGACGGCTGGTATGACCGATTGGGCCTGAATGCGATCCATCGCAAGCAAGCAAGGTTTCTACCACGAAGAAGCAGGAAGAACCACGAAGAGCCACGAAGGAGCAAGGATTCCGGCGCTTCGCGCGGACGCCCGATCAAATACCGCCCGAAGCGCTATTCCTGCCTCCTTCGTGGTCCTTCGTAGTTCTCCCTGCTGCTTCGTGGTGAGATCCTTGTTTGCTTGCTGACGACAGACGGCCGCGGACCACGGGCGCGGAAAACCTCGGCCCAGGTGGACCAATTGCTCGACAATCATGCGCCGGGGTGCCTCGTTTGCTTGGCGTTTCGAGACGGACGCTCAGGGGCGGGTTGCATTGCCCGTGGACCAAGCTCCCGGAGCACCAAGCTCCCGGAGCGTGGCTTCTACACCCGATCCAATCGCGCCATCATCGCGCAGCGGCCAGACGCATCGTCGCGCTGCGCCACAGCCGCATCGCCGCGGCAAGCAGTACCAGGCCCAGGCCAACTACCGCGACCCAATGGGCTGGGCGCAGGCCAAATCGCACGGTCTCGTTCGCCGCCAGGACCCGCCACGGATTGATGCCGGTGGTCACCGCGTACCAGCCGAACTCGATCCAGGCGGTGGCGACCGCCGCGACCAGCCCCAATGCGACCAGCGTGACCAGTTTGCGCTGCCAGGCCGCGGGCACCGCGCGCCATGCCATCAGCCAGACGTAGAAGCCGGTGAACATCACCGCCTCGCTGACGATCGCCTTGGATTGGATGCAGTAGTGCAGCAGCCCTAGCACGGCGATCCCGTACAGCGTCCGATGCAGCCATTTCCAGCGCTTCCCGAGCCGGCGCACTGCCGCGTCGGTGGAGGTCGCGCCCAGCACCGACAGGCCAACCAGCGCGATGAAGCCGATCGTCAGGTAGAAGCGATGCACGATCTCCGAGACGACCGTGGGCAGGCGGAAGTTCTGGTCCACGATGTAGAGGCTGAAATGCGCCAAGCCATAGGCCAGCGCGGCGACGCCTATCATGCGGCGCACCAGCAGCAGCTTCGGCCAGTCGAACACCGCGCGGGCCGGCGTGACCGCCAGCGAGATCATCATCAGCCGCACCATCCACAAGCCGGTGCCGTGGATCAGTTCGATCACCGGCCTGCTGCCGAGTGTGCCGGTCGCCCACCAGAACGCCAGCACCGCGCCGGGCACGAACAGCGCCGGCAGCACGGCGGCCTTGATCGGGATCAATCGCCCGTGCCGGTCACGCCATGGCGGCCGCATTATTGAGGGCTCGGCGTTTGAGGTCCGGCCGGCTGAGGTCTCGCCGGCTGAGGACCCAGCCATCGGCGCGTGTAGCCGGTGGGCACCCGGAACAGGTCCGCGTTCAGCGGACCGTACTGCACCGTCTCGGCGCTCAGCAGCGTCCGCCCGCCGGAGCGGGCACGCAACAGCACGCCGTCGGCGGTCAGGCAGAGCCGCGCCGCCTCGCCCGCCGCGTCGGTCATGTCCCACTCTGTGCAGGCCAGGCCGGCGACGGTGTCTTCGCCGCGGCGCACGGCGTCGGCGGCGGCGGCGTCCGGCATTCCCGTCACATTGTCTGGCGCCGCCATCTCGATCACCGTCTTGTCCGCCGTTCGAACCGTGCTCATGCGTCTCGCGGCAAGGTCGATAATTACAAACAGGCCGGCAGTCGGCGGATCGACGCGCAACGTCTGCGCCGCGGCATTCCACCGCAGCCGCTCGTGCAGGGTGGCCCCACCGCCGGTGTCCTGGCTGCTCGCGACCGGACCCCCTGCGTCCGGGCCAGTTGCGTCCCGGCCACCTGCGTTCGGGCCAGCTGCGTCCGGGCGGGGTACGCTCAGGACGTAGATCACATCGACATCATGGACCGGGCGCAGCACCGGATGGTCGTCCGGCGCGGCGCCGCACAGCAACACCGCGAACGCGGCGACAGCGATCCGCCAGCCCATTAGGCGGGCGCCATCACGTGGGGGCCGTCATGCGTGCACCATCATGCGCGCAACTGGCCGGCCAGCGCGCGAAACTCGGCTTCCAGCGCCTGTGGCGGCGGCGTCGGCAGCCAGCGCGCCGGTGCCTCCAGCCCTGCGACCAGACGTTCGCGATAGGCTTGCCGCGGTATTTCCTCGGCGCCGAACTGCGACAAGTGCTCGGTGACGAACTGGGTATCCAGCAGGTGGAATCCGCCGAGCCGCAGGCGCGCCACAAGGTGGACGAGCGCCGTCTTGGAGGCGTCGCGGGCAAAGCTGAACATGCTCTCGCCGAAGAACACGCCGCCGATTGCCACGCCGTAGAGTCCGCCGACCAACTCCCCGTCGCGCCGGCACTCCACCGAGTGCGCGTAACCCATGCGGTGCAATTCGGTGAACAGGTGCTCGATCTGCGGGCTGATCCAGGTGTCCACTCGCCCGGGTTGCGCAGCGGCGCAACCGGCGATCGTGGCAGGGAAGTCGAGGTCGGCATCGACCTCGAAGGCGTCCGACAGGACCGTGCGCAACAGGCGTCTCGGCAGGTGGAAGCGATCCAGCGGCAACACGCCGCGGCGCTCGGGGTCCAGCCAGAAGAGCCGGCCGCCATGCCGGGTCTCGGCCATCGGGAACAACCCATGGCGATAGGCACGCAGGACCAGTTCGGGTGTGATCTCGAGGACTCGGCGGGACATGGCCGTAGTGTGGGGAGGCTGGGGCCGGGACGGAAGAGCGAAAGCACGCTGTTGATCGGAGCGGGGCCGATGGGATGCCGTGGGGTCCCCATGGGCATCAGGATAAAGGCGGACCGAGGCAAAATGCGCGGGGTTTCGACCCCTCCCCCCAACCTTGGTCCGCTTCGCGGCCCAGCCCTCAAGGCGAGGGGGAGAGCCTCTCTCGCCACGGGCTTGTCCTGATGCCTGGGTGGGGCGCCTCGGTTGGCCGGCCCGGCGTCGGGTCGATTGCGCCAACTGCTCGTGGCGCCGGGTCCGCAAAAAAGGTCCGCTCCGGCGCGCGCAGCGGCAGCCTGATGCGCCGGCGTGGTGCCTTGCGCCAGCGTGGTGCCTTATGAAAAGAGCAGGTGGGGCTGGCCGCCCTCGATTGCGGTGCTGATGTGCGCCGCCGCCGTCGTGGCGAACACTCCGGTGACCACCACGCCGCGCTCGCCGGTCGGATCGGTGATCGCCATGGCATTGTCCTGGGCCAGCGCGGCGTTGCCGCCGAGGAACAGGTCGCTGACCTTGCGGTTGCCGGAGCCGGCCAGCAGCGCGATGTCCAGGTGGTCGCGGCCGAGGATGACATTGGCGATCAGCGTCACGCCGCTGGCGTCCGGGTCCGCGATCTTCGCGCCGCCGCTGCCGGTTGGATCGAGCTGCACGAAGTCGCCGCCTTGCGTGGCCGTTGCCGCGCCCCACCCGGCGACCGTCGCGGAGTTGATGAACGTCAGGGTGGCCTCGCCGCCATTCAGAAACAGATTGGACGATATCGCATCCTGCAGCACGATCGTGTTGCCGCCGAGTTTGTCGTAGAAGTTCAGCAACGACGTGGAGCCATCGGTGAGCAAAGGCGTGCCGTTGTAGACCGTGGTCGCGCAGCTTGGCCGTCCCCGGTCTGATGTGCAACTGATCGCCGTCGTGGCTGGCCAGGTAGGTAAACGTCGACTCGCTGGTGGTGCCGACCGGGGCCACGGGCGCCAGGTAGAACAGGACATGACCGCTGTTGCCCGTGGCCTGCGACATATTGAAGTCGCCGCGCTGGGCCTGGTACGCCGCCACCATGGCGCCGGCACCGATGATCTGGACGTTGGTGTCCTGGAAATTCGACATGAGGACGGTACTGATCCCCGGTGTGTTCGCGGTGTTGAGCGACAGCTCGTAGTTCTTGATCAGGCCCCAATCGCTCGGATTCAGGCTGTCGATCAGGGTCCCGGTCGTGGTGTTGAGCGAGAAGTTGTTGACGCCGTTGCCGGGCGTGGCCGGATTGCCGTTCCAGTTGAACACGGCGGCATTGGTCGTGCTGTACAGGGATGTCGCACTGGCCGTCATGCTGGCGAACTTCGATGTAAGGTCGAGTTCGTCGGAGCCGAGGGCCGACCCGGTGTTCAACACGTCGGTCGGCACCGCTGCGATGCTGTCGCCCAGATCGAAGGCCGAGACGGGCACCTGGGAACCGGTGTTGCCGGCCGCGTAAAACGCGACGTCGGAATGCGACCCCGACCAATTCGTCAACGCGCCGCTGTCGGTCGCACACGTGCCGATGAATTGATGCGAATCCGTAATTTTAGCGGGCATCTGTTCCTCACCATGCGCGGTTTCGCGCGATGCGGCAGTTGCGCTGGGAGGCCGTTATATGTTGTGAACCGCGGTCGGGGCGTGGTCGTTTCTCGGTAGACACGGAACGCGGTCGCTGGCCGTTCTATCGCGGCGGGTGGGGCGAATTCGGCCGCGTAATCATGGCGGCGCCGGCGGGCGCGCCTGCTCTGTCGCGGGGGACGGGCGAACGTCGCGGTTTCGATTCGAAATGGGGTTATGCGGTGGAGGTAAGCAGCGGAAGGGCGATGAGCGGGCAGTGGCGGAAGGCGCTTCGCTTTTCCGCCCAACGGTGGACGCGGTGGACATTGCGGTGCTGTCATACCAAGCGCCCGAATGATCGGCTCTTCGGTGCTCCCCCCGTCGTGCCAGCCCCCGGGTCAGGCGCCCGAGGGTCGGCTCCGGCCGGTATCCACGACTTGCCTTCGTTGCAGCAAAAAAAGTCGTGGATACCGGCCCTCGCCGGCATGACGAGGGGAGCGGCCCGTGCGTCAATGTTTGGGGCTGTTGGTATTAACCGGGGACCGTTGCCCGGTTTTCGGCGAGCGCTGCCTCGATCTGGGCTGCCAACTGGGAAGGCAGGAAGGGTTTGCGCACCAGCCGATACCGTCGCAGCGCGCCGGTGATCTCCTCGGGGTCGGTGTAGCCCGACATGAACAGGATGGTCAGCCGCGATCGCACGCCCCGGGCGAGCCGCGCCAACTCGGCGCCGTTCATC
>DASRQX010000436.1:0-18376 GCA_035696165.1 Acetobacteraceae bacterium | reverse complement strand
CGGATCGATCACCGCGTTGATCAGCGTCGGCTTGCCGGACGCGATGGCCGCATCGACGGCGCGTTTCAGTTCATCCGGCGTTGTCGCATTGACGCCGACGCCACCGAATCCCTCGATCATCCTGTCGTAGCGGGCGCCCTTGACGAACGCGGTCGTGGCTGCATCGGCGCCGCCGCTCGGATTGACACCATCGCCGCGATAGATCCCGTCGTTGTTGAACACGACGACGCATACCGGCAGGTGGTAGCGGCAGATCGTCTCCACCTCCATGCCGGAGAAGCCGAACGCGCTGTCGCCCTCGATGGCGAGCACCGGCTTTCCCGTCTCGATCGCCGCGGCGATGGCGAAGCCCATGCCGATGCCCATGACGCCCCAGGTGCCGACATCCAGGCGTTTTCGAGGTTGATACATATCGATCACGCCGCGGGCCTGGTCGAGTGTATTCGCACCCTCGTTCACCAGGATCGCGTCCGGCCGTTCCTTGATGACGTCGCGCAGCACGCGCAGCGCGGAATGGTAGTCCATCGGGATCGAGTTTTTTCCCAGTCTGGACGCCATCCTGGCGATATTGGTTTCTTTTTTTTGCTGGATCGCCGTCGTCCATTCCGCTGGCGGCTGCTTCCAGTCGTCACCCATGCCGCGCAACAGCGCGGCCATGCACGAGCCGATATCGCCCACGACAGGTGCAGCGATCTCGACATTGCTGTCCATCTCGCGCGGCTCGATGTCGATCTGGATGAACTTCTTCGAGCCCGGCGGCCCCCACTGCTTGCCTTTGCCGTGACTGAGCAGCCAGTTGAGCCGCGCGCCAATCATCAGCACGACGTCGCTGTCGGCCAGCACGGTCGAGCGCGCGGCGGCGGCGGATTGCGGATGCGTGTCGGGCAGCAGGCCCTTGGCCATGCTCATCGGAATGTACGGAATGCCGCTCTTCTCGACGAATGCACGGATGTCGTTGTCGGCCTGCGCATAGGCGGCCCCCTTGCCGAGGATGATCAACGGACATTTGGCGCCGCGCAGCACGTCGAGCGCACGTTCGACGGCGGAGGGCGCTGGGATCTGTGCCGGTGCCGGATCGATCACCTTGACCAGCGAGTGGCGGCCGGCCTCGGCCTGCATCACCTGGCCGAAGAGTTTTGCTGGTAGGTCGAGATACACGCCGCCCGGCCGGCCCGACACCGCGGCACGGATGGCGCGCGCGACGCCGATGCCGATATCGGCAGCATGCAGCACGCGGAACGCCGCCTTGCACAGCGGCTTGGCGACGGCGAGCTGGTCCATCTCCTCGTAGTCGCCCTGCTGCAGGTCGACGACCTCGCGTTCGGACGAGCCGCTGATCAGGATCATCGGAAAACAGTTCGTCGTCGCATTGGCGAGCGCGATCAAGCCGTTCAGGAAGCCCGGCGCCGAGACGGTGAGGCACACCCCCGGCGACTTTGTCAGGAACCCGGCGATTGCCGCCGCATTGCCGGCGTTCTGCTCGTGCCGGAACGAGATCACCCGCATCCCGGCGGCCTGCGCCAGACGGCCCAGATCGGTGATCGGGATGCCTGGGACGCCATATATCGTTTTGATACCGTTCAACTTCAGCGCATCGATGACCAGGTGGAATCCGTCGGTCAGTTCGGCTTCGGTGGAGCCGACATTCTGCTCAAGTGCTGCGGACATCAACCCCTCCGTGCCGCTCGATGGTCGCCGCGCAGCGTGGCGGGTTTTTCCATTGTGGTGGACATGGTCTTTTCTCCTTCCCTTGCCGGTGCCGATCAGGCGGTGCGCCGGCGGCGTTCTTCGTTTAATGGTTGCGCCGTCATATCGAGAAAATCGCCGTATTTTTCGACATGCGCGGCGAGGCCCATGGTGTGCTCGCGCACCAGGCGCTCGGCCCGGTCGGCGTCGCGCGCGGCAAGCGCGGCGATGATCGCGCGGTGATCGGCGATCGAGTGTTTCGCGCGGTTGTCCTGCGTCATTGTCACCGCACGGACGGCGCGCATGTGGATGAAGAGCGTCTCAGTCAGGCTGGTCATCAGCTCGATGCCGCCGAGGCGGATGATCGCCTTGTGGAATGCCATGTTGGCGCGGGAGTATTCCGTCAGTTGCGCCGACGGATCGTCCTTGAACGCGTCGACCAGCGCGCGCAGGCCGATCAGGTCAGCGTCCGTCACTCGTGCGGCGGCAAGCCGGGCAGCCATGCTCTCGATCGCCGCCCAGACGGTGATCATTTCGATCACCTCGCGCTTGGATTTGCGCACCACCTGGATGCCGCGGCGTGGCACGGATCGGACGAAGCCCTCCTGCTCGAGCACGGACAGGGCCTCGCGGATCGGCGTGCGGCTGACGCCCAGTTCCTGTGAGAGCTGGCGCTCGTCGAGCCGGATCTCGCCGGGATGGCCGTAGATGTCCATGTCGGTGATGGCGCGCTTGATGGCCTCGCAGGCCTGGCGGCGCAGGCCGATGCTGACCTCCAGCGGCTCGATCCGCAGGCGCGGCTGGGCAGCGGGGCCGGTGCCTAGCGTGTGGTCTTGGTAGGTGATCCGCGCTTCCATGTATTCTGCATAATGTATACCACGGCCACGTGCAAGTCCGCGGTGGATAGCGCCTCGGCACCGGTTCCATATCGGGAACAACCGGTGAAAGCGTCGGAGCCGCATCAATCCTACGATCACGTGAAGTGTTTGAAATGGCGCCTTATTGCAGTGCACCGTAACGCGGACGATTTATATAATTGGTTGAAAACACTGAATGTTCTTTCGTTCCGTGAGAGTTCCATGCTGTCCTCCGGCGGGCAGAACGCTCGCGTAAAGGTTGCCGGAAACGCTCGAACATGGTCTGGTACCCGCCACTGCGGCAGTTTTGGTCGCCCATCGAGGGCGAGCGGAGCCCGGAGTATCCGGGGAGAACGCAGTGAGCGGCAAGCTGGCGGACCAGGCGAATTGGGTGCAACGCGTGCTCGGCGTGACGTTGTCGGCATCCGCGCCGAGCGGCGGCGTGGACGGCACGCCGCCGGTTCGAACCGCGGGCACGAACGGTGCCGCGCCGGGCTGGCAGACGGCGCGGCAGGCATGGCAGGACGCGAACGACGCGGTCAACGACCAGATCAACGGGCTGCGGAAAGCCTTGCTCAACCGAGCCCGGGACGGCGACGACGGGATGGATGGGCTGGCCGACGCCCTGAGCGAGATCGCGGAGAAGGGGCTGAATGCCATCACCGAGGATCACCGCGTCAAGCTGATGGCCTCGGTGATGGAGCTTGGCGGAGGCGACGCGGTGACGGTAGGAAAATTCGGCGCCAAGGCGCTCGGCCTGATCACCGCCTTCCAGACCTTCCTGGACAGCAGCGAGAAGATCGAGGTGTGCGACGCCAACCCGTTCGACGCGCCGGTGTCGATCCGCACCACCCTCGGCCCGCCGTTGCAACAGATGGTGGCGGCGCTGCAGGCCGCCACGGCGCGCTGAAGATGCAAACACCGGCCGAAGCCGCAGTAACATTGCAATCGAAGGGCGCCAGGCGATGAGTGTGACGATGTCACGGTTCGTCAACGTGATGAGCGGCGGGCGGGTGGCCAAGGACTGGCATGAAAAGCCCCTGATCAAAAAGAATGCGAAGATCGTCGCGGCGCTCGGCGGGATGAAAGCCGATCTTGACTGGGCCAAGGAGATGGGGCTGACCGTCAAGCCCGACGTGCTGAAGCTCTACGACGGCATGGAGCGTGAGTTTACTAACGCGGGGAGCGGCAAGTCGCCCGCGAAGTGGCTCGAAGCCGAGGACAGGCTCCTGAAGAATGCTTCGCGGGCCGCCGCCGCACTCAGGAAGTTCGTCGCCGACGCCGAGCCGGCGGCCGAAAAAGCGATGATGGTCAACGCAATCGGCGCAGACCACTTCGACACGAGCTTGAAGGAGACCGCTGCACAGATCAAAAAAATCGGCGCCAGAGTGGATGTCTTGAGTGAGGCGGAGATCGTTGCGATCCGCATTTACACGCAGTGGAAGCCGCCCGATTATGAGGACATGAACAAAATGTATCGTGGTGAAGCCGTAACAGGTGATCCCGCGAAGATACGAGCAAAAATCAAGGTTCTCGAGAAGGCTATGAGCAAACTGCCGGTCTACACCGCCACACAGCCAACCAATCGCTTGGACAAAGGACCGCCTGGCTGGCCGGGCTGGCCGAAGATATATGCCGGCTATAATGTAGGTAGCGAAATGACCGTAGCGGCGTTCTGGAGCACCGGAAAGACCGGCACGATAAATTCGAGCGCCAAAGGAAAGATATTCTGGACGGTATATGGCGGCAGTGGCCGGGACATTGACGCCTTATCCCAACTAAAGGGCGAGGGCGGTGGCGAGGTTCTGTATCCGCCAAACGCCAGGTTCAAAGTGGAAAGCACGTCATTCGAGGAAGATCCCGACGGAGAAACTAAAACCTGGCGCCTGACCGTTCGGGAAGTTGTACCATGAGCGGGATTTCCATTGACGTTACGGACCCGGATGAACTCGCGCGCAAGATGCGACGCTACGAGCACCTTTTGCCGCCGATGTCCGCCGAGATGGAGGCCAAGTTGCTGAGCGAGAGCGGCGCACCAGGCAGCGCGGAGACTGGCGACGCACCGATCGCGGCCAGGCTGGCTGCCCCGGCGTTGCCGAGGCCGGTCTGGCCAAAGCTCAGCCCCAGCCAGGCGCGAGACCGCGCGCTCGGGTGCTTCCTCGGCCTAGCCGTCGGCGACGCTGTCGGCACCACGGTCGAATTCAAGCGGCGCGACAGCTTGCCTCCAGTCACCGATATGACCGGCGGCGGGCCGTTCAAGCTGCAACCCGGGGAATGGACCGACGACACGACCATGGCGCTGTGCCTGGCCGACAGCCTTCTCGCCGCCGGCGCCGTCGATCAGCAGGACCTGATGACCCGATTGCGGGGTTGGCTGGAACGCGGCGAGAACACCATTCCGGGCCGCTGCTTCGACATCGGCAGCACGACCAGAACCGCGATCGAGCGCTTCATCGCCGACGGCAATCCGTCCGCCGGCAGCGAAGCCGGCACCAGCGCCGGCAACGGGTCGCTGGTGCGTCTCGCGCCGTTGGCAATCTTCTACGCGGGGAACGCCGAGGAGGCCCGGTTTGAGGCGCGCAAACAATCGCGGACGACACATGCGACGCAGGAATGCCTGGAAGCCTGCGCGCTGTTCGTTAGCCAGTTGCTGGATGCGCTGGCCGGCGCCGACAAGGACGCCGCGACGCACCAGCGGGTGATGGCGCTGACCGCGAAGCTGCTGTTCATCTCGGGTGGAGACTGGAAGACCAAGACGCGCGAGGAGATCAAATCCAGCGGCTATGTCGTGCACACGCTGGAGGCAGCGTTGTGGTCGGTATGGCAGACCGACAATTTCCGCGACGCGGTGCTGACCGCGGTCAATCTGGGCGACGATGCCGACAGTGTGGGGGCGGTCGCCGGACAACTAGCCGGCGCGCTGTACGGCGCCTCGGGGATCCCCCCCGAATGGCTGGCCAAGCTCGCGTGGCGCGACAAGATCGAGAGGCTGGCGAACCATCTGTTCGATCGGAACAAAGCTGGCGGATAACGCGGTGCGACATGCCGTGAGGCATCGCCTACGCGGCTGTTATCATGGGCGGTTATTGCAGATGGCACGAATGCTGTTTGCGGGGGTTGTCGTGCTTGTACTCGTGGCGGGACCAGCAAGTGCGCAAGGGGTTACCGCAACGCCGAAAATCATCCTGGATCTGCTCTATCCACAGTCGGTTGGCTGGACACTGTTGAGCACGTTTCCGCATCCGTCGCCGGGCTTGCTCGATGATCCGATCCATGTGGAAACGTTGGGGTATTTCGAACGCCTGCAAACCGGCGCGGACCGCTGCTCGCCGATGCTGCGGATGTTTCTGGGCCGCGCCGCGCTAGACCGGTTTCGCGCGGCCAACGTGTTCGGACCGGGTGACGATGACCTGATCTACGCGGGGCAAAAACCATGTACCGAAGGTGACTGGACGATCATCTGGCGGCATGGCCTGAGCCGTACCGGATCGGCGAGCGTGATCATTCTTGATGCCGAATTTCAGCGCGTGCTGGCTGGACGGCAGCCGAAGGCTGTCGGCGTGGCGGCCGGCTGCTGTGGCGATCCCTGGAACGATTACTGCCTCTATGACCCGATACCGCACGAAACCTGCACGGCGGTTCCCGGCGCACTGATCATTCCGCGTGGGGCTCGGGTTGCGCGCGGCGACGTTACGCTGGGCCGGGAGGTCAAGCTGCTGCCCGCTGCTAACGCAACGTTCGAGCAGGATGATCCCTACCTGCCGCCGGTCCGCACCGCCGGTCGCAAGGTCGAGCAGCTAATGATAGTTTCCGATGGCGCCGGCCGGCCCTGGCGCCTTGTCAGAGTTGCGGCGAAGCAAGGCGAGGTTTCCCGCAGCGCATCGTTCGTTTTAGGATGGGCGGCGGAATAACAACCAGGCGGCGAAAAGAACGACTCCGTCCCGCCGACGCCGAGGTGGAGTGCTCACTACGCATAGAACAGCGGCGCGAGCCGCGCGGTGTGCACGAAATCCGGATCGTGGAACGGTACGAGTTCCGCCCCGGTCGAGGCAACGATGGCGTTCAGCCGCCGAATGCTGGCCATCGCCGCCACGTCGTCAATGGCCGAGCCCAGGATCTCCTTGTCGAAATTCTCCCGCAGATCGGCCACATCGGCGGTCAGCACTTTCGTTCCGCTTTCGGGCAGCCGCACCACCAGCGATTGATGGCCGGGTCGGTGCCCGTCCGTCAGAACCACGTCGAGGCCAGGCATGATCTCGCAGTCGCCGTCGACCAGGTGCCAATCGATGTCGGGGGAGGCAAGGTCGGAGAAGTAGAAGCGTCCGCGGTCGTCATCCGAGAAGGCGGCCGCGTGCTCCACACGCTGGATCACGACGCGTGCGCGACGGAAGTGGCGCAGATAGCCGACGTGGTCGACGTGCGTGTGGCTCAGGATCACTTGGCTGACGTCGTCCGGCGCCACGCCGATCGCGGCAAGCTGTGGCAGCAACTCGTGCTCGGGAAGCACGATCGGTGGCGCCGGGAACCTGTCGTTCTTGAACAGCGCTCGGGCGTGCGCATCATCCACCAGACGGGCGCTGTCGAGGCCAGTGTCGAACATGACAAGGCCTTGCGCGGTATCGAGCAGATAGGCGCAGATCGGCACGGCCAGGATGAAGTTGTCCCCGAGACCACGGGTGCAGGCGGACTTGCGGATGATCTCGTAGCCGCAGAGAAAGATGTAGAGCTTCCTGACGTCGGTCATAGGTTGGGCCCTGGCGTGTCGGTTTCGGGATTGTGATTTATAATGGCGGATCGTCGGGAATGGCGAAACAGGGCGTTGGGTCCGGTGGCCTGGTCAGATGGCCTTGACAACGATCGACGTCGTGCTTGGCGGCACGCTCGCCATGTTGCTGCGGTTCGCGTGAGCGCCGGTAGCTCTGATTTCTGACACTATCAAGCTATGCTTTGACCGTTTCCCGACGCGATCGTTCGGCACAGTCGAAGCGCACCAACCTTCTCCCGCGACGTCGTGCGGCGACGAGTTGACCCGCGCAACCGCGCAGCTACGCTCTGGATCGGTTCGTCATCCTTCCCACAAAGCAGGTGCACCGTGAGCGGCAGCTTCGACCTTGCCAGACCCCTGTCCTCGGCCAGCTTCGGCGGCCGTTTGTCGCTCGGTGGCGACGCCGTCGCGCTGCGGTTCATCCGGGAAGCCGAGCGCGCCCCGGAAACGTTGCCGCGCGCGCTCGGCGACAGCGGGGGGCTGTTGCTGCTACCGGGGATGCAGGCGATGGCGGATGACCCCGGCCTGTTGGCGCGGCTGAGCCGGTTGTTCGGCACGGAAGTGGAAAACTATCACCAGACCCTGACGCCGCCGCACATGGTGCATGCGACGGTGCCGGAGATCCTCGTGCTGGCGAACACGCCGCCGGTGAACCGCCAGCCGCCGAAACTGCCGGACCCGCCGCTGACCGCGGACGGCAAGCTGCCAGTGCAGTTTCCGCACCGCCGCGGCTGGCACACCGACCAGAGCTATCGCCGCCCGCCGCCGGACATTTCGCTGTTTCTCGCGGTCGTTCCCGTGCCGCAGGGTCAGGGGCAGACCCTGTTCGCCGATGGCACCGCGGCCTACGCGGCGCTGCCGCCCGAGCTCAAGGCGCGGGTCGACGGGCTGCAGGGACTGCACGTCCAGCCGGGCGCCGGACGGTCGCGCACCGCGGTGCTCGACGGCGAAATCCCGCGCCCGCTGAAGCCGCATGAACGTCCGCAGTGCCAGCCGGTCGTGCGCGTGCATCCCGTCACCGGGCGGCGCGCGTTGTATCTGTGCGAGTTCGGTCAGATGGACTGGGTTGAAGGACCGTTCGTCGGCATGCCGCCCGGTCCGAACGGCGAGGCCGAGGCGCTGCTGTTCGAGTTGATGACGCACCTGACACGACCCGAGTTCGTCTACGTGCATGAGTGGACGCGCGGCGACGTGCTGGTCTGGGACAATCGGTGCCTGGTACACACGGCAACGTGGTTCGACGCCGCGAAGGAGACTCGCCTGATGTGGCGCACCACTGTCAGCGGCAATCCCGGCGCTGCCTACGCCGGGGAGAGCAAGAGCTGGATCGCCGCATAGACCGGATTGCCGACACTCTCGCGGGAGCGACCGACGACAACCCGAATCGCGCGACCTGATGGAACGTCGATCAGCGTTTGCAGGCGTCACAGATCGCTCTGCGGCAACACCAGTGCTAAAATGGAAAGAATCGCGCCGACCCAAACACCTCATACGCATATCGCAACGCCAGCTTCTGCGCGTTGGGCCCGCTGAACAGCACCGGCTCCGCTCCCGTCGCCGGCGGCGGCTCCACCATCCAGCAACCGTCAGCGCCCGGCGCCGGAAAGACCCGAGCTGGTTCCCGCATGCCTGACTGGATGGTGTCCGTTTCCGTCTGCCGTCCCCCAGCCCGTCGCCGTGCCGCACCTTTATATTGCGTCGCAGCATGACACGTCGGTGACAGCCAGGGGAAGCGAATTATGCGTCCGACGCAGGGCAATCGAGCACCAAACGAGGTCACAGTTCCGTTCTGCCCATTTTTTGTTCAGTTATGCGGCTGGATAGTCCTTCAGGTTGGCGGCTGGTTAGTGGGATCGAGCCCCCACTGCTCGGCCAAGGCGGCCCGCACGGCGCGCACCCGGGCCGCATGTGACCGACTAAGCATCTCCAGAACCACGCGCACGACGACGGGCGCCAGCTCGGCAAGCAGCCAGCCCGCCGCCGCGGCGGCCCAGGCGGTGCCGACGACGGCTGCGTCGGTGGCCAGCGCAATGCTTGCTGCCGCGCCATGGCCCGCGGCCCACAACCTGCGCACGGGCTTCACACTGGCCGCCAGGGTGCACAGCAGCACACTGCGCGCGATCGGCTTGCCGGACTGACGATCAAGATACAGTGCGACCAGCGCCGGACCCAGCAACACGCCGAGCAGCAACGCGGTTGGCGGCAGCATGGCAACCAGGCTGCCACAGGCCAGGCCCTGCATCCACATCAGCGCGTTCGATCGGCCGGGATCGGCGGTTGCGCGCGGCGCGGCAGCAGGACGCGACTTTGCCCCAGGGGACTTGGCCATTTGGGACTTTGCCGTTTGGGACTTTGCCAATTGGGGCTTTGCCATGCGCGATCAGCCCAACGCCGCGATCACCAGCAGCATCGCCAGCGCGCTGAGGCCGATGCCGGCGGCGACTTCCTGCCCCAGGCGTCGCGCCCGCTCGGCGCGCGCCGGTCCGCCCGCGGCGAGGCGCGCCAGCATGGCGTCGAGTCGCCCCAGATCGCCGGCGGCGCGCTGCACCTCGTGTTCATCGCTCCGCCGGGCCTGCGGGTCATCGAGCAAATTAAGCAGCGCCGCGAGCTGGCCGGAAACCGCAAGGTCGCGCACCCGGGGCCGCAGCGCGGCACGGCGTGGCCGGCTGTGCCACACCTCGACCAACGCATCCAGGCGCTCGGCAATCCATGCCCCCAGGGCCGGCAAGAGCGTGGGATGGAAGCGTGCCTGGAGCTGCGCCAGCAGGCGAGGCTGGGCGAGCGGATCGGCGGCGCCCGGGGTCCCGCCAAGCCGCCCAACCACGGCCTCCAACGCCAGATCCCCCCGAGCGGCGACAAAGGCCGCCACGGGCGCACTGATCAGCGATACCTGCGCGCGATCGCGCCGCGCGGCGGCCTCCAGCGCCGGCAATAGGTCGGTCAACCTCGCGACCCAGTGCCCGTCGAGCCCGGGACTCGCGCAGGGCAGCAGCGGATTGACCTGGTAGGTCAGCCGGGCGAGGCCGCCCGCCGGTCCCGACATGAGCATCACGCCGCGCAGGTGGCGCGCATCCTGCCGCACCAGCGATGTATCGGGCCGCTCTGCGTGCAAGGCCGCCCAGGCCACATGCGCCTCCACTGCGATAAGCCTGGCGACACGTGCGGCCTGCTCAGCACCGGTGGACGCGCCAGCTTGCGCCCTAGGTGATGCTCCGGTGGAGGACGGACGCACCGGCGGACCCGCCGCCGGACAGGGCCGGATCCTGCAGCGCGGCCAACGTGGTGCCGATGGCATCGGGCCACAGATTGAGACCTTCCCAACACATCGGCGCCAGCGGATCGAGAACCCCCACCGCGCGCGTCAACGACAGGGTGTCCGCCTCGCTCGATACTTCGTCCGGCGCGGCGTCGTGGAAATCCAGCCGCTCCTCCAGCCGGACTGCCAGTGGGCCGTCGCCGAGGCCACGACGCACCCACTGCCCGACCGCGCCGGTCTTGAGCGCGCCAGGCCGTGGTCTCGCTGGGTCGCCAGCGCGTGGGCGAGCGTGCGCGGGTGCCAGCACTGCAAATCCCCTACCTTGATCAGACGCCCGGCGTGGGCCGGCACGCGGGCAGCGATCCGGCGGGTTCGCGCCGCGGCTGGATCGAGCAGCAGCGATGGCAGCGGCCGGTGCTCGGGGTCCTCGGCCGGCATGCCGCGCAGCAGGTCGACACGAAGTTGCCCAGCCGGTGCTCGCCGACCAAAGTGGCATAGCTGCCGTGGTCGAGCTTTTGGCGGGTGATCTTGGCCTCCTCCAGACCGGCGACGGGCGGCCGGCCCAGTGCCAGGGTGAGCATCAGCATGCCGAGGGCATAGACATCATCCGCGACGGTTTCGTCGCCGCGGCTTGCCGGCGGGCAGATCGACACATAAGGCAGTTCGACCGCCGCCGGTTGCAGCGCGGCCGGCGGGGTCGCCCAGGCGCAGCCGAGCACGACCGGATGGCCGGGACCGACGCGAAACACGTTGTCCACCCAAATGCCGCGATGCGTGAGGCGGTACCGGACCAGTTGGTCGAGCACGTGGGCGGCGGGGCGGAGCACAAAGGCGAGCAACTCGGACTCCAGCAGGGACGCGGCGCGCCCGACAGCGCCGGTCCGGGCGGGCGCGGCAGATGAGGAAGCCCGCCTCCTCGCCCCCGGACGCGGGGCCACCGGATTTGGCGCCGCCGGATGTGGGGCCGCCGGATGTGGGGCCGCCGGATGTGGAGACGGCACCGTAGGCCAAACGGGGTCAACAGGCCCTCGATCGTGACCTCGGTGAGGGTCGACAGTGTTCGCGGGCGCACCGGCAGATGGCGGCGCACCTGAACCGCCATCAGGCCGACCTCGCCGTCCCGCCGATCGGTGACCGCGAAGGCGGGCAGGCCACCGCCGGCACCTGGCAGCGGATGCGCAAGGTCGACCCTGAACCGCTCGGCGACCAGGGCTTCGGTCGGTGGGGCGGCGGCCGGGGCCTTGATGGGGGAACGGGACACGCGGGCGGAGTATCCGGCCAAGTAGTTGACAAGTGATGAGCGCGCGGCGGTCCAGGGAGCGGCCCGGGCCGGGTCCACCCCCACCCCCGCCCCCATCATGGTCGGCGAAGGCCGGCCATGCACGACCTCTTTCCCACCATCAGCACGCCCTCTCCAGGTTGTATGGGCCTTGCCCTCTCCCGTACCGCGCGACCGCGCCGCCGCGGCGCAGACGCGCAACACCGCCCACTTTACGCACTGCCGCCGAGCTTGCTCCCCGCACCACCGGACGTCTCACTTGGCATGGGGTCTTTCCTGCAATCGCGCCCCGAGCGTACCAGCACCGTTGCACACAGGTTCTGACCGGTCGCCCTCGGGCCGGCTCCCGGCCGCGAGCTGCTTCGGGCATTGGCGCATCGCACCGCCCCACCACCCCCGAAACCACCTATTGGCGGCACCAAGAAAGAAAGACTTCAGCGCAGATAAGGAAGATGATTCACGCAAAACACGCAAATGGTCCTGGGTGGCTCATAGGCCGTGCGCCACTGGACCATTTGCGTGTTCCGCGTGCATCACCTGCCCTTAGGGCTCGACGCAGGATAACCGACTCGTCTCACCGTGCGCACGATTGTCGCTTCCGTCATGCCGGCATCCACGACTTTGCTGGCCGCACGAAGGCAAGTCGTGGATGCCGGCATGCGCCGGCATGAAGCTGTGAGCGCAAGTCGTGCGCTACTTGAAGCGGTTATCTCGCCTCAAGCCCTTATCTGCGCTAAATTCCCTCTTGCTCCGCAACGCTACAAGGCTCGCAACGCGGGCCGAGACCGTACGCGATCACGCACCTGCCAACCCAAGCATCGGAGCGCGTTCCCGGCCCGCCTCCCCGCCGCCCAAAACCCCCCGCCCCCCTCGCCGCTCTCACGGTTCATAGGGTGTTGCCTACCAATCACACCGCGACCGCCACAGCCGGCGCCGCCGCCCGCGCCGCAACCTCGGCAAGCAACCGCTCCTGCAAGGCATCAACCACGGCACTCGCGCCGAGGCCCACCCGCCGCGCTGCCGTGGCAAAGTGCCGCACCGCCTGCTTACGGGCGCGGCGTTCGTGCCGATTCTTCGCCACCGGCGGCTGCACCGGCGCTGCCACCCGGGCCGCCTCAGGCGCCGGCGGCGTCCGGGCCGCCTCAGGCGCCGACTGCACACGAACGGCAGAGATCGACACCGGCCGCGCCGCCGCCCGCAGCGCCGGGATGCCCTGGCGCCGCGCGAGATCGTCCATCGCCCGCGCGATGATCCGGCACAGCGCCACCGCCTTGCCCACTATGCGCAGGTGCATGTCGAGCGACATGTCCTCCCGGGCCGCGCGGCGGAAATACTCCATGGCCGCGTAGTGCGAGGCGACGATATGGACGGCGAGCATCGCCTGCACCCCGTCGCCGGCGCGCGCGCGGCCAGGAAGGCCAATGCGCCCTCGCGCTGGCCGGCTTTCTCCGCGTCGGAGGCGCCCGGACGCGTCGGCAGGGCGTCAATGGCCGCGCTCTGGATAGCGGTGATGGTGCCGGGGTCGAGCGGCGAGGCCGGGGTTTGGGTGGGTGGCGCGTTCATTTGGGGTGCTCCGTAAAATAAGGAATCGTCGGAACATACTGCGAAGATGCGAAGTGGTAAAGGAATAATTACCCAGATACCCCTCTGACAAAGCTATGGACCAATGAGTATCCAGATACCGCTTGACAGTCCGGCAGATGACTAGATCGAAGTGACGCCAGAAATGCTAAGGGCGGGCTCGATCCTGCTACAAGATCATTATGGGGAGATGGATGACCCCGTGACGAACCAAATCGCCAGGCACATTTTTTTAGCGATGCTGAGCGCGCGTAACGATCCCTCCGGCTAGTTCTATGGGAGCCTGCCGAAGACGCTCGAATTCGAGTGCATAATGGTGGAGTGCCGCCGCCGTGGAGGCGTATTTTGGCATGCCATGGATATCCCGTTTCTTGACATTTGTATCAGCCGGCATGAGGGCGGTGCTGTCCGGTGCGCCAGCCGTCGTTAGCGCACGCGGGATGAACTGCGCTACCGCGCCATGTGCGATTTCGTTGCGTCTCTCGGCAAACAATCTGCCAAGGCGCGCGATCTCAATCCAGATCGTTTGAAGTTCGGGAGATGGGAAATATTTGAAATAGGCGTCTGCCGCCGCCCGCAACATATCTAGGCGCGCTTCAAAAGTGCGAACTGCGCCGAAGGCGCGGCGCGCGGCTTCGCTGTCACGGTCCAACGCAATGAATGCAGAGAACAGCCGGCAGAGGGCGGTTTCATAGTGCGCCCAATGCGTCAACGCCACCCCTACCCCAGCGAAGATAAGGTTCGGGTCCTGATCCCCGCTCGCCGGCCATGGACGACAATCCCAGGCTTGTAGTGGTATCGGCTCGTTCTTTCGCTTGTTCTTGCCTGGGCCAACGGGAACTGGAGATGGGTTTGGACCGGAAACCATTGGACGATTCCTATACCATAGAGGAAATCGCTCGCCGCGCGGACGCTGCGCTACGGCGGGCACCAAGCACGCCGCCCGGCATCAATGATATGCAGCGTACTATCGCTGCCGTGAAGGGTGCCGAGGGCAAACAGCTGACCTATCAACAATCTGGTCGCGCCGGTCTTCCGCCTTAAGGCCGGCCGGTTCCTCTGCTGGCGTCGGCTTTACGGACGTAAGCACCGCGCTTCTTCTTCGGAGGACTTGGTTTAGCCGGCCTCAACTGTGGCGGCGTCACTAGGGCGCCTCGCAGGGTGGCCTCGAAGCGACGTTGCGCTTCGTCTGTCGAGTAGTCGTCTGGTTCCTTGCGTCCCATGTCGATCGACCTCTTAATTTGAGCGGCGAGATTCGAACCTATGTCATCGAATCGACAATCCGGGGTCCTCCTGCTAGACGACGCTACGCTGAGTGTGGGGAATCCGGCCGTGTTAATCAACGAGGGGGTGGACGCGTTTTGATGTTCAGCGTGGGACCATTCGAAAGGGATGGGAACAGTTGGATCGGGACCAACAAATGCATCTACTGTGGGTGCGTTCCGATGGAGCCAGACGCCCTAGACACAGAACATATCGTTCCCCTCGGCCTGAGCGGGTCGCTTTCCATTAAAATTGCCAGTTGCAAGGACTGTGGCGCCATCACGGGGCGGTTCGAAGGTAAGTGCTTACAGGATTTCATGTTACCCTTAAGATTGCAGGAAGTAACCCGGACGAGACGTCGGGGTAAGGGAAAGAAGCGTCCGAGCGGTTTGGAAATGGGTATCTGCTCAACCCACTCCCACGCAATAAACATGCACCTTATCAACACGCTATGACGATCTCGCCGATAGCAGATTTGCGACCAAATGCCATAACCTTCAGTTTTCGCTGGGTTTTACTTTGATTATATAAGGAATCTCAGACTATGATGTAGAAACACATGACTCACTCCCAGGTATTAAGCGAGAGTAAAGCAAGTTGTGGGGAGTTGAGCAGATACGGAAATGGAGATAATGACGAGTGCCGGCATAGTAAAAAAGAGTTCAAAAAAGGGGAGCTTCCGATATTAGCCCTTCTTCCTGCTCTGAAACTTCCGCCCAGAATTATGACTAAAAACGCTCATCTTTCTGAGGAACCTGAGTTTGTTATCGTAAACATTTGGACCGCTCCAAATGCCGTTGAAATAGTAAAAGGCGTACCAGGCACACTTGGGTGGAATCACAAATTTGATATGGACTGTTTCTCCAAGATGCTATCAAAAATTGCTTACTGCATTGCAGTAGCGCGTCTTGGATCGGGCGGATTCGATCCGCTTGTTTTGGATTACATTCTCGGGAAGCACGCATTCGGATGGGACTGGTTTATTGGGAACACAGCCATTCAACGGCCGCCCGAAGTCGCTCCCGCCGACAGATGGCACCATGTAAGAATGTTCCCTTGCCTGTTCGCGGGATGGCTGCTTCTCGTTGTTCGCATCTGTCTGTTCGGTCATATCAATAGTCCGACGTATGAGGTGATTGTGGGCAGCATGAACGCGGCACAAGGCAGACAGTTCATTCCATAGGCCATCCGCACAGTAACGGAACACTTCCTGCTCATGCGGCGTAAGCAAATCCCAATCGTCTGCTCGGATCAACGCGTTCCAAGAGGGCATCCAGCTTACGGGCTACCACCTCAACGAAGATCACGCGGCTCACAACGGGCCAGGTGCAGTTGCTGAACGACGCCACCGAAGAATTAAATGCATAGCCAATAGCAGGCAGGGGATAAGTTGTAGGTGTATGTTCCTAGGTACGTCGCGCCATGGACCATCATTCCAATGCAAACAAGCAAGTTGGCCTGTCTCGTCATTGGAAACACTGGACTTTGTTCGTGTAGTGTTAAACATATAATTAGGTAATATTACCTAGTAGTTGTCGTTTGTTGGAATGTCTGCAACGTAGGAAACGCACGTAGATGGCGCGCGCCATCGCCAGCTGCTTCGCGCCCATGATAGCCGTTCGCGATCCGACAGAGGTCTCCCGCAACCGGTCGTTCGAAATTCTTCCGTGCTGCATCAATGCGCCACATCCCGGTTTCGAACTGGATGCCCCGCAGATGCGGCAGCAGTCTGCCGGTTGGCTTCAGGCGGTGACCAAGCTGGACGGAACGCCGACACCTTCAGGGATGGCCACGCCGCGCCTCTCGGGGTCCTGATTGTCTGCACCGCCCGATACGCCGCGCATCGCTGGACGGCCGTGCACGGCGCGTCCCTCCGAAAGCTTCTGTGCAACTTCGGCGACCCGGCGCCCAAGGAACTCCGCGGTGCGGAGGTCCGAGGCTGGCGGAGCGACGTCGCCGCCCTAATCCATGTCGGCGTGGCCGGCCATGCCGATTGTCATCGCGCTGGCGACTGGTGCGCTGGCCGAAGCCACCTTGCGCGGAGCGCCATTTGCTTTCTCTCGGTGAAACGCCGTGTGCACTCGGTGAAACTCTGTGACCGATGGCTTGCTTGCTGCCGGAACCCGCTCCGCACCACCGCCATCAGCCCCGCGCCGCAAGCTCAAGCGATTCACCCGCACGCCACGCCGCACCACCCACCCTTGCGACCACCGCGCCTCCTCCCTAACATCGCGCAAACCCCGCCAACAGGAGCGTCCCAACATGCCACAATCGCAAGGCACCCATTTTACAGCAGAGCCCCTGACCTTCATCGTCAGACACCAACTGTGGGACGCCAACGTCGAGGACCATTCGGACCAGGGTGTCTCCATCGACGTGGCCGCCGATGTTGACGGCAAGCAGACCGCGCTGCTGCGCTTCAACTGCTTCGACCTTGAGAGAAGCTACGTCTACGGCCCGGAAAATCCCGAGCTGACGACCCCCGGCCGGGTCGGCGGCGGCATGGGTGTGCACTGCCGCATGGACCCGATCACCGATGGTAATCCCATCGGCTGGACCATCCGAATCCTGGGCCAAAAACTCCCGAAGATGCTCGACCGGGCCGGATACAAGGCAATCGCGCAGGCAACCGACCTCGCCGCCGTGCAGCACGTCCTGCCCGACGTGGAAGCCTGCGCCAGGGAAACGTTCCAATCCAAGCGGAACACGGTCAAACACAACCGCGGCACTGACATCTTCGAAGCCGGCAACATCCGGTTCGGCCTCGAGATGCGGCGGCAGCGGAACGGTGACGGCGGCCTCGCGGTCCACGTCCTTGGCGACGTGGGTGGCTCGAAAGGCAAGGCCTACGTGGAAGAAACCGAGGTTCTGGCGTTCGACTGTTTCTGGAACGGCGCGCACTACCATTACGGTCCGCGCAACAAGAACCACCGGACCAATTTTGACCTGACAATCGTCGACGATCCGCTGGAGTGGACCTTCGAGCAGATCGAGAACAGAAAGCTCGGCCCGATGATCGAGCGCGCCGGTTACCCGGGAATAGCGGCCGACCTGGACCTCGATAAAATCGCTGCGGTCCTTCCGGCGTTGAAGAAACGCGCGTTCGAGATGTACGAGGAAGGCGAGAGATTGACTGGCCACAAGGGCTTGCCGCTCGAGTTCACCCCGAACCTGGCCGCCGAATAGTTTTCCGGGATGATGGTGGAGGGCTCAGAAGCCCTCCACCGCCGCGCGGCTCCATGAGTTGCGCCCTGGAACTGGGGCACCGAGCACGCCGAACCTCATGCCGGCAAGCCGCCGACGGCCACAGGGCATTATCCAAAGCTGTTGCATCGGCCGGGCAAGGCGTGATCGTGCCGCCCAATCTCTGTGCATATTCGAACGGAAGATTCGGTCCGTGGCAATCCGTGTGCCGCCTGCCCGCCCGGCGCCCGCCCGTCCGGCGCCGACCTGCCTTGCCGCTCAAGGTCAAATGTAACATGGTGGCTTATCAACGGCCTGCCGCCAGAAAAAAATCGGCTGGGAGAGGGCGACACCATGGTCAGCGTGGCAGTATCCAGCGGGCTTTCGGACACCGACCACAGCGCGCAACTGCGCAAGGCGGTGATCGCGGCGACGGTCGGCACCACCATCGAGTGGTATGACTTCTTCATCTACGGCACCGCCGCCGGACTGATCTTCCCGAAGCT
>DASRQX010000435.1:0-9096 GCA_035696165.1 Acetobacteraceae bacterium | reverse complement strand
ATGGTTGACGATGACGATCTCGCCCTCACCGCGGCGGTATTTGAGGCTGCGGCGGGTACTCTCTGCACGGTCGAGCTGCCAAACCGGCGGCAGCCGCTCCAGCAGCACGGCGCAGCTCACCTCGGCCTTCAGCCATTCAATTTCTGCATCCTGATCATTCATCGCACCAAACTCCTCTCGGGGTCGGCGGGTTGGGGAACCGCTCCTTGTGTTCCCTTTTTGTTCTACACTGCCATCTGATACCTCGGCAACAGCGAAGCCGCCGCGAGACAAGGGCGTGCGCAGCACGGAAGCGCGCGGCGCGCCGCACCCTTGCTGCCGCGCGGCTGGCGCAAGCGGTAGCGCCGTCGTCTGGCATCTTTTACTCTGCGCGAGTGATCGTAACCGTAGGCCGAGACCCGGCTTCGGGGCTCGGTAACCGGGAGGTTCGTCACGCCCGGCGCACAGAGCCCAGTCCACGCCTTTGCGGGACGCGCCGCGGCAGCTCAGCTACGTCTCCCGACTCTCGTAATCAGAACAATAGACTATCCTTGATATATGTCGGGTTTTTGTGGCAAAAAGATCGGGTCTACGGGAATGAGACGCGCGGCGACATTGCAGGAAAAAGTTGAACAGCGGATCGCCCGGAAGCGGAACGATGTGTTCCTGCCGCGTGAGTTTCGCGATCTCGGCGGCGAGGATCAGGTGCTGCGCGCGCTGCGCCGGCTGACCAAAGAGGGCAAATTAATCAGGCTCAGCTACGGCGTCTATGGAAGGGCCGTCATGTCGCGGATCTCCGGCGAACCGGTCCTGTACAGCCCCAGCGGATTCATCGGGGCCGCGCGCCGGGCACTGACCAAGCTCGGCGTGGAGTGGGAACCGACGGAAGCGGAGCGGGCCTACAACGAAGGTCGTTCCACGCAGGTACCCGTCAATCCCAGGGTGCGGGTCAAAGGTCGCTTCGCGCGCCAGCTCAGTTACCATGGCAGGGGACCTGTCCTTGAGCGATGACACCCTCAGTCAACGGCTGACAGCCCAGGCACATTTCCGGCGGCCGAGCGTCGGCCTTGTCGAGGCAGGGAAGCGGTAAGCCGGCAAAAACGGAGTTAGATTCTAACCCTCAGGCATGGTACATTTGATCATGAGAACGTATGACACATCCCAATACGAAGAGGTGGTCGCAACCCGCGTTGCCTCGGCTTTCCTTTGAAAGCTGGGCGGGGCCTACGATGTTGCCGAAATGATTATGTTTGGCTCGCGCGCGCGGTGTTCACCGGCCCGATAGCGACCTCGACCTTGCAGTTGTGCTCAAGGGACAACGGCGCGATTTCATTGACACCAAGCTGGATATGGCAGGGATTGCCTTCGACGTGCTGATGGAAACTGGCGTCCTGGTACAGCCATTCCCGATGTGGACCGGCGACCTCGCGCATCCAGAACGGTTCACGAACCCCTCCCTTATTCAAAATATCGCGGAAGATGGAATCAGGCTTGGATGACAAAAGAGATTATGGACAAGGCCGAGAAGGCGCTCGCGTCAGCCAGCATTCTGTTCGATGCAGGAGATAGCGACGGCGCAACCAACCGTGCCTATTACGCCATGTTCGATGCCGCCATAGCCGCCCTTTCGCGGGCCGGGGTCGGCTTGGCGCAAGATCAGCACAAAACCCACGGCGGGCTGATCGGAAGCTTCGGGTTACATCTCGTCTAAACCGGGCGACTGCCCGCGGAGTCGGGGCGCGCGCTCAATCGGGTGCAAGAACTTCGACTGATACCAACGGCCGAAAGTCCCGACGTTCCACTCGTCATGGCCGGCCTTCGCCGGCCATGACGGGGGTGGGCAGCGTACGTTAATACTTTCGGCCGCTGGTATGACAGCGGACTATTCCGAGGCTGACGATCCTCGCGCTGCATCGACACCAAGCGCCAGCCAATGGCAATTCTCGTCCCAGACCCCCTTTCTGTGTCGCGTCGAGGCGCTGTGGCGACCTGCGAACCTTGCTAACGTGCAGTTTTGAAAAAATCGTCTGGTGACCCCATTTCGGGGCAAGTTGCCCCGAAATCACGCCTTTTCGTATCTACACGGTATCGAACGCCGTTCGGTTCAACCGAACGCACCACCCAACTGCCACTGCGGGAGCCGACACCCGAATACTGGCGGAAATCCGCCAATGCAGACAGGGCACGGCAGGAACGATGGGCGGCAAGAAACATGTCAAATTGAGGATGGTGGGCAACCCACACCCGCAAACCCCCAAACTGTTCATTCCAATCTATCAACGACAACCGTCTTTGTTAGTGGTGCTCTCCGCCCACCTCAGACATTCACATAACGGTTAGCATATTCAGCGGGTCAACGCTTCATCGCGCCGATGCGCCCGGCGCTGGCGGGTACGCTGCGTCTGAAGATCGTCGACGCCGATTCTGCCCTACCCACCGAATCCCGGGGTGTCCGAGCATCGCTGAAGCACCAGTGAAGCCCCGAATTCCGGTCGATTTGAGATCGACCCAGATTGAATGCTAAGTCATTGAAAAAATGGTGAGCCCGGTGGGACTCGAACCCACGACCCCAAGATTAAAAGTCTCGTGCTCTACCACCTGAGCTACGGGCTCTCGTGCCAGCCTGACGCCATTCAGGCCAGACGCTATTTCACATCCGCCATAACGCGCATGTGCACGATGCGATCCGGGTTCTGCACGACCCCGCCGCCCCCCGCGCCGCGCTTGAGCTTGTCCACGAAATCCATGCCCTGCACCACCTGGCCCCAGATGGTGTACTGCCCGTCCAGATGCGGCGCCGGGGCGAACATGATGTAGAACTGGCTGTTGCCGCTGTTCGGATCCGCCGTCCGCGCCATGCCGCAGGTTCCGCGCAGGAAATGGCGCTTGTTGGTGAACTCCGCCGGCAGGTCCGGCAGCTTCGACCCGCCGGTGCCGGTGCCCGTCGGGTCACCGCCTTGCGCCATGAACCCCTCGATCACCCGGTGGAACGGCGTGTTGTCGTAGAAGCCCTCGCGAGCCAGCGTTTTGATCCGCTCCACCGTCTTCGGCGCAAGGTCGGGAAACAGCTCGATCACCACCCGCCCGTAGGTCAGGTCCAGGTAGATCGTGTTCTCCGGATCAAGCTTCGGTTGAGCTTCGGCGTGCTCGCTCATGCTGGCTTCCATCAACAAAGGGGTGACCGCAAGGCTTGCGATCAGGGTACGGCGGTTCATTCGGGCCCTCCCAGGGGGCGATCACAAAGTGGCACCCGTCGCGTGGGCGACAGGGGCGCCTCGATGCCTGCTCAGCGGCCCCGGGTCAAGCTCACCCGGTCAAGCGCATCCGTTCATGCGCGGTTGAGCCGGGCCAGGGTTCGCGCCAGCGTCAACGGCGGCACAAAGGAGGAAATATCACCGCCCAGCGCCGCCACCTCCTTCACCAGGCGCGAGGCGATGAACTGGTGCCGCTCGCTCGCCATCAGGAACACCGTCTCGATATCGGGCGCCATGCGGTAGTTCATGCCGGCCATCTGGAATTCGTAGTCGAAGTCGGAGACGGCGCGCAGCCCGCGCACGATCATCACTGCCCCGACCTGGCGGGCGAAGTCGACCAGCAGGCCCTGGAATGGCCGCACCTCGATCACCGTGCCGTTGCGCGCGCCAATCTCGGTGATCTCCGCCGTCACCAGTTCGACCCGCTCTTCCAGCGTGAACAGCGGCCCCTTGCCGGAGCTGATGGACACACCGACAACCAACTTGTCCATCAGTCGCGCGGCGCGGGCGATCACGTCGACATGCCCGTTGGTCACCGGGTCAAAGGTGCCCGGATACAGGCCGACGCGCATCCGCCCGTTGAGCTCAGCCATCCAGCCCGTCCTCCGCCGCGTCTTCCACGATAGGAAAGACGCTTGTCACGTGCTCGTCGGCGTCAACGCGGAACAGCGTGACCCCCATCACCTGGCGCCCGGTGATCCGCACCTGGTCGGCCGGCACCCTGATCAGCCGGCCGGCATCGGTCACCAGCATCACGTCGTCGCCCGGCCGCACCGGGAACGTGGCGGCCACGGCGGTGCCATTACGCGGTGCCAATGTGATATTGGCAATCCCCTGGCCGCCGCGCCCGGTGACGCGGTACTCGTAGGCCGAGGTGCGCTTGCCGAAGCCGGCATTGGTCACGGTCAGCAGGATTTCTTCCCGCGCCTCCAACTCGGCGATGCGCTCCGCGCTGAGCATGAGTTCGGCCGTGACCTCGTCAGGCGTGGCGGTCTCTTCCGGTTCGGCAATTTCGGCGTTGGTGTCATTGGCGCCGGTGTTGGCTTCGTCGCCGTTGCCACGTGCTTCATCGCCGTTGACGCGCACTTCATCGCCATTGCCGTTGCTGCGCCGCTTCGCCGCGGCCTGCTTCAGATAGGTGGCGCGTTCGTCATTGGTGGCCTCGACGTGGATCAGCACCGACAGGCTCATCACCTCGTCGTCCTTGCCCAGCTTGATGCCGCGCACGCCTGATGAATCGCGCCCGGCGAACACGCGCAGCGTGTCGTCGGTCACCTGAAAGCGGATGCAGCGGCCGCGCCGCGTGGCCAGCAGCACGTCATCGCCGTCGCGGCAGGTGGCGACACCGATCAGCCGGTCGCCATCCTCCAGTTTCATCGCGATCAACCCGGACGCACGCACATTGCGGAAGTCCGACAGCAGGTTGCGCCGCACGGTGCCCGACGCGGTGGCGAACACCAGGTGCAGGCTGTCCCATAGCGTCTCGTCCTGCGGCAGCGGCAGCACGGTGGTGATCGTGTCGCTGCCGAGTTCGGGCAGCAGGTTGACCAGCGCCCGCCCCTTGCCGGTCGGGCCGCCCTCCGGCAGGCGCCACACCTTCTCGCGGAACGCCTTGCCGCCGGACGAGAAGAACAGCACCCACTGATGCGTGTGCCCATTGAAGCTGCGCGTCACCAGGTCATCGCCGCGGGTCGAGGCACCGGCGCGCCCGCGTCCGCCGCGATTCTGCTGGCGGAAGGTTTCCAGCGTCGTTCGCTTGATGAAGCCGTCGCGGGTGATGGTCACCACCATCTGGCCGGGCTCGATCAAACTCTCATCGTCCTGGTCGGCCAGCGCGTCGATGATGTCGGTCATCCGCGGACTGGCGATCGCTTCGCGCGCCGCGACCAGTTCCGCGCGCATCACCTCCATCCGCCTGACATGGGACGCCAGCAGCTCCAGCAACTCCTGGATCTGCTTGCCGATCTCGATCAGGTCGGCATGGATCTTGTCGCGCTCCAGCCCGGTCAGGCGCCGCAGCGTGATCTCCAGGATACCGCGCGCCTGCTCCTCGGTCAGCCGCACGGTGCCGTCGGGGGCAATCACGTTGCCCGGCTCGTCGATCAGCGCCAACAGCGGGCCGATATCGGCGGCGGGCCAATCGCGCGTCATCAGTGCGGCGCGGGCCGAGGCGGCATCGGCACTGGCGCGGATCAGCCTTATCACCTCCTCGATGTCGGCCACTGCGATGGCGAGGCCGACAAGCTGGTGTGCGCGGTCCCGCGCCTTGGTCAGCTCGAAGCGGGCGCGCCGCTGGATCACCTCCTCGCGGAAGCGCACGAAACATTGCAGCGCGTCCTTCAGCCCCATCTGGCGCGGCTGGCCGTTGTCCAGCGCCAGCATGTTGATGCCGAAAGTGATCTGCAGCTGGGTGAAGCGGTAAAGCTGGTTCAGCACCACGTCGGGCGTCGCATCGCGCCGCAGCTCGATAACGACGCGCATGCCGTCGCGGTCGCTCTCGTCGCGCACGGCGGTGATGCCCTCTACCTGCTTCTCGCGCACCAGCTCGCCGATGCGCTCCAGCAACGTCTTCTTGTTTACCTGGTAGGGGATCTCGGTGATGATGATCGCCTGGCGGTCGCGCGCCATCTCCTCGACCTCGGAGCGGCAGCGGATGGTGATGGATTCGCGCCCGGTGTCGAACGCGGCGCGAATGCCGGTGCGGCCGATGATGGTGCCCCCGGTGGGAAAATCCGGCCCAGGAACGATCCGCATCAGCGCGTCCAGCGTGATGTCGGGATCATCGATCAGCGCCAGCGTGGCGTCGACGATCTCGCCGGGGTTGTGCGGCGGGATGTTGGTCGCCATGCCGACCGCGATGCCGTTGCCGCCGTTTATCAGCAGGTTGGGGAACTGCGCCGGCAGGACCCGCGGCTCCTGCTCCTGCTCGTCGTAGTTCGGCTGGAAATCGACGGTCTCCTTGTCGATGTCCGTCAGCAGCAGCATCGCCGCCTTGGCCAGCCGCGCCTCCGTGTATCGCATCGCCGCCGGGTTATCGCCGTCGACCGAGCCGAAATTGCCCTGGCCGTCGATCAGCGGCAGCCGCATCGAGAACGGCTGCGCCATGCGCACCATGGCATCGTAGATCGAGGCGTCGCCGTGCGGGTGGTATTTGCCCATCACGTCGCCGACCACGCGGGACGATTTGCGGTACGGTTTGTCCGGGGTGAAACCGGACTCGAGCATGCCGTACAGGATGCGCCGGTGCACCGGCTTCAGGCCGTCGCGCGCATCGGGCAGCGCACGGGCCACGATCACGCTCATGGCGTAATCGAGGTACGAGCGGCGCATCTCCGTCTCGATCGTCACCGGCTGGGTGTCTTCCGGCGGGGTCGGCGGGCTGTCGTCGGGGGTGTCGCTCAAATTTGGCTCGGGGGTTCGGATTCAGGCCGGTCTGGCCGCGTGCCGCCGGGGGCGTCCAGATGGAGTTTCGCTGCGCCGCGGCACACCGTTTAGATAGGCGGATTCGAGGCGTCTGGCGAGTGGGTCACTCCGCATATCAGGCGCTATTTTGCCCGGCGCTCGGCGTGGGTTTAAGCCCGAAGCGGATGGCGATCATGCCGCGGTCTGTCTCTTTGGATGGCACTTTTGGGATGGCGCCGCGATACGGCGGCCCGGCCCCTTCGCGAGCCTAATCCGCCGCCGCCAACACCCCGGTGCGCGAGTGCACCGCCTCGCCAAACGCCTCGAAGATACGCCGCGAGACCGGGTCGGTCTCCCAGTCATATTCCGGATGCCACTGCATCCCGACCGCAAAGCCCGGCGCGTTGACCACACGCACGGCCTCGATCTGGCCGTCGGGAGCGATCCCCTCGGCCACCAGCCCCGGCGCGAGCTGGTCGATGCCCTGGTTGTGCAGCGAATTCACCGCGATCTCGCTCGCCCGGGCAATCCGGTGCAGCCAGCTTCCCGGCACCACCCGCATGCTGTGTGCCTTGCCCTGGCGCACCCGGGCCGACGGGTGCATCGGCGTCGAGTGGTCGATCCGATCCGGCAGGTCCTGCAACCGTTGGTGCAAGGTGCCGCCGAGCGCCACATTCAGCTCCTGAAACCCGCGGCAGATCGCCAGCAGCGGCACGCCGCGCGCGATCGCGGCGCGGATCAGCGGCAGGATGGCGCCGTCCCGCGCGGGGTCCTCGGGGATGCCCTCGGGGTGT
Organism: Acetobacteraceae bacterium; assembly: GCA_035696165.1. GTDB lineage: Bacteria > Pseudomonadota > Alphaproteobacteria > Acetobacterales > Acetobacteraceae > Palsa-883. The sequence continues at coordinate 1,667 of DASRQX010000435.1, read as the reverse complement.
GGCGGGCCGCCATACAGGCTGGGCTGCACGTTCGACCGGCTGCCGGTCAGGATGATCCCGTCCAGCCGATCGAGCAGGGTTTCCACGTCGGCATGGTCGCCGTTCGCCGGGATCAGGATCGGCACCGCGCCTACCACTTGGTCGGTGGCGCGGACATACGTGTTGGAGGCGGCGTGGTTCGGCATTCCGAAGACGCCGAACTGCTTGGTGCAGCAACTGATCCCGACGAGAGGCTTCACGGCCGGCACGCTGGTTGTTTCGTGGAGGATAATCGCCGAGTCTTGCGGCAAAAAGAAGCCAAATTTTTCCACCCCCGCCATGCGCCGGCCGCACCCCCCGCTGCACCCGCCCCGTACCGCCCAGGCATCCGGCGAGCGTGGAGACGCATTCGGCCGGCCTTGTCTTTTCGTGTACGTTCCGATAGCGACCGCATAGCGGCATTTGTGCCAGGGGCAGGGGACGCGATGGGAAATACGCTCAACCAGCTCTAGCCGCCGCAGTGCGCGCAGCTCATCCGCAAAGAGGGCTCGCTCAAACCCAAGAACATCGACAAGCTCGATCCCGCCCAGCGCGCATGGTCCGACAACGTCATGCGGGTGCTCGGGCTGAAAAGCAGCGGCTCGCAGGCGCGAGTGCTGTCCGGCGCCATCTCAGCCGCTCAACTCGTCGAAACCAACGGCACCGATCCGGAAAAGCGCACCGCACGCGAATTGCGCGACCGTTGTCGCCGCCGGTAAACCGCCATGGAAGGATGCCGGCAAGGCGATGGCCGCCGGCGACGCCAAGGTGCAGCTCGACCTGCTCAGCATGCCCTCGGACAAACGCGTGCTCAAGCCGCTGGACAAGGACAAAGCGGGCATCCTCCAGTCTTTCTGGATCGACCGCCGCGACGCCGATGGGCAGGAGCGCCCCTCGTTCCTGTGCAGGCCCGCCAACACGCCAACCGCCCAGGAGCTGAATGATCGCTTGCCGGGTGACCCGCCCCGGATCGCGGACAGTGGCGGCCCGAAGGGCGGCGAGGTGGCGCGGGAGGCGCTTTCCGGCGGCGCCGCGCAATTGCTGGCGGGGCAGACCGGCATCGATATCGGCATGCCCGAAACCCATGTCGTGACACTCGAGAGCGTGATGATCCCGGGCAGCGATCCCACCGGCCTGCAGAAGGTCACCTGCTCGGTGCAGGAAGCCCGCCATGCTCCGGGCGACCTGAAGAAGCTCAGCTCGATCGGCAAAATGGCGCTGAAACCCGAACAGCTGGCCGGCCTCGCCATCTTCGACACGCTGACCCTGAACACCGATGGCCACGCCGGCAATGTGCTGCTCGACCCCGGCGGCAACCGGGTCCCGATCGACCACGGCGAGAGCTTCGCCGAATCGAACGAGCAGGGCATCGGCCGAATGAAGGCAACGCTGGGGTCCCCGCATATCGCCCTGTTGGGCCTGCCCGGCGCGCACGATCCGATGCCGAAGGACATGCCGAAGAAGCTGAAGGTGCTCGATCCCGAAAAATGCGCCAGCGGCCTGAAGAAGGACAACGCGATGATCGGCGCGGGGCACGCCGACATGAAGGACACGGTTAGCGCTGGTGCCATCGACAACGCGCGGCGGGCGGCCAGCTTCGTCAAGCTCGCGGCCCGGCATGACCCACCTCTGTCGCCGGCCTCGATCCA
>DASRQX010000434.1:0-2646 GCA_035696165.1 Acetobacteraceae bacterium | reverse complement strand
CCCGCCGCCGAGGCACGCCGGCTCGTCGAGCGGTTCGAGTGGCACTACACGCCCAAGCACGGAAGCTGGTTGGACATGGCTGAGTCCGAACTTGGCGTCGTGACGTCTCAGTGCCTCGATCGGCGCATCCCCGACAAGCAGACTCTGATCGAGGAAGTCGCCGCCTGGGAAGACGATCGCAACAAGAACCACACCAAAGCCGATTGGCAGTTCACCACCGCCGACGCCCGCATTAAACTGAAGAGGCTGTACCCAACGTTATGAACGATTCAGGCGACTAGCCTCAATCGATCTAATTCCCGGCTCATGGTACAATGATGTCGATACCAAAAGTCCGTGTCTCACAAAACTTCCACTATTTATATCTCACAGATTAGTGATAAGCTGTACTGAGTGGCAAAAATGAGAAATAGTGTAACACGCCAGACTCTGTTGAGGTAGTTAACCTAAGCGTAACTGGGTGATTGCTCGGTGACGGCACCGCTAATGCTCTGGGAAATATCCCAACTTCGCTGTCCGGCCGCGCCAATGGAAGGTCCGGATCGCCGGCAAATTCGGCAGTGCCGCTTGCATCGCGGACGGTGGTTGGGTGACGCCGGCGTTGCGTTGGGTTGGAGACAGCGGGTGGCGCAAGAGCTTACCCACCCTACGGCGGCTGGCGCTGCATGATCGGGGCCAGCAGGCCGCCGCCGCCGTTCATAGCCAGGTTGCCGCCGTCCATCGGAATAATCGCGCCAGTGATCCAATCGGCCGCATCGGACGCCAGCAGCACGGACAGGCCCTTGATATCCTCGGGCTGGCCGAGGCGTCCGGCCGGGATGCCGCGCAGGAAGGTGTCGCGCAGCCACGGATCGGCCTGCATTCGCGGGCCCAGGCCGTTGGCGCCCAGCACCTGGGCCGGCAGGATGCAGTTCACCCGCACGCCGCGCCCGGCCCATTCGGTGCTGAGTTCGCGCGTCATCTGGATCACGGCGGCCATTGCCATGCCGTAGACCGACTGCGCCCGCCCGAGCGACGACACGCCCGCGATCGAGCCGATGCTCATGATGCTGCCCTTGCCCCGCGCCAGCATCCGCCGGCCGGCAAGCTGGCAGGTGTAGTAGCGGCTGATCACCAGGTTGTGGAACGTGGTGCGGATATCCGCCAGCGTCATCGCCTCGGCCGCGCCGGCCCTGGCCTCGCCCGCCACGTTGCCCAGGATGTCCACCCCGGGGCATTCGCGGTCCACGGTGGCGAACACCTGGTCGATATGATCGGTGTCGGTTACGTCGCCGGCGATCGGCAGCGCCTTGCGGCCGAGTTGGCGGATGTCGTGCGCCGTCGCCTCGATGCCGGCCGCATTGCGGTCGAGCAGCACAAGGTCGGCGCCGGCCTCGGCCAACGCGATCGCCATCGCGCGACCCATGCCTTGTGCGCTGCCGGTAACGATTGCGGTCCGGCCAGTGAGATCAAACAGGTTGGTCATGCCGGTCCCGCGGGCTCGATCAGGTTGCAATGTCACTCTGGCACCGGAAACATCCGCCTGTCCAACGTGCCGGCCTGTCCGCCGCGCGCGCCTGTCCAACATGATCGTTCGATTGGTGGAGCCGGGCATTGCCGTATAAGGCGCCTGGTATACCTGATACTCGCGGAGATCAGTGCTCTCGCTCATGCCCGCAAGCACGATCCACTGAGGAGGCGCGGAGACGCAGCGCGGAAAGGCCAAGTGAGCAGCGCGATATTCTTCTGCGTGCCACGTGCCACTGTTGTGCGGGAAGCCTTCCTCTGAGCTGTCGATGCGTGCGCGGCAAGCGCTACGGCACGACGCACCGTGGCCTGGCAGCACGGTACGTCGCCGCGGGCGATCGCGCTAATTGTGACGCGCCGGTTCATGTGCGGCCTCGGCATATCGGCGGTGATCGTCGTCAAGTAATCAAGTTATCAAGAAAGCGAGCAATCAAGTTATAACACCTATTGCACGGAGAAGCAGGTTAAGCCGCGGGTTATACCAGGTACCGAAACGATTGACCCTCCACCGTCATGGCCTACGCAGGCGGGCCATCCACGACTTCGCTTGCCGCACGAAGGCAATCGAGTAGGGGTGCTCCTCGCGGAGCGCCCCTCTCACACCACCGGACGTACGGATCGCGTATCACGGCGGTTTCCGACAAGGTTCAGCGCGGCATTTTGTTGCCGCGTCAAGGCTCTTTCATGATCCCATGCCGCAGACGCTTGTGGCTCCTCAGTCGCCCCAGGTCCGGCTCCGCCTTCCCCGCTGGCGCCGTGGCGCAACGCGGCCTTCAGGGCTTCGTCGAGAATGTCCCCTTGGTCCGCGCCGCCTTGCTGCCGCTTCACGTCCTGTATTGGTCCAAGCTGCTCCCTGCTTGTCGAATTCAGCCCTTCGCCCGGTTGCCCGGACTACGATGGCCTCTGCTGACTTCTCCCGACCCATCGGAGGCCGGCGCCGGCCCCCTGCTCCGATCGTCTCGAGAGATCGGGAGATCTCCCAGGGTAAAACACTGATCTTTCCCTCGAGCGCTGCCGGATTTACCTGTGCGCGTGTCCGACTGGCCTTTGGGCTTCCCCGTCCACTGCCGAGTTACCCCACCGCACCGGCCTCGTATCCGGTTCCTGTTCGTCAGCTCCGAGTTTTGCCTCCGGCTTCCT
>DASRQX010000433.1:0-30959 GCA_035696165.1 Acetobacteraceae bacterium | reverse complement strand
GGGTGGTGGTCGTGCTAATCCAGATCGTCATCCTGCCGATGCTGGGCAGGCTGTTCACCGCGATAACCTACGGCAACTGGCAGCCGCTGGTCTTCTGACAATGTTCTGGCGGATCGTCGGAGACGCCGTCGCGGTGGCGGTGGCGGTCAAGGTTCAGCCGCGCGCGCGCTGCCCTGGGTTGCAAGTCCCGAAGCTGCACGCTTCCACGCCGCCCGAAAATTCGCCGGCCCCAGACGCCGAGCGGCTGGTCATCGCGGTGCGCGAACCCGCGCAGGACGGCCGCGCCAACCGGGCGGCCTGCGCGGCGCTGGCCGCGGCGGCCGGGGTGCCGCCCTCATGGGTCGACGTCACCGCCGGCGCCGCCTCGCGGCACAAGACCCTGCGGGTCAGTGGCGACGCGGCCGCGATCGCGACCCGGCTGGCCGCGCTATGACCGCGCTGGTGATCGACGGGCGGGCCGTCGCCACGGCGATGCGCGAGGCGCTCGCCGCGCGGATCGCCGCACTGCCGTTCCGGCCCGGCCTCGCGGTGGTCCAGGTCGGCAACGATCCCGCCAGCGCCGTCTACGTGCGAACCAAGGACCGCGCCGCCGAGGCCGCGGGGATCGCGGCCACCACGATCCGTCTGCCTGCCGACGTCAAGGAGGCCGCGCTGCTCGCCGAGGTGGCGCGGCTCAACGCAGATCCGGCGATCGATGGGATCCTGGTGCAGCTTCCGTTGCCGCCCGGCGTCCGGGCGCAGGCGGTGATCGACCTGATCGATCCGGCGAAGGATGTGGACGGCTTCCATCCGCACAACGTGGGTCTGCTCGCCTCCGGACGCCCGGCGCTGATCCCCTGCACCCCGGTCGGCGTGATGAAGCTGCTGGAGGCGGCCAACGTCGCGCCATCCGGCCGGCGCGCGCTGGTGCTCGGCCGGTCCGCCATCGTCGGGCGTCCGCTGGCGGCGCTGCTGCTGGCGGCCGACGCCACCGTGACGGTGGTGCATTCGCGCACGCGCGACCTGCCCGCCGAGTGCCGGCGGGCGGAGATCGTGGTGGCGGCGATCGGCCGGGCGGAGATGGTGCGCGGCGACTGGATCGCGCCTGGCGCAACGGTGATCGACGTGGGCATCAGCCGGTTGGCGCATGGCAGGCTGGTCGGCGATGTCGCGTTCGCCGAGTGCGCCGCGGTCGCCGGCGTGATCACCAAGGTGCCCGGCGGCGTCGGACCCATGACGATCGCTTGCCTGCTGGAGAACACCGTAACCGCCGCGCTGCGCCGCCGTGAAGGTCAAAGATAGGGCGGAAAAGCCATGCCCCCGGGACTCTCGATCCGGGGGCCAGCGCCTTCCGCCACTGTGCAGGGCTGGACACGTCGCCAGGAACCGGGCGCGATTGCCGCCAAGGGGCGATTGATCGGACCCGATCGCCCGGGACATAATTTGTCAGGGGCGGCCGATCAGAAGTCAGTGCAACGGCCCTTGTACTGCCAGTCGCCGTAGCGGGTCGGCTCGGGACCCGGCGGCCCGCCGATCTCCTTTGGCGCGCCGGCCTTTGACCCCTCCGGCGGTGGTGGGACCGCCGGTGGCCCAGACGCCGCTGGCGGCAATGCGGTGGGCGGGACGTTCTCGGACTTGCTCATGCCGATGCAGATAGGCAGCGACGACGCGGCCGGCAACGGTTCAGCGCCGTCCCCCGGCCGTGGTGGGGCGGAACAGGAAGGCCAGCGGCACCGCCAGGAAGGCGATCACCGCGCACAACTCGAACACATCCATGTAGGCCAGCACCGCCGCCTGCTTGTTCAGCATGGCGTTGATCAGGCCCAGCGCCGAGGTGTTCGCCGCGGCGGCGGTCTGACCGAGATCGACGAATGCATGCGCGGTGCGAGCCAGCAGCGCCTGATACTGCTGGTCGAGCGCACCCATGTGATCGACCAAATGGGCGCGATGCGTCTGCAACTGCTGGTTGGCCATCGCCGTTGCCAGGGCGATGCCGACCGAACCCACGATGTTGCGGAACATCGAATACAGCGCCGCCGCGTCGGTGTTCAGCGATCGCGGCAAGGTCGAATAGGCCAGCGTGCTGTTCGGCACGAACAGGAAGGCGAGTCCGACCATCTGCACCGCGCGGAACAGCGCCAGCGTGGTGAAGTCGATGTCCGGCGTCAGGTTGTGCGCGAACCAGGAAGCGAGACCCAGCATGACGAAGCCGAAGGCGATCAGCAGGCGCGTCTGAACGTTCGGCAGCACGTATTTGCCGACCAGCGGGATCAGCACGACCATGACCACCGCGCCGGGGGACAACAGCAGGCCGGCGAGCAACGCCGTATAGCCCAACCAGTTCTGCGCCAGCGACGGGATCAGCAGGTTCGACGAATAGAGCAGCGCGCTGATCAGCGCGATCATGGTCACGCCGACCGCGAAATTGCGATCCGCCAGGGCCCGCAGGTTGACGATCGGCTTGTCGGTCAGCAGCAGCCAGGCGACCGCGCCGACCAGGCCCATGACGGCGAGCAGCGCAAACAGCCTGATGCTCGGCGCACCGAACCAGCCGGCGTCCTCGCCGCGGTCGAGCATGATCTGCAGCGCGCCGAGGCCGAGCGCGATCAGCCCGAGGCCGATCGCGTCGATATCCGCCAGCCGCGCGCGATCGCGGCGCACCCACGGCGGATCCTCCACCAGTTCCGCCACCGCGAGGAACGCGAGCAGGCCGATCGGTACATTGATCAGAAATACCCAGCGCCAGGAAAAAGTGTCGGTGATCCAGCCGCCGAGCACCGGGCCCGCGATCGGTGCCAAGATCACCGCGAAGGCGACCACCGAGAAGCCGCGGCTGCGCTGCGATGGTTCGAACGTGTCGAGCACGATCGCCTGCTGGCAGGGTTGCATGCCGCCGCCGAACAGGCCTTGCAGGAGCCGGAAGAAGACCAATTGCGGCAGCGAGGTCGCCATGCCGCACAGGAACGAGCACAACGTGAACATCGCGATCGAGATCAGGAAATAGCGCTTGCGCCCAACCACGCGGCCGATCCAACCGGCCACCGGCATCACCACTCCATTAGCGACCAGGTAGGAGGTCAGCGTCCAGGTCGCGTCGTCGTAACTGGCGGACAGGCTGCCGGCGATGTGCGGCACGCTGACATTGATGATGGTGCTATCGAGGATCTCCATGAACGGCGCCAAGGTGGCCGCCCCGGTGATCAGCCAGGGGCTGGCACGCGGTCGCCAGGCCGCGTCCAGCCCGACGAATGCGCTCATGCCAACCGCCCGAATGCTTGACCGTTCACGAGGCCGTTTGGTGGCGGGCATGAATCTTGTTCAGGCGCCCGGCGGCGGGTCGGCTTTCCCCGGCAACCCGGCGTGCGATGCCAACCACCCGAAACGATGGACGTGTCGTCATGCCCGCTCGTTGGTATCACTTCAGTCGGACGGTCGGCGCGACCGACATGCCAAGCGGCAGAGCGACATCCGGCTCCAGACCGCTGTCGATCACGATCTTTACCGGCACGCGCTGCACCACCTTGACGAAGTTGCCGGTGGCGTTCTCCGCCGGGAAGGCGGTGAAGCGCGCACCGGAGCCGCGCTGGATGCTGTCGATATGGCCGGTCAGCTTCATGTCGGGATACGCATCGATGCCGATATCCACCTTCTGGCCGACACGCATGCGGTCGAGCTGGGATTCCTTGAAGTTCGCGGTCACCCAGACATTCGGCGTGACCAGCGCCATGATGGCCTGGCCGGCCTGTACATAGTTGCCTTTCTCCACGTTGCGCTTGGTGACCCAGCCGTCTTGCGGCGCGATCACCTTGGTCCATGACAGGTTGAGCGCCGCCTGATCGAGCCGTGCGTGAGCCAGCGCCACCTGGGCCGCGAGCTGGGTAACCTGGGCTTCGGATTCCGCAACGAATTGACGGACCATGTCGGCCTGCTGCAGCGCCGCCTGGGCCTGCGCGACCTGCGCCTCGGCATTGCGGCGCGTCGCGGTAGCGGCGTCGATCTCCTGCTGCGTGGTTGCCTGTCGCGGCAGGGCGAGCTGCCGGCGAGAATCCGCGTCGGCCTTGACCCGGGCCGCCGACATTGCCTCAAGCTGCGCCTGGGCGCTGGCAAGCCGGGCGGGGTATTCGATGCGCGCGGTCTCCAATTTCAACCGTGCGTTGTCGAGCTGCGCTTCGGCGATCCGCAAATTGGCGGCGGCCTCGTCGCGCGCCGCGGCATAGGCGCGTGGGTCGATTTCGATCAGCGTATCGCCGGCCTTGACGCGCTGGTTGTCCGTCACGTTCAGCGCAACGACGTTGCCGGAAACCTGCGGTGCCATGGTAATCGACTGACCGTCCGTGTACGCATCGTCCGTACTGACCTGGTCCATCGTCAAATACCAGTAGCCGATGCTTGCCGCGACGCCCGCCAGCAGAACAAGCAACAGCGACAGCCGAGCCCACATGGTTCGGCTGCGTCGCTGGCGGTACCGAGCCTCGATCGTCAGGCTCGGCTCTACATTTCTCGGCAGATCGTCCATCCAAGGTGCTCCCGGGGATGCACGCTATAGTGGTGCTAATTACAAGTTTACATCCGCCATGCCTACCCCGGCAGCAGCATGCGGTGCACACTAGTGGGCCAACGCCTGACTTCGAACCAGTCTAGCATATAATCCGTTGCCCTGCATCAACGTTGCGTGATTCCCACGTTCGATCGCACGCCCGGACTGCATTGCGATCACCTGTTCGGCATCGCGGACGGTGGACAGGCGATGCGCGATTACGATCGTAGTCCGACCGCGTCGCAGGCGGGCGAGGGCCAATTGCACCGCCGCCTCATTCTCGGTGTCGAGCGCGCTCGTCGCCTCATCCAGCAACAGGATGCGCGGATCGCGCAGCAGGGCCCGGGCAAGCGCGATCCGCTGTCGCTGTCCGCCGGACAGCCGTTGCCCACCCGGTCCGACCCTTGTGGCGTAACCCAGCGGCAGCGCGGCGATGAACTCCGCCGCCGCCGCCGCCGCCGCGGCGGACTCCACCTCGGCGTCACTGGCGCCGGCCCGGCCCATGCGGATGTTGGCGGCGACGCTGTCATCGAACAACAACGCGTCCTGGCTGACATAGGCGATGGCGTCGCGCAGGCTGGCCAGGGTCACGTCGCGGACATCGGCGCCGTCGATACGAACCGCGCCGCCGGTGACATCCTGCAGGCGCGGGATCAACCCCAGCGCGGTCGACTTGCCGGCCCCGGACGGCCCGACCAGCGCGACGGTCGTTCCGGGTTCCGCTTCGAAACTGAGGCCCCCCAGGCCCATGCGCCCGTCCGGATAAACGAAGCGCACGTCATCGAACACGACATTTCCATGCCCGGGCGGCAAGGCGACCGCGTTCGGCGATTCGACAATGCTCGGCGGCTCGTCAATCACGCCGAACACGCGGATCAGTCCAGCGAGGCCCTCCTGCACCGCCGCGTTCAACGAACCCAGCGCGCGCAACGGGCGTGAGGCAATCAACAGTGCCGCAACAAATCCAGTGAAGTCGCCGATAGTGTTGGCGCCGGCCGCCGCGCGCCACCCGGCAAAGCCGATCACCGCGGCCACCGCTGCGCCACCGAGCACTTCCAGTACCGGATCGATCCGGGAGCGCCCTTTCACGATGCGCACCAGCGCGCGATACAGCGCATCGAACGCGCCGCGGGCGCGGTCGGTCTCGGATGCCTCCAACCGATACGCCCGTACCGTGCGGGCCTGGGCAAAACTCTCGTTCAGCAGCGTGGCGGTCTCGCCCATGCGCTCCTGCATGCCGCCGGACGCGCGGCGAACCCGGCGACCGATGCGCTGGATCGGCACCGCGGCCAGCGGATACAGCGCCGCGGCGATCAGGCTGAGCAGCCAGTCGAGATACAGCATCGACGCGACCAGCCCGATCACCGTCACCAGGTCGGCGATCCCGTTCACCGCGCGGGTCAACGCCTCGCGGATCACCGTGGCGTCGGTGGTGAAGCGCGCAGCAAGCTGGGCCGGCGCCTCACGCTCGACCCGGGCCAGGTCGGCGCGCGCCAGATGGGCGAACATGCGGCCCTGCAGCTCACGGATCACCAGCAGGACGATCTGCTGGACCTGCACGTTCTGGAAATATTGCGCCAGCGCCTTCACCGTGGTCACGGCGATGACCAGCGCAGGGAGTTGGTAGAGAATCCGCCTGTCGTGCTCGGTGAACATCTGGAAGGCGTGATCGATCACCACCGGATACAGCGCGGTGGTACCGGCCATCAGCAGCGTCAGCAGCAGGACCAGCAGGAGCCGAGACTTGTGATGCCCGATGTGCTCACGCCACAGCCGACCTAGCAGCGCGCGCGTCGAATCCTGCTCCGGCGACAGCGCTTTGTCCGGGACGGTGGCATCCATCGGCGCGATGTATCAGGCAGTCCCCGGGTCCGCCAGCGCCCCGGGGCGCGCCCCATGCCTCCGACCCCGCGTCCTTCCCGCAATTGCTTGCGCTACCCGGCAGCCACCAGATGCCCGGCGGCGGTGAAATAGGCATCAACCGCCCGCTTCATCGCGCGTGCCACCAGCGTGCGGTGGTCGGTTTGCCGCAGCAGCGCCTCGTCGCGCGGGTTGGACATGAAGCCCATCTCGACCAGCACGCTGGGGATGTCGGCCGCCTTCAGCACCACGAACCCCGCATGCCGGTCGGGATTGGCCAGCATAGGCAGATCCTGGTCCAGGCTACCTACCAGATCACGCGCCAGCCGGCCGGAGCCGCGTTGAGTCTCCTGGCGGACCAGGCTGCCCAGGATGCGCGCCACCTCCGGCGAGACACCGTGCCAGGACGGCCCGAGGAAGCGGTCGGCGCTGTTTTCCCGCCGGGCGAGCGCCGCGGTCTGCGCGTCAGACGCCGTGGTGGCCAGGGTATAGACGCTTGCGCCGCGCACCGCATGGTCGCTGAGCGCGTCGGCATGCATCGAGACGAACAGCACGGCCCCCCGCGCCTGCGCGTGCGCCACCCGGTCGTCCAGCGGCACGAACACATCGCTCGCCCGGGTCAGTTCCACCCGGTAGTGCCCACCCGCGCTGAGTTGGCGTTTGAGTTCCAGCGCGGTGGCGAGCGAGACGTGCTTCTCATAGGTTCCGGAGACGCCGATGGCGCCAGGATCCTTGCCACCGTGCCCGGGGTCCAGCATGACCAGCGGCGGCTGCCGTGTCGCTGCTCCGGAGGAAGGCCGCCCGGTTGCCGCGGCCGTCTGCGGCTTGGGGCGCGCCGTCTCGGCCATCGCCTGGTGCAGCGCCTGGGGCAGCAGGAACGTGCCAAAGACGCCCGACCCGACCCGGGAGAGCAGCAGGCGGCGCGTGACAGGCGAACAGCGAGCCATGCGTCATTCTTAACATATTCCCTCTGGAAGTGCAGCTTACTTATTGATCATGCCGTATTTATGTTCCACGACACATGGTGCCCTTGCGATGGGGGGCGGTTTGGTTCATGCTCCGGTCGCTCCGATGACAGGTTTCGGCAGCAGGCGGGCCATCCGCCGCTGCCGGGTCGGATCGAGCGGATCGCGTGATCGCGGGTTTCGAACGGACAGCCAGTCCGGCGGGGCGCGGTCCGGGGAGGATCCGCACCGGCCACGGGGTGTCATCGTCCGCGCCGCGCCCCCTTTTGCAGTCATCGTGGGTGCGCCGGGGCTGTCCCATCCGGGGCCGCGGGCACTTGCTTCGACGTTGCCGCGACTTCACTCGGAAGGCGCGGCCAGTTTGCCCAAGGACCGATACCAGGGATCGATGGTCGTAAACGCATCCGCTCAATCGCAGACGGGTTCGGCGCAGTCAGCTTCGGCGCAATCAGCTTTCGCGCAGATGGCTTTGGTGCGTCGGTCGGCGACTCGCGCGTGCGGCATCGGCCTTTCCACAATCTCATTCGCTTGCCTGCCCGCGCGCGCCCCCTTCGGGCCGGCGCCGCGCGCCCTGTGGGCGCACCGGAGTTCACGCCTCTATGACCAAACGCATGTTGATCGACGCTACCCACGCGGAAGAGACCCGCGTGGTGGTGCTGGACGGTAGCCGCCTCGAGGATTTCGACGTCGAGACCTCGACGAAGAAGCAGCTCAAAGGAAATATCTACCTTGCCAAGGTGGTCCGCGTGGAGCCGTCGCTCCAGGCCGCCTTCGTCGAGTATGGCGGCAACCGCCACGGTTTCCTCGCCTTCGGCGAGATCCACCCGGACTATTACCAGATCCCCGTCGCCGACCGGCAGCGTCTGCTGGCAATGGAAGCCGAGGACGCGCGACGCGAGGAGGAGGAGGAAGATCGAGCGGCGCTGCGCTCCCACTCGATGGCAACGTCGGACGCGATGCCCTCTGATGTGATGCCACCGGATGAGACGGTGATGGCGGACCACTCCGCCGACGATGCCGAGCCGCCTTTCGAGACGGAGATCCACGGCGGGCCGGAGACCCCCCGCGAGCCAGAGACCTCCCACGAGCCGGAGATCCCCCGGGGGCGGGAAATCCCCAGCGAGCCGGAAAGCATGGACGCGGCCGGTCCGCACGATGTGGACACGGTCGATTCCGCGGCGGCGCCATCCGCCCCGGTCACGCCTTCCCAGGGCGCACCTGTCCCGGGCGCATCCGCCCCGGTCGCGCCGGCTCGGGCGCAGGCAGCGCGGATCGAAATCGACTCGGTCGGCGGCACATTCGACACACAGGATGGGCTGCCAGACCCCTTGGTGCTGGGCGTCCCGGCCGCGACGGCATTGCAGGAGGTCGCCGAGCGCACTGCGGAACCCGAGATCATCGCGACCATGGGCGAGTCGCCCGCGGCCGACTGGTCGGCGGCTGATATGCCGGAAGCTGCCACCTGGGGGGCGGTCGACGCGGCGGCCGATCCAGGGAATGGCGATCGGGATGCCTACTCTGAGGATGCCGACGCAGGCGATGTCGCCACACGCGACGCCAACGCCCGGGAAGCCAATGCCCGCGAAGCCAGCGCGCGGGAAGCCGATCCGGGGGATGCCGAGCATGACGCCGAGTCGGACGGTGAGGATGCGCCCGAGTCTCCACCGCCCGAAACGGTGGGCGGCGATCCCGATGCCGCCGAGGACGCCCGCGAGCGCCGCATCCCGCCACGCTTCATGCGCAACTACAAGATCCAGGAGGTCATCCGCCGGCGGCAGATCCTGCTGGTCCAGGTGGTCAAGGAGGAGCGCGGCACCAAGGGCGCCGCGCTGACGACCTATGTCTCGCTCGCCGGGCGTTTCTGCGTGCTGATGCCAAACTCGCCGCGCGGCGGCGGCATCTCGCGCAAGATCACCTCGGCCACCGACCGGCGGCGCCTGAAGGAGGTCACGGCCGAACTGGAAATCCCGGACGGGATGGGCCTGATCGTGCGCACCGCCGGGGCAAACCGGCCAAAGCCGGAGATCAAACGCGACTGCGAATACCTGATGCGGCTGTGGGACGATATCCGCGAGCACACCATGAAGTCGGTCGCGCCGGCGCTGATCTACGAAGAAGCCAGCCTGATCAAGCGGGCGATCCGCGACGTCTATTCGCGCGACATCGACGAAATCCTGGTCGACGGCGAGGAGGGCTGGAAGTCGGCGCGCGATTTCATGCGCATGCTGATGCCGAGCCACGTCAAGAAGGTGCAGTTCTGGCGCGAGTCCCAGCCGCTGTTCGCCCGCCAGCAGGTCGAGGCGCAGCTTGACGCCATGCTGCTGCCGACCGTGCAACTTCGCTCCGGCGGCTATCTGGTGATCAACCAGACCGAAGCGCTGGTGGCGATCGACGTCAACTCCGGTCGCTCGACGCGCGAGCGCGGCATCGAGGAAACCGCACTGCGCACCAACCTCGAAGCGGTGGACGAGGTGGCGCGTCAGCTCCGCCTGCGCGACCTGGCCGGGTTGATCGTTATCGATCTGATCGACATGGAGAGCCGCAGGAACAACGCAGCAGTCGAACGGCGCCTGAAGGAGGCGCTGAAGGTCGACCGCGCGCGCATCCAGCTTGGCCATATCAGCCATTTCGGCCTCATGGAAATGAGCCGGCAGCGGCTGCGTCCGTCGCTGGCGGAAACCAGCTTCGTGGCCTGCCCGCATTGCGGCGGCACCGGCCACGTCCGCGGCACCGAGAGTGCCGCGATCCATGTGCTGCGCGACATCGAGGAAGAGGGCGCCAAGCGGCGGGCCGCGGAGATCCAAGTACGGGTGGCGCTGCCGATCGCGATGTATGTGCTGAACCACAAGCGCGCGCGCCTCGCCGAGATCGAGGCGCGCTATGCGATGCATGTGAACTTCGAAGGCGATGACTCGCTGATCCCGCCGCAGGTCCGCATCGAGCGCGTGCGGGCGCAGGTGGCGATAGAGGCATCGGTCGCGGTGACGCAGGACGCCCGCCCCGAACTGGAGCCGCAAGCGCCGAGCGCCGCCCTGCATGAGGACGACGTTGCGGATGAGGACGACAGCGCCGAGGCCGAAGCCGAGGCTGAGGGCGTGTCAGAGGATATCGCGCCGGGCGCCAGGCACGACGCGGACCAAGGCGCGAGCCAGGGCGCAAACGGTGAGGGTGAGACCGCCGAGGAGCGCGAACACCGCCGCCGCCGACGCCGTCGCCGGCGGGGCGGCCGTCGGGAGGAGGGCGCGCCGGTCATCGGCGATACACCACAAGCCGGACCGGGCGCCGATGACGCGCTGCACGCCGGGCCGGACGTCGGGCCACCAGCCGAGTTCGGCAGCGACGGGGACACCCTCGTCCCGGCGGATCTCGAGGAACACGTCGAAGGCGTGCCGGAGCATGCGGATCCCGGGTCCGACGGCGGCGCGGGCGACGACGCGGCACGTGGCCGCCGGCGCGGCCGACGCGGTGGGCGGCGGCGGCGCCGAGACGGTTCGGACGGCGGGCTGGAGCCGACCGCCGAGCCAGGCGCCGAGCAGCCGGACCTGCCGCCGATCTACACCGGGCCGACCCCGGCCAATCCATTTGGCGGGCAGGACTTCGACATCTTCGACGTGCTCGAGCGAGCCGAGCGACAGACGGAGCGGCCGATGGCGGCGATCTCGGAACGAGCGCCTGAACCGGCGTCGGACCGGATCTCGGTGCCCCCGCCGGAATGGCTACCCCAGCCGATGCCCGAGGCTGAGGCCGACGTCGTCGTCGAACCCGCGGCTGATGTCGAAACCGGCGCTGAACCCGCGCTCGACCTGGAACCCACGCCCGACCCGGAACCCGCGCTCGACCTAGAATCTGCGCCCGATCCAGAATCCGCGCCCATTCCCATGATGGAGGCGGTCGTGGCTGCGGTTGCGCCGGCGGCCGACCTGGCCGTCGAGCCGACGACCGAGCTTCCGACCCCGCCAGTCCCGGCGAACGATGCGACACCCGAGCCATTGGCCAGGCCGATCGTCATCGGCGGCGACGGGGATGCGCCGGCGGCCGAGAAGAAGCGCGGCTGGTGGCGTAGGTAG
Organism: Acetobacteraceae bacterium; assembly: GCA_035696165.1. GTDB lineage: Bacteria > Pseudomonadota > Alphaproteobacteria > Acetobacterales > Acetobacteraceae > Palsa-883. The sequence goes on along the minus strand of DASRQX010000433.1, from coordinate 19,551 downwards.
TGTCGCGCTGGGCGCGTATTCGGGGGACGGACTTAAAGCAGCGACCGACCAACTCGATGTCCACGCGGCAGCTCCGGGTACTGTTTTTACCGCCGCAGGCGATGCTGGGCTATCGCGCGGCCCATACACCCGGCTCCGGCCCGGACCCACGCGACATGGAGCAGCTTCTCGCCGCGCAGGGGATCGACCTGGTCACGATCGATCCGACTGGCCGGCCGTTCAATCCCCTCGCCGGCAGGCACCCGATGCTGGAAGGGATGGACCTGTGGCGCGCCTTGCGGGTGATGCTGTTCGAGCGACACGCTGATCTTGTGGTCTCGGTCAATGACGGGGCGGCGGCACCGCTGATCCTGCTGCGCCGCTTGTTCGGATTCCGTGTGCCGATCGTGCTGGTGGACCTTTCGCCAGCCGAACGATGGCGGATTCGCAGACGGGTGCAGGACTTTGTCATCCCACGGCTGGATGGCGTCCTCGTGGTGCCCTCCTCCCAGGTCGCCTATATTGCCCAGCGCTGGTCGAATTCCGTGCCGGTCGAAGTTGTCGGCGTGCTGATCGACACGGACTTCTTCCGTCCCACCGCGGATCCGCCGGGCGATTACATTTTCTCGATCGGCCAGGACCGCGGACGTGACTTTCCGACGCTGCTTGCCGCGATGGACAATGTTCCGGCTGATCTGTGGCTGCGCACCTCACGGCAATTGCCGCCGGAAACTGCCACGATGAAAAATGTCCGTCTGCTGCGCGAGCGGGTGGACGATCGCCAGCTTCGTGACCTGTATGGCGGGTGTCGATTCGTTGTCGCACCGCTGTCGGAAACCGCGAATGCCAACGGCGTCAGCACGATCCAGGAGGCCGGGGCCATGGCCAAAGCGCTGATCGTGACGGAAAATCCGGCGATCCGCGACTTCATCGTGCCGGATGAGACCTGCCTCATGGTGCCCCGCCATGATGTCGCTGCGATGCGCGGCGCCATCCTGCGGCTGCTCGACGATCCCGGCCTGTGCGAGCGGCTCGGTCGCAACGCACGCCGTTTCGCCGAGGAAACCTGTTCGCTGGCCCCCTATGCGCTCCGCTTCGGCGCTGCGCTGCGCCGCTTCGCGAGCACTGCCTGACCGCTCGCGCCGCGCCGCGGTTCGCAGGTGGCTCAGCCGGCCCGGTCAGCTGGTCAAGCCAGGGCAGAGAGACCCTTGCGCTCAACCAGATCGAGCAGCTTGAGCGCCGCGCCCGATGGCTGCTTGCCGCCCTGTTCCCATGCTGCAACCGTTGCTTTGCCGACATTCAGGACAGCGGCGAACACCGCCTGGCTCACGTTGGCCTCCTTGCGGATACGCCGTATATCGGCCGCCTTGATCCGCCGCACGGGAGGCAAGCACAACACATCGAACCGTCGCATCGTCACCGCATCCATGGCGCCAGCATCGTGCAGGTCGCCCGCGGCTTCGTGGACCGCCGCGAGGATACGGCTTGGCTTCGGGTTTGTCGTCATTCGCACGCCACCTCGATCAAAGTGCCCTTGGCAACCAACGTATCAAGCTTATCCGCCTCCAGGCGCATGTATTCGTCGCCAATCTCTAACAGTGCCGCCCGCTCCTGCTCGGTGATGTTGTCCCGTTCGTTCTTGCCAAACACATAGAGGAACACCAGTCGGTCGTGCCGACGGTAGGCGACGATGGTTCGGAACCCACCACTCCTGCCTCTGCCGCCCTTGGCAATGCGCTTCTTCAGCAATGAACCACCAAGCCGGGCGTCGATCAGTCCCGACTCGATTTCAATAGCCGCCGCACAGAGCGTTTGATCGGTCAGGCCCTCCTTTCGTGCAGCCCGTGCGAAGCCGCGGTTTCTCAGCACTTTCGCGCGCATCTATATAACCCAGTTGTATGCTTTTCAAGTGAAGCGGCAGGCTGCTTCGGGCCTTTGCGAGGAGCGAACTCGCTTTGCCGGCGGCGGGCCTTCGCCCGCCCTAGCCCGCATTTCTCATACTGTTGCAGGATGATGGCGCAGGGCATTGTTGCGCCAGCAGGTTTTCGCGCCGCCGCCAATACCGCGTGTATTCGCAAGGTGCGAAAACCTGTTGGCGCGGCAAGGACCAAGCCAGCACCCGCGAGAGTATGAGAAATGCGGGCCAGGTCGGTTGCCGGAAGTTACCGCCAGGCCTTCAATCGCGCCGCCGCCTCGCGCATGTCGGCCTCCGGCCCGCAATAACTGAAGCGCACGAATCGCCCCCCGCGCGCGCGGTCGAAGTCCACACCCGGAGTTGCCGCTATCCCCGCCTCGGCCAGCATGCGGGCACAGAACGCGACGCTGTCGTTCGACCGGGTGGAAATATCGGCGAACAGATAGAACGCGCCCTCGGCCGGGCTCAGCCGATCAAACCCAGCGCCGGGCAGCGTCCGCAGCAGGTGATCGCGCGACCGCCGATAGCGCGCGACATTCGCCTGTAGCTCATCGTGGCAATCAAACGCGGCCTCGGCCGCGATCTGCGAGATGTGCGGCGCGCTGATGAACAGGTTCTGCGCCAGGCACTCGACCGGGCGGACCAGGTCCTCAGGCAGCAGTAGCCAGCCGATCCGCCAGCCAGTCATCGAGAAATATTTGGAAAAACTGTTCACCACCACCGCGTGCGGGCTGAACGACGCGGCGCTGGCGATCGGGCTATCGTAGCCCAAGCCGTGATAGATCTCGTCACTGACCAGCCGCACGCCAGCGTGGTCGCACCAGCCGGCGATCGCCGCCAGTTCATCCGGATGCAGCATCGTTCCGGCCGGATTGCACGGGCTGGCGACGATCAACCCGTCCGGTGGCGGATCAAGCCGCTGCAGCATCGCGATACTTGGCTGGAAGCGGGTGTCAGGGCCGGCCTCGATGATCACCGGCTCGATGCCAAGCGCGGTCAGGATATTGACATAGGGCGGGTAGAACGGCGCGGTCAGCGCGACGCGGTCGCCGGGGTCGAAGGCGGCCAGGAAGGCCAACGGAAACCCGCCCGACGCCCCGACTGTCACCGCCACGTGCTCGATCGGCACGGCAAGGCCGTACCAGTCCAGGATGTGCGCCGCGATGCGCGTGCGCAATGAGCGGCGCCCGAGCGCCTCGGTGTAGCCGAGCGGGTCGCCGCGGCGCAGCGCGGCGACCGCCGCGGCAATGGCGCCGGCGGGGGCGCCCGTGCCGGGCTGACCGACCTCCATGCGGATGATGTGCGGCGCGCCCGGCGGCAGGGCGGCGGATCGGGCGTTGGCGGCCGCGATGACGTCCATCACCAGGAAGGGCGGTGCGGCGGCGCCCTTGCCGACTTTCAGCGCCATCAGTTGCCGCCGCCGCCGATCGCCAGCCCGGCGCCCCGCGGATCGGTGGCCCAGCGGCAGCTTGCCTCACCGTTGGGAAGGTATTGGCTACAGGTGGCAACGTTGACCCGCCCGGGTTCGGGCACTGGCGCGGCCATCGCCTGCCCGGAGCGCAACGCATTGTACAGCGCCAGCGCGACCGTGGTCCCCGCGGCTTCCTGGCCGGAACCGGCAACCGCGGCGCGAAAAGCGTGTATCGGCTCGTTCCACGCAATCACCGCGGCCAATTCGGGCGGCGGCACGGCAGCGGGTGAGGCCGCCAGCAGCAGTCCGGTGTCGGCCAGCACACGCCCAGTTCCGAACAGGTTATTCATGGTCAGGGCGCAGGCGACCGCGTTGCCGTCACGGTCGATCGTGACGAATGACGTCGAGGCCGGCAGCGACGGCAAACTGCCTGCGGGCAGGTCGGCGGCGAGCAGGGCCGTGGGATCGCCGCCAGCGGCGCGCGACCGCGCGACCACCGCGTCGGCCCGCGCCTGCGCCGCCGCGAATGCGGACGGGTCATGCTGCAGCGCCTGGAATGCCGCGGCGGCGGCCAGGCCGCCATCGGCCGGCGGCGGCAGGAAGGCCAATTTGTCGTTGCCGTAAGCAAGTGAAATCGGTGCCCCCAGCCGCGGCAGCGCGTCGTGCAAATCTGCCAGGGTCAGTGGGCCGCCGGCGGCAACGCTGGTATTGGCGATGCGGCGCGCCAGCACGCCCTGGTAGAAATCGCCGACGCCGACGGTGCGAAGCTGCGCCAGGGTCGAGGCGAGCGCCGGCTGGAGCAGAGGTTGCCCCTCGGCCAGCGGCAAATTGCCATGGCCGAATATGGCGGCGGCCGTCGGATCCGCGAGCAACGAACCACCGACCACGGCAAGGTCCTGCGCCAGCGCCCGTGAGGTCGGCGTGCCAAAGCGCGCCATCTGCTCGGCGGGGACGATCAGCGACTCGAACGGCAGGTGGCCGTAGCGCGCGTGCAGCAGATACAATCCGCGGGCCAGCATCGGGACCGCCGCAGGCCGATCGCCGCCCGGACCGCCGGACGCGGCGGGGGGGATGAACAGGACTGTTTCGGGAACCCCCGCGTTCACCGACTTGGCGCCTGCGGCGAACGCCACACACGCGCCGCCACCACCAAGCGCGGCACGCGAGGGCAGCGTGACGGACAGCGCGAAGCCGAGTGCAACTGCGGCGTCGGCGGCGTTGCCACCCTGCGACAGGACGTCCCTGGCGATCAGCGCGGCATGCGGTTCATCCGCGGCCACGCCGCCCAGGAAGCCTTGGACATGGCCGGGCTGGCCTTCGGCGGGACCGGAGGAACCGAACAGATTGCTGCTGATGTTGGACACGGTATCGCAACCCGATACCAGCAGTGAGGCGGCAAGCAAGGCCCGGGACAGCAGCCGGGGGGGGGAAAGATAGCGGGGCAAAAGATAGCGGGGCGGCAGATGTTGGGGCAGCCAACGCGGAAGCAGAAGACGGGGAGGTAAAAGACGCGTAAGATTGCCGCGCATGCCGATCTGCGCCACCGCCGCCCGCCGCCTCCTCACCTTCGCCGATCCCTTGTCCTGGGCGGTCAGCCGTGTTCTCGGCTGGGCCGCAGCATACTTGCACAGGGCCGTGCCATAGACGGCTTCGCCAGCACCGGCAACAGCAGCAACGCCTTGCAACAAAGAGACCCGACATGCGTGCCCTCGTGACACTGCCGCGCCGGATGACACTGATACGTCGCGCCCTCGCCCCCACTCTCGCCGCCGGCCTCGCCCTCAGTCCCGCACTGCGTCTCGCATTGGGCATGACGGTGCTGCTGATCTTCGCACCACTCGTCAGTGCGATGGCGGACGAGCCGTTCACCCCATCGCAACGGACCGAAATCGTCCGCATTGTGCGCGAGGCGATGAAACAGGACCCGACGATCCTGCGGGATGCGCTCGAGGCGATGAAGGACGACGACACGCACCACGAGGCGGACGCCTCGCGGGCGGCCATTTTGGCGCATCGCGATGCGATGGTCACGCCAGACGATCCGGTGGCCGGCAATCCGAAGGGCACCATCACCATTGTCGAGTTCTTCGACACACGCTGCCCGTACTGCCGCCGGATGGAGCCGACGATGGCGCGATTGCTGCAGCAGGATCACACCGTGCGCCTGGTCTACAAGGACCTGCCCATCCTGGGGCCGGAGAGCGTGCTGGCGGCCCACGCGTTGCTCGCGGCGCAAAAGCAGAATGGCTACGAGAAGTTGCGCACCGCGCTGATGCAGGCGCCGCCCGGCTACACCAAGGAGCAAATTCTGGCGATCGCCCGCACACTCGGGTTGGACGACGCGCGGCTGGGCCACGACATGGACGACGCAGCGATCACGGCGCGGATCGACGCCAATCTGCGGCTGGCGCGCGACCTGGGCCTGGACGGCACGCCGGCGCTGGTGATCGGCGATACGTTGGTGCCGGGCGCGGTCGAGTTGGCGGAGCTGGAGAAGACGATCGCGACGACGCGTGCGGGCCAGTAGGGCCGGCGGTTGGGGTTGCCGGCGGTTGGGGTTGCCGGCGGTTGGGGTTGTATGCCTCGGCGACGGGCTTCTGATAGGGTAACGCCATGAATGTGGCCTCGCGCAAGCTGATGAGCTGCGATGACATCCTCGCCTGGGAGGCGCGGCAGGAACTGCGGTACGAGTTCGACGGCATCCGGCCGATTGCGATGACACGCGGGACAGCGGAGCACGCCGCTATCCAACGTGATCTTATCACCGCCCTGACCATTCGGTTGCGTGGCAAGCCATGCCAGGCATACGGCAGCAAACTGAAGATCGTTGTCGCCGGCAGTGTTCGCTACCCGGATGCTTTCGTGGTGTGCTCGCCGGTCACGCGCGGGGCCACGGTCATCACCGATCCCACCGTGGTATTCGAGATACTGAGCGAAAGCACCGGCGACACCGATCGGATCGTCAAGAACCAGGAATACCGCGACACACCGTCAATCCAGCGCTGCATCATGCTGGAGCAGGCGCGGCAGGCCGCCCTCGTGTTCGTTCGCCGCCGGGAAGATTGGTCCGGGCGTGTTTTCGCTGACGACGTGATGCTCGACATGCCCGAGATCGGCATCGAGGTCCCGTTGGCGGAGTTATATGAGGGCGTGGCGTTCCCGGAAAAGGCGTCCGAGGCCTGATCATCCATCGCCTGGATGGGTGAGCCGTGGATGCGCGCTCACGTAAGCGCGGATGGTGTCCGGTGTAGCTCCTGACTGCGCACTGAAACCCGCAAGGGAGCCGTGCCCACCGGATCTCGACACGGGGCCGCCCAGCGATCGGGAAACCGGACCGGACAAAGCGCCGTGCACCACTAACGGTTGAGGCAAGTCGATGGCGATCGAGTCGATCAAATACAAAGACTACGTGTTGATGGTGCGGCAGGCAGGCCCGCATTGGGGCGTCGTCATCAAGCCAACGTGGTATCCGCAGGTCCTGAGCAAGGTGGAAGAAGCCGAGACCCGCGAAGCGGCCATAAAGGCAGCCAAGGCCATGGTGGATCAATCCCCGCGTCGCCCGAGTTAAGTTCGGCTCGGGGGCGGCGAACGACGATAGCGCCTATCGTTTGGCCTGTGGCCACGGTGGTTCGTCGGCGGCGTCGCAGGACACCATGCATTCCTCGATCCGCTCGTGCGAGACGCCGGTCCCTCGCGCGCCCCGCGATAGTTCCCCACGGAATTTTCCCTTTGCTAGCAGCCCGTCGGACTGAGCAAGTTTGCGGACGAAAGGGTCGCGTTGGGGCAGAGAATGATCATCATATTTCCCAACGGTGGCAAGTCCCGAGCCGATCATGCGCAACGGCACCAGATCCTCGATGACCAGCACACGCTGCTGGCCGGTGTTCAGCGCACGAGCAAAGACCTCGACCTTCGGGTCGGCCAGATAGCGGAAGCGCAACTGGTTGATGTGCTTGCGGAAGAAGGCATCTCGTTCGTCGTCGGCGTGGGCTTCCGGTTCGGCCACGCCGAGTTGGTGGATCACCACGTTCGGGTCGTACAGCACGCGATAGCTTCCCGGTCGACAGCACTGAAGGACACATGGGAGCCGAATTGCAACGGCAGGGCTTTTCACGACAGAACTGGGACTCTTCGATTGAACAAGAGCATGAAGCCACGCGGCGCGAGGACAACTTCGTTTGCCGTCAAGCCGCATATGTTCATTTTCGCGTAGACAGTGAAGACCGCCTGACCGCCATCAAAGGCGAACACCGTGAGGAAGGCTGTCTCTAGAACGACCGTCTCGAAAGCCGCCGGGAAGCATGAACCGCTAGGCTCCGTCTCGTGCCGCGCCTGACTCGCTGGGATTAGTCGCCCGCCGCATAGCGCCGATTTCGACAAGCCAAATAGAGTAATCGCAACGTCGTTTCCCGAAGCTCAAACCACCTGCAACAACTGCGCCTTGAGATACGCACTCTCCGGCAACTGCGGATGCACCGGATGGTCCGGCCCCGCGCCAGTCGTTGCCAGAATGCGCGCTGCCCTCCGTGCCCGATGCAATCCCCAGGCAATCTGCCCGGCCCACGCCTCCAGCGGCGCGTGATGACTGCAGGACGCGACGAACAGGAATCCGCCCGGCGCCACCAAACCCGCCGCCAGACGCGCCATACGCCCATACGCGCGCAGCCCCGCGTCGGCATCCTTGCGCGAGCGGGCGAACGCCGGCGGATCGCACACCACAATATCGAAACGGTCGCCCGTCTTGGCCAGCGCCTCCATCGTCTCGAACGCATCACCGCGCATCGTAACGACACGCTCGCTCAATCCGTTGTGCGCCGCCGCTGCTTCCGCGTGCTCCAGCGCCGGGGCACTGGAATCGACCAGTGTGACGGCGCCAGCACCGGCGGCGGCGCAGCGCAGACCGAACGCGCCGACATGGCAGAACACGTCCAGCACCCGCGAACCCGCAGCCAGCACGGCGACGCGGTCGCGGTTCCCCCGCTGGTCGAAGAACCAGCCGGTCTTCTGACCCGACAGCGGATCGACCGAGAAGCGCACGCCACCCTCAAGGACCTCCGTCGTCGGATCGCTGCCGTGCAGCAGAGAAATCTTCTCCTCCAGCCCCTCCTGGCGGCGCGCGGCGGAATCGTTCCGCGCAATGATCGCGCGCGGGTTCAGCAGGGCAACAAGGGCCGCGACGATCTCTGGGATCAGCCGGTCCATCCCGGCGGCGTTGGCTTGCAGCACCGCGACATCATCGTAGCGGTCGATGATCAGGCCAGGCAGGAAGTCGGCCTCGGCATGCACCAGGCGATGATACGGCGTATCGCACACCCGTTCCCGCAGCGCGATCGCGCCCGCCAGCCGCGCCCGCACCCACGCACCATCGATCGCCGCCTCCGGATCGCGATCCAGCAGGCGCGCGGCGATCAGGCTATGCGGGTTGAACATGAACGTACCGAGGCGCGCCCCATCGTCGCCCTCCAGCCGTACCAGGCCGCCAGGCGGAAGTTGCCGGTATTCGGGCTTCATCAAAAGCTCGTTGCTGAACACCCAGGGCGCACCGGCGCGCAGCCGCTTGCCAGCGCCGGGATTGAGCCGGATCACGGGGCACGCCTCGGTCATGGCCAACGGACCTCGGGCGGCAGGCTCATCAGGATCGCATCGACATTGCCGCCGGTCTTCAGGCCGAACAGCGTGCCGCGGTCATGCAGCAGGTTGAACTCTACATAGCGACCGCGGCGGACCAGCTGGTGCTCGCGCTCCGCCGCGGTCCAAGGCTCGGCCATGCGGCGGCGCACGATGCGCGGAAAAACCTCCAGGAAGGCCAGGCCGACATCGCGGATGAAGGCGAAGTCGGCGTCGGCGTCACCGGAGAAGTGATGGTCGAAGAAAATCCCCCCGGCGCCGCGGGGTTCGCCCCGGTGGGGGAGGAAGAAGTAGCGGTCGCACCAGGCCTTGAATTCTGGATAATAGCGCAGGTCGTGCCGGTCGCACGCCGCCTTGAATGCGGAGTGGAAATCCGCCGCGTCCGCCACCGCCTCAGGCGCGTCCAGCCGCATCGGCGTCAGGTCTCCACCGCCGCCGAACCAACCCTTCGTCGTCACCAGCATCCGCGTGTTGAAATGCACCGCCGGAACGCGCGGGCTGCGCATGTGCGCGACCACGCTGATGCCGGAGGCCCAGAAGCGCGGGTCCTGCTCGGCGCCCGGGATCTGTGCGCGGAACTCGGGGGAAAAATCGCCCGAGACGGTGGAGACGTTCACCCCCACTTTCTCGAACACGCCGCCATTTAGCACGCTCATCACGCCGCCGCCGCCCTCCGAGCCTTCCTGGGTGGGGCGCGACCATGCGGTGCGAACGAAGCGCCCCCCCGATGCAGCCGCCTGCTCGTCTTCAATTGCTTCGAACGCGGCGCAGAGCCGGTCGCGCAGGTCCTCGAACCAGGCGCGGGCGGCGTCCTGCATCCTGGCATGTGGCGGCGGGGCAAGCTCGGTCATGCAGTGGTGATTTATCTGGTCTTCGGGGCTTGTTCCATGCCGCTGGACGAGGTAGCCCGTTAGGGCGGCGTGTTGCGGGAGCGAAAGCGCGCTCCTAGTATCCGCCCACACTTGATTGACCGATCGGTGCGGATTACGGGGTCCGTGCCGCGCACGGGCGCGTCCGGCGCTCGGCGGGTGACCCGGGATTGCTTGTTCGCACGGCCTTCTGCCGCACGGCAGGCCGGAGAAGGAGACTTGAGGAAAGATGGCTGAGCAGTCCGCCGCCACCGTCGGCCACCACGGTCCGGCCGAGGGCGTCACCAAGCGGGATTTCCTCCAACTCATCGCCGTGTCGGGAGCCGCGATCGGCTCCGCCGCGATCGGCTGGGCGCTGGTGGACAGCATGAACCCCTCGAAAGACGTGCTGGCGGTGTCCGCGACCGACGTGGATCTGACCCCGATCACCGAGGGCATGGGCATCACCGTAATGTGGCAGGGCAAGCCGATCTTCGTCCGCCATCGCACCGCGGCGGAAATCAAGTCCGCCGAGGACGTGAAACTGGCGGAACTGATCGAGCCGGCCACCGACGCGTCCCGGGTCAAGGCCGGGCACGACCAATGGATCGTGCTGATCGGCATCTGCACGCATCTGGGCTGCATCCCGCTGGGCAACAAGCCGACCGATCCGCGCGGCGACTGGGGCGGCTGGTTCTGCCCCTGCCACGGCAGCCAATACGACACCTCCGGCCGGGTGCGGCACGGGCCGGCGCCACTCAATCTGTTTCTGCCGCCCTACGCATTCGACAACGACACCAAGATCACGATCGGCTGAGGGGGGGCGCGAACCATGGCCGGCATGACCAAGAGCGAGTTCAAGAATCCGGTGGTCAACTGGATCGATACGCGCCTGCCCATCTTCACGATGATGCAGAAGGAGTACGGGTCGTTCCCGACGCCGAAGAACTTCAACTACATGTGGAACTTCGGCGCGCTCGCCGTGGTCATCATGGCGATCATGATCATCACTGGCATATTCCTGGCGATGAACTACCAGCCGAACACCGCCCTGGCGTTCGACAGCGTGCAGCGCATCATGCGCGACGTGAACTACGGCTGGCTGATCCGCTACGTGCATATGAACGGTGCATCGATGTTCTTCATCGTCACCTATATTCATATCTTCCGCGGGATGTACTACGGATCCTACAAGTATCCGCGCGAATTGCTGTGGATGCTGGGCGTGGTGATCCTGCTGATCATGATGGCCACCGCGTTCATGGGCTACGTGCTGCCCTGGGGCCAGATGTCCTACTGGGGCGCCACGGTCATCACCAACCTGTTCTCGGCCTTCCCGATCGTCGGCCATCCGATCGTCACCTGGCTGTGGGGCGGGTTCAGTGTCGACAACCCCACGCTCAATCGGTTCTACGCGCTGCACTACCTGCTGCCCTTCGTGCTGGTCGGCGTGGTGTTCCTGCATGTCGCCGCGCTGCACGTCACCGGGTCGAACAATCCGCTGGGCATCGACGTGAAGGGGCCGCAGGACACGGTGCCGTTCCATCCATACTACACGGCGAAGGACAGCATCGGCGTCTGCGTCTGCCTGCTGGTGTTCGCTATCCTGGTGTTCTTCTGGCCGAATCTGCTGGGTGACGCGAACAACTCCATCCCGGCCAATCCGTTGCAGACACCATCGGATATCGTGCCGGAATGGTACTTCCTGCCGTACTACGCCATCCTGCGCTCGGTGCCGAACAAGCTCGGTGGCGTATGCATGATGTTCGGCTCCATCCTGGTGCTGTTCGTGCTGCCGTGGCTGGATACCTCGCCGGTGCGCAGCGCGCGCTTCCGGCCGATCTATCGGCAGGTCATCTGGGTGTGGGTGGCGGCGGTGATCCTGCTGCTTGTCTGCGGCAAGAACAAACCCGAGGGCATCTGGGTGATCCTGAGCCGGATCGGCACGCTCTACTACTTCTTCCATTTCCTGGTGCTGCTGCCGATCCTCGGCAAGCTGGAACGGCCACTGCCGCTGCCGGAAAGCATCAGCCGCCCGGTCCTGGCCAGCGGCGGGGGGCCGATGCCCTCCGGCGCCGCGGCCAAACCGATGGAGAAAGCGTGATGCGCGCGCTCCGCAACCTGCTCGCCACCGCGCTGTTAGGCGTCGCCGCGCCCGCGATCCTGGGTGTCGCCGCCGTCCCGGCGCTGCTGAGCATCGTCGCGGTTCCCGCGATGGCGCAGGAGGAAGCACCGACCCCGCCGCCGCAGAACTGGAGCTTCAACGGCATCTTCGGCGGCCTCGATCTCGCTGCCGCGCAGCGCGGCTTCCAGGTCTACTCCGAGGTCTGTTCCACCTGCCACTCGATGAACCTGCTGCACTACCGCGACCTTGCAGGCATCGGGCTGACCGACGACCAGATCAAGGCGGTGGCGGCTGCGGTGACGGTGCCGCTGGGAGTGGACGACCAGGGCAATCCGAAGACCGGCCCCGGCCTGCCGGCCAGCCAGTTCCGCGCACCGTTTCCGAACGAGCAGGCCGCGCGCGCCGCAATGAACGGCGCCCTGCCGCCCGACCAGTCGCTGATCGTCAACGCCCGCGTGGGCGGCGCCAACTACGTCTATGCGATCCTGACCGGGTTCCAGGACCCGCCGCCCGCATTCAAGATGATGGGCGGCATGAACTACAACGAATACTTCCCCGGCCATCAAATCGCCATGCCGCAGCCGCTGCATGATGGGCAGGTGACGTTCGCCGACGGCGCGCCGAACCGCATCGAGAACGAGGCCCACGACGTGGTGACTTTCCTGTACTGGGCCGCCAACCCCGAAGCGGTCCAGCGCAAGCAGATCGGCGTGCGCGTCGTGCTGTTCCTGATCTTCATGACCGGCATCACCTATGCGGTGAAGCGCAAGGTCTGGGCCGATGTCGTACATTAAAGTGGTCGGTGGTCAGTGGTCGGCGATCAGGCAGCACTGACGAGGCAGCCGGTCATCGGGATCATTGGCGGGTCCGGCCTTTATGACATCGAGGGGCTCGAGGACAAGGTCTGGCAGCAGGTCGAGACCCCGTGGGGGACGCCATCGGATGCGCTGCTGTTCGGCCGGCTCGGCAATGTGCGTTGCGTGTTCCTGCCGCGCCATGGCCGCGGACATCCGATCTCACCCACGCACCTGAACTACCGCGCCAACATCGACGCGCTGAAGCGCTCGGGTGTGACCGATGTGATCTCCTTGTCCGCGGTCGGCAGCCTGAAGGCGGAGCTGCCGCCCGGGCATTTCGTCATCGTCGACCAGTTCATCGACCGCAGCTTCGCGCGCGAAAAAAGCTTCTTCGGGCAGGGCGTCGTGGCGCATGTCTCGATGGCGCATCCGGTGTGCTCGCGGCTGGGCGACGCACTGGAGGCGGGCGCCCGTCGGCTGGGGCTGCCGGTGACGCGCGGCGGGACCTACCTGGTGATGGAAGGCCCGCAATTCTCCACCAAGGCCGAAAGCGAGCTGTACCGAAGCTGGGGATGCTCGGTGATCGGCATGACCAACATGCCGGAGGCCAAGCTCGCCCGCGAGGCCGAGCTTTGCTACGCGACCGTGGCGATGGTGACCGATTTCGATTGCTGGCACCCGGACCACGACCACGTGACGGTGGAGATCGTGGTGCGCGTGCTGCTGAGCAACGCGGACCGTGCGCGGGGATTGGTGAAGACGGTGGTGCCCGCGCTTGGCGCGCCGCGCGGGGCCTGCCCGGCGGGCTGTGATCACGCGCTGGACAACGCGATCATCACGGCGGAGCACATGCGCGACCCCGCGCTGGTGGCAAAGCTCGATGCAATAGCGGGGCGGGCGCTGCATTTGCAAGGCTGACGTCCGATTGGTATTGCAAAACGCACTACACCATCTATCTTGCGTGCAGAATCTCACCTGCAGGAGGCACGCCATGACTGTTTCGTCTCAGCGAAAAGACCATCCGCTGTCGATGCGGCTACCCACCGGGGATCTCGCGGTCATTGATCGGGCCGCCGACCTACGCGGCCGCTCGCGCACGGATTTCGTGCGCGATGTGGCAGTGCGGGCCGCGGAAGAGGTGCTGCTTGAAAACACCGTGACGCGCATGGGTCCCGAGGCGTTCGAGGCCTTCACGGCAGCCATCTCCGGCACCGGCGCGCCGGTGCCGCAAATGGTGGAACTGTTCGGACGCAAGGCGCCCTGGGAGTAACCGCCGCTCATGGCGCTATCGGCGCCTGAGCGCCTCGATGCCACCCACGACCTTGATCGATTCGTCTGCGGCAAGCCGGTGCTCGATCATTGGCTGAAGACCCGCGCACTGGCGAACCAGGCGCGCGGCTTCACCGTCGTCATCGTCGTCCATGACGCGGGCCGGGTGGTTGGCTACTACGGCCTCGCACCGACCGCTATTTTGCCCACCATACTGCCGCGCGCCATCCGCACCGGGCAGCCGCCCAACCCGATGCCTTGCCTGCTACTCGGCCAGCTCGCCACCGATACCGAGTGGGCCCGTCGCGGCATTGGCACAGCACTGTTGCGGCACGCTCTGACGCGCAGCATCGCGGGCGCCCAGCACATCGACGGACGTGCCCTGGTGGTACATGCGATCGACGAGGACGCGGTCGGCTTCTGGGAACGGCGCGGCTTCGTTCCGTCGAAGGACGACAGATTCACCCTGTTTCGGGCCATCGCCGACATCACGGCATCAGTGCATGCCGCCGGAGTCGCGCTGGACGGTACCTAATGCACCGGCACCTCGCGATCCTTCGGCAGCGCCAGCCATTCCGCGAGCAGCTTCGCATGATCGGCCGCGAACCGTTCGTCGAGCGTCGTTGACCTGGTGATCCGATCCACCCGGAAATGGCGGAAATCGTTGCGCAGCTCGCACCAGGCAGCGATCAGGGTCACGTCTACGTAATACGCCATCGCAATCGGCCAGATCGTCCGCCGCGTGCGGTGGCCCTGTGCATCCAGATAGGCGATGCGCAGCTTGCGCGCAGCGTGGATCGCGCTGCGCACCTCGGCGAGGTCGATCCCGGTGGCCGCCGCCGTGCTGCCGCTGGAGACAAACAGCGGCGCGTCGAGCACCGGTCCGCGCAGCGCCTCTGGCAGCACAGTCGTGACCTTGGCCAGCACGCTGTCGGCCGCCTCCTGGAGCTTGGGGTCGCGCAGCCGGCGCACCAGGCGGACGCCAGCGACGATGGCGTCGAGTTCCTCAGTGGTGAACATCAGCGGGGGCAGATCGAAACCGCGTCGCAGCACGTAGCCGATGCCGGCCGCGCCCTCGATCGGCACGCGCCGCGCCTGCAACGCGGCAATGTCGCGGTAGACGGTGCGGACGGTGACCTCAAGCTGCTCGGCGATCGTGGCGGCGGTCAGCGGCCCGCGCGCGGTGCGCAGGCGCTGGATGATGTCGAATAGGCGGTCGGCCCGACGCAACTGATGGCCCCTCGGCAGGCGAACACTGCTGACAATACACTGTCAGGAGGTGGGGGCTAGCCTGCACGGCATATCAGTAGCCGCACGCTCCGGCCAAAGAAGCGCCAGGCCGAGCCCGCCAAGGACACCTCCACATGGCCCATCACTTCGCGTCCTGACGCGGGCGCCAGGCCGGGGTCGCCTCAATCCATCGCCGCGTGCGACTCGCCCGGCGCCGCCGGTGCGATCACCCGCGGTCGGCGCATCAGCAACAGCAGCAGCAGCGCCGGCGCCGTGGTGAAGATCATCAGCCGGTAATCATCCATATAGGCAATGATCTGCGCCTGCCGATTGATCAACTGATCCAGCACCGCCGCCCCATGCGCGTGCGTCGCATCCAACATCCGCTGCGCCGCACCGTGCTGCAGCGCGCGATTGAACGGGTTGGCATACACGCCGATCTCGGCATGCAGCGCCTGCGCGTTATGCGCCAGCACGTCGGAGGTGACCGACACTCCGATCGCCGCACCGATGTTGCGGAGCAGGCTAAACAGCGATGCGCCGTCGGTGCGCAGCGCCACCGGCAACGTGGCGAAGGCCAGCACCTGCAGCGGAATGAACACCAGTCCGAGAGCCGCCCCTTGCACGACGATCACCAGCGCCACCTCGCGCTCGGTCACGTCGGGCGTCCAGCCGGTCATCACCCACATCGACCAGCACAGCATCACGAGACCCAGCCCCATCAGCAGGCGCGGATCGATGCGGTTGGAATAGCGTCCGGCGAACATCATCGCCGCCATCGTGCCGATGCCGCGCGGCGCCATCGTCAGGCCGGCGGTCGCCACCGGATAGTTGCCAAGGTTCTGCAGCCACGGCGCCATCAGCGCGGAGCTGGACACCAGGATGGTCCCCATCGCGAACATCATCGCCAGCCCGGCGGAGAAGTTCCGATCCCGGAATATACCCGGTCGGATGAAAGGCCGCTGCGCGGTGAACAGATGCACCATGAAAAGATAGACCCCGAGGCCGCCCAGCACGCACTCGGTGATGATCTCGCCGGAAGTGAACCAGTCCTGGTCCTCGCCGCGATCCAGCATGAGCTGCAGCCCGCCGATGCCCATCGACAGGACGAAGAAGCCGATCCAGTCGAAGCGCATGGCGCTCTGCCCGCGCACGCGCGGCATGAACACGAGAAGCCCGATACTGGCCAGGATGCCAAACGGCAGGTTGATGTAGAAGACGTATCGCCAACTGTACAGCTCGGTCAGGTAGCCGCCGAGCGTCGGTCCCAGGATTGGGCCGATCATCACGCCGACGCCCCAGATCGCCATCGCCGCGCCGCGCTTTTCCGGCGGGTAGATGTCCATCATGGTGGCCTGCGACAGTGGCACCAGGGCGGCGCCGAACATGCCTTGCAGGATGCGGAACAGCACGATCTGCGGCAGCGACTGTGCCGCCCCGCACATCATGGAGGTGACGGTGAAGCCAACCAGGCAGGCGATAAAGAACCGCTTGCGCCCGAAGCGCGAGGCGAACCAGCCCACCGGCGCCGTCATGATCGCCGCCGCCGTGATATAGGAGGTCAGCACCCAGGTGATCTCGTCGGACGACGCTGACATACTGCCCTGCATATAGGGCAGCGCCACGTTGGCGATCGTCTGGTCGAGCGACTGCATCAACGTCGCACCCATGGTGCAGACGGTGATGATCATCCGGTGCTGGACCGGTTCGAAGCCGTCGTTCGTGGACATCTGGTCCCTGGTCAGTCCTTGGCCAGCCCTGGTGCGGCGCGTGCTTAGAACAGCTCGGCCAATGTCCGGTGGTGCCCGGTGTCGATCTCGGCTTCGACGCTCATGCCCGCCCGCAGGTCGGGATCACCGTCCTTGTGTGGGACGCTGATACGCACCGGGATGCGCTGGACCACCTTCACCCAGTTGCCCGAGGTGTTCTGCGCCGGCAGGATCGAGAACTCCGAGCCGCTGTTGGGCGCGATGCTCTGCACCGTTCCCTCCCAGGTGCGGCCGGGATAGGTGTCTACCGTGACGGCGACCTTGTCGCCGGGCTTTACCCAGGTGAGCTCGGTCTCCTTCGGGTTCGCCTCAACCCAGACGTCCTCGGTCGAGATGATGCCGAACGCGGCGGTCGCAGCGGCCAGGTACATGCCTGGCTGCACGGTATCCACCTGGGTGACGATGCCGCTGAAGGGAGCATAGACCACGGTGTGGTCTAGCTCGCGCTGCGCCTCCTCTACCTTGGCCTTGGCCTGCAGATAGTCCGGCATGGTGTGCACGTCGACCTCGGCATCGCCGCCCAACATCGCGAGTTGCCTGGACGCCTGCACGCGCAGTGCGGCCAACGCCTGCTGGTTGGCGGCAAGCTGATAGCGGGCGTTGTCGTAATCGGCGCGAGTCACGCCACCCATTTTCACCAGACTGGCCATGCGATCGAAGTTCGCCTGGTCCGCCGCCACCTGCTGCTGCTTGCCGTCGGCGTCGCGTACCATCCGGTTGTAGTCGAGTTTCTCGGCGTTCAAGGTCAAGACCATGCCGTTCATGACGGCGGTGGCACCCTGTACCGCGATCTGGAACTGGCGCGGGTCGAGCCGCAACAGGACCTCGCCCTTCCGGACGCGCTGGCCTTCCCTGACCGGCACCTCCATGACGATGCCGGAGACATCGGTCGACAATGTCTCCTTCGCGGCGCGCACATAGGAATCATCGATCGTCACGTAGCGTCCGCCGGTCATCCAGAACGCGCCGGAACCGATCGCAACGGCGACGATGCCGAAGACCATCAGCATGGGCCCAACCGCACGGCGGCTGATCCGGTTGCGGACCTTCGGCCCGGCCAGGGTGTCGCTGACGCGCGCGGTGCCCGCGGTGGCGGTGGCTTCGGACATCAGGCGACCTCCCGCGCTGTGATCAGGGTGGGTGCCAGGGTAGGAGGCAGGGCGGCAGGCAGGGTCGCGGGGGCGGCCGTGCGCGGCTCTTGCGTGAGGATGGTCTTCATCGTGACCAGTACTTCAATCATGGCTTCGAGGGCGGTGGGATCGATTCCCATGGTCAACTGGCGAGCCATCGCAGTGCGGTGACGATGGATTTCACACAGCTCCGGGTATGCCGGTGGGCAGAGATGCAGGCGCCAGATGCGGCGGTCCTTCGGGTCGGGGCGGCGCTCCACCATGGAGCGGCCCTCCAACCGGTCAACCAGGCGCGCAACCGAGATCGGTTCGACCTCAAGCAGCTCCGCCAGCTCCTTCTGAGACAGCCCGGGTTGCCGTTCCAGCCAGAGCAGGATGCCCCACTGCGCACGGGTCATGCCTTGCCCACGGGCCCGCTTGTCGGCATCGACCCGCAGCAGTCGGCCCAGGTCGTGCAGCAGGAACAGCAGGTCGCGCTGGAACTCGGTCAATCAGGTACCCCATGCAGCGGGTCGGTCTGGGTGACCGTAGTGATTATAAGCTGCGTTATCATAACCTGACCGAAATTCCACCCAAGAGGCGATGTCATGTGCCAATCGCAGGGCCGATCTGACGTGGCTGCTGGGCCTCGCGGCGTTCGTGGCACCGGCTATGGTGGGTTGGCGCGATCGAGCTGGCGGGCGCAAGGCTGTGGGGGGCGTTACCGGATGAGCCAGGCGAGCTTTCTTTGGGTCGCGGTGGGTGGTGCACTGGGCAGCGTCGCGCGCTATTGGCTCGCTGTGGTCGTCGCCACATTGACCGGGCCGTATTTTCCATGGGGCACGTTGCTGATCAACGTGCTGGGGTCCTTTGTGATCGGCTGGTTCGGCGCCTGGACCGGACCCAACGGGCCGGTTGGCGTGCCGGCTGATATGAGACTGTTCGTCATGGTCGGGATCTGCGGCGGCTTCACCACGTTCTCGGCGTTCAGCTTGCAGACCTTGGACCTGCTCTCCGCGGGCGAAACACTGCGGGCCGGTGCCTACGTCCTTGGATCGGTCGCGCTGTGCCTGCTTGCGGTGTGGGCCGGCGTCGCGCTGGGGCGCGCGTAAGCGGATGCGGTCCTATTGCCTTCCAGCACAAACCCCTGTGTTTAGCTCGGGCCGGGCGGTGCTGATTACACCGGCCGGCCCTAACCACCAATCGAGAAGGAACCTCGACCGATGGCCACCAAAAACATGCAGGCGTTGGGGGAAGTTGTCACCAGCCTGCCTTCGAACCTCGAAAATTTACATCTGACCTTCGTCTTGCCTGATGCCACAGCCAGTTTCGCGAGCGACAATGCTGACGCCCTTCGCGGCTGATGGCTCGTGCAGTGCGCCAAACTTGCCAATCGGGAACGCAAGGGCTTCTGGATCGTGCTGAACAAACGTGAGTTCACAACACTAAAGGACACCGGGAGAGGACTGCC
>DASRQX010000432.1:0-6800 GCA_035696165.1 Acetobacteraceae bacterium | reverse complement strand
GGCGCCAAGCGTCCGTTGATCATACTCGGCAAGGGCGCCGCCTATGCGCAGGCTGACGACGATATCCGCGCCTTGGTCGAGAAGAGCGGCATTCCCTACATTCCGATGAGCATGGCCAAGGGCCTGCTTCCCGACACGCATCCGCAATGCGCCGCGGCCGCACGCTCGACCGTGCTGGCCGACAGCGACGTCGTGATGATGATCGGCGCACGGCTCAACTGGCTGCTCAGTCACGGCAAAGGCAGGCAGTGGGGGCCGCCGGGCTCGAAGAAGTTCATCCACATCGACATCGAGCCGCGCGAGATGGACAGCAATGTCGAGATCGCCGCGCCGCTGGTGGGCGACATCGGCTCCTGCGTGACCGCGCTGCTACGCGGCATGGGTAACGACTGGAAGCAGCCGCCAGCGGAATGGGCGACGGCGATCAACGCAAAGAAAGAAACCAACATAGCCAGAATGGCGTCCAGGCTCGGCAAGAACTCGATCCCGATGGACTACCACTCCGCGCTGCGCGTGCTGCGCGACGTGATCAAGGAGCGGCCGGACGCGATCCTGGTGAACGAGGGTGCGAACACGCTCGATCAGGCCCGCGGCGTGATCGACATGTATCAACCTCGCAAACGCCTCGATGTCGGCACCTGGGGCGTCATGGGCATCGGCATGGGCTTTGCCATCGCCGCGGCGATCGAGACCGGAAAGCCGGTGCTCGCCATCGAGGGCGACAGCGCGTTCGGCTTCTCCGGCATGGAGGTGGAGACGGTCTGCCGCTACAACCTGCCGGTTTGCATCGTTGTGTTCAACAACGACGGCATCTATCGCGGCACGGATGTCAATCTGAGCGGCGGCGCCGACGCAGCCACGACCGCGTTCGTCAAGGGCGCCCGCTACGACAGGATGATCGAGGGGTTCGGCGGGGTTGGCGTCAATGCGACCACGCCGGACGAGCTGAAGCGTGCCGTCGACGCGGCCATGGACTCCGGAAAGCCCACGCTCATCAACGCGGTGATCGACCCAGCGGCAGGCAGCGAGAGTGGCAACATCGGCAATCTCAACCCGAAAAGCGCCCTGACGAAGAAAGGAGCAGCATAAGATGTCGAAAGCACTTGACGGCGTCCGCATCCTCGACTTCACTCACGTGCAGTCGGGCCCGACCTGCACCCAGCTTCTCGCCTGGTTCGGCGCCGACGTGATTAAGGTGGAACGACCTGGTGTCGGCGACATCACCCGCGGGCAATTGCAGGACATCCCCAAGGTGGACAGCCTGTATTTCACCATGCTGAACCACAACAAACGTTCGATTACCGTCGACAGCAAGAACCCCAAGGGTAAGGAAGTCATCGAGGCGCTGATCCAGACCTGCGATGTGCTGGTGGAAAACTTCGCCCCGGGCGCGCTCGATCGCATGGGTTTCACCTGGGAACGCATCCGCGCGCTCAACCCGCGGATGGTGCTGGCGTCGATCAAGGGCTTCGGTCCCGGCCCGTACGAGGACTGCAAGGTCTACGAGAACGTTGCGCAATGTGCTGGCGGGTCCGCGTCCACCACCGGCTTCGATGACGGCCCGCCGCTGGTGACCGGTGCGCAGATCGGCGATTCCGGCACCGGCCTGCACCTCGCGCTCGGCATCGTCTGCGCGTTGTTCCAGCGCAATGCCACGGGCGTCGGCCAGAAAGTCTCGGTCGCCATGCAGGACGGCGTGCTCAACCTCTGCCGCGTCAAGCTGCGCGACCAGCAACGCCTGGCGCACGGGCCGCTGACCGAATTTCCGCAGTACCCGCATGGAAAGTTCAGCGACGCCGTACCGCGCTCGGGCAACGCGTCGGGCGGCGGCCAGCCGGGCTGGATCGTGAAGTGCAAGGGCTGGGAAACCGATCCCAACGCCTACATCTACTTTATCTGCCAGGCCCCGGTGTGGGAGCCGATCTGCGACGTGATTGGCAAGCCGGAATGGAAGACCGACCCCGACTACGCCAAGCCCCCGGCGCGGCTGCCGCGGCTGAAGCACATCTTCGACACGATCGAGCAATGGACCATGACCAAGACGAAGTTCGAGGCCATGGACATCCTGAACAAATACGACATCCCCTGCGGACCGATTCTGTCGATGAAGGAAATCGCCGAGGAACAATCGCTGCGCGACACCGGCACAGTCGTCGAAGTCGATCACCCGACGCGCGGCAAATACCTCAGCGTGGGCAACCCGATCAAGATGTCCGCCAGCGTATCTGAAGTGAAACGTTCGCCTCTGCTGGGCGAGCACACCGCGGAGATCCTGCGCGATGTGCTACAATTTGACCCGGCGCGCATGGCCGAGATCGAGGCATCGGGTGCGATCGGCGCGCCTGCACGGGCAGCCGCGGAGTAGCCGGCCAGAGCGTGGCAATGCCACGATCAAGGCGTGCTAAGCTCGCGAGCTGACTGCGAAAGCATCGAGGGGAGATGGAAATGCCAATAACCGCGGATCTGCTGACCGGCGCTCTATCCGGCCTTGCGTTCGTCGGCTGTGCGATGACCAGCGTGGCGCCGACGCCGGGCCTACACTCGCACGCACATGCCCGTCGGCGCGAGGTCGTGGTCAACGGCAAACGCGTCAAGACCGTCGATGTGCACGCACATTGCATCGTCCCGGCGGCTGCCTCGCTGATCAACCATCCGCTCGAAGCGCCGGCCTTGCTGATGGCCGACACCAGCACGCGCATAGCGGCAATGGACACGCAAGGCATCGACGTCGAGGCGCTGAGCATCAATCCCTACTGGTACCGCGCCGAGCGCGACGTCGCGGCAAAGCTTGTCAAACTACAGAACGAAACGCTGGTGGAATTCTGCGCGGCCAACCCCGACCGCTTCGTCGCCTTCGCGACCGCTTCATTGCAACATCCCGATCTTGCCGCGGAACAGGTCGAATACGCGGTCAAGCAACTCGGCTTCCGCGGTGTTGGCGTTGGCGGCAGCGTCGCCGGCGAGGATTTGGCCGATCCCAGATTCCATCCGTTCTGGGCCAAGTGCGAGGAGCTAGGTGTTCTCGTCTTCATGCACCCGCTCGGCACGCGCGAACTGGAACCCAGCGGCCGGCTGGGCGGCAGCGGATTGTTGACCAACACGATCGGCAACCCGTTGGAGACCACGATCGCGTTGTCGCACCTGATCTTTGAAGGCACGCTCGATCGTTTTCCCGGGCTCAAGATCTGCGCCGCGCATGGCGGCGGGTTTCTGCCGTCCTATGCCAACCGGTCCGACGCGGTGATCCGGTGCTTCCCCGATCGCGTCGGTCCACTGCCCAAGAAAAATCCGACCGCGTATCTCAAGGACGGTCAGCTCTATTTCGATACGATCGTGTTCACCCCCGAGGCGTTGCGCCACCTGATCGCGGAAACCGGACCCGGCCAGATCATGATCGGGACCGACTATCCGTTCCCCTGGACCAGCACCGAGGTCGACTTGGTACTAAACACGCCCGGATTGAGCGACGACGACCGGATCGCGATCCTCGGCGGAACCGCGGCGCGGCTACTGGGGATCGCGCCCTGAGGGGGCGGCGCCTTGGTTGCACAGAACGCGGGAGTGGCCGCGGGAGTCGCAATGCTTTAGGCACTCTGGCCCTCACCCGCGTCGCAAGAGCTCCGCCACCTCTCCCGCCAATCGCGGGAGAGGCGCACTTACAGTTCCAGTCAGTCGCGAATCGGCTGCTAGTTCGCCGCCTGTTCAGCCATTCGCGCGTTGGGGATCGCCGCCTGGATCAACTGCATGCAATTCTGCCGGTCGCCGGCGGCCAGCGCCTGCAGCGCCTGCGAGATCTGCCCGACCGCCGGATTGCCACTCGGCGCGTTGGTCTGGAACAGCGGCACCGAACGGTCGAGCAGCCTGGTCTGCGCCATCTCCAGCGCCTGCTGCGCCTCTCCGGTCCTGCCGGCGGCCAGCGCGTTCTGGGCAGCCGCCAGATAGTCCGGCGCGGACGCGTTGTCGCCGATGGCCGGCGAAGGCAGGTTCGGCGCAATCTCCGAACGCGTGTCGGTCGGATTGATGTTGCTGGCGGTGGTTCCCATTGGCATCGACATGCCGGTGCCGATGTCATTGCCGGGGCGGGCGCCGGTCGCCGGATTTGCGCCCGGCGGAACACCTTGCGGCCCCACGGGCACGCCCGATTGCGCCAGTGCGACGCCGGACGCCAAACTGAACAGCAGCGCGCAGGGCAGGGTGAGCTTACGCATTCGCTTCTCCTCTCAACGGTGCCGGACAGCACAAGCCCGGGATTGTGGCCAGACGATGCCATTTCTGTGCGGGAAATCGGCTCAGCGCCAGCGCCGGTGGAACCACAGCCATTGCTCCGGGTGCTCGCGAATCCAGCCCTCGACAATACCATTGATCAGTTGCGTCGCCGCTGGCACATCGATGACACCACGTTCATCTCGCGGCAGTGTGATCGGGCGTGTGGCCTCGATTCGGAAGCGGCGACCGGGCAGGCGGATCACCCGCACCCCGATCACCGGGCAGTCGAACTGTCGCGCCAGTCGCGCCAGCGTCGGGTTGGCCTTGCAGCGCCGGCCGAAGAACGTGATGTCAACGCCGCGCGACCAGCGCTGATCGACCAGCATGCCCAGGTGCTCACCGCGCTCCAGCGATCCAGCCATCTCGAATGCGGCCTCTGCACGGCTGCGGATCAGCCGCCCCATCAACGGCGCGCGAGTGGCCGCGATCTGCTTGGCCACCGCCTTGTTGTTCGGCATGCGATAGACCACGGCGGACGGCAGTCCGTGCGCGCGCGCGGCCAGCGCCGGCAATTCCCAGTTGCCCAGATGCGCGGCGAAACACAGCGCCGGCTTGCCGTCCTCCAGCAGTTCGACGAATAGCGGGACGTCGTCGGTCTCGATGTGTCCGGCGTTGGGATGGTCGGGATCGAAATCCCAGATCCGGTCGAGATGCACGTATTCACCCGCGACCCGGCCAAGATTTTCCCATGCCCCACACAGCGTCGCTTCGATCCAGGCCGCGTCCTTGTCCGGGTAGGCGGCACGCAGGTTGGCCTGCCCGATACGATGTGCCGGCATCCACGGCCCAATGCGACGCGCCGCGGCGCCGCAGAAATCCGATGCCCGCTCCGGATTGGCGCGGCGCAGCAGCACAATCAGATACCGGACAACCCAGCCCAGAATGCGGTCCCCGTAGAGTCCCAGTCGGCGCCGCACGCGCCGCAGCCAAGGCACCGCGCTACAGCCCCAGCATCGCGCTACAGATCAACCAGCAGCTTGCCGAACACGTCGCGGTGCTCCAGCCGCTCCAGCCCGGCGCGGACTTCCCCCAGCGGGAACACCGTGTCGATCACCGGGGTCACACCGGCGGCGATCCGGTCGAGCGCGCGCGTGATGGCCGAGATCGGCGATCCGAAGCTGCCGATGATGCGATACTGTTGCTGGAACAATTGCATCAAGTTGATGCTGCCCGTCGGACCCGAGGTCGCGCCGCAGGTCACCAGCCGTCCGCCGCGGCGCAGTGACAGCAGCGAGCCCTGCCAGGTGTCGGCGCCGACATGCTCGAACACCACATCGACACCTTTTTTGCCCGTCAGCTTGCGCACCACGCCCTCGAAACGGTCCTCACGGTAGTTGATCACGTGATCGGCGCCGAGCGCCTTCGCCTTGACCGCCTTGTCGGCGCTGCCGACCGTGGTGATCACCGTGCAGCCGATCGACTTCGCCACCTTGATCGCGATGGAACCGATCCCCGAGCCGCCGGCATGTACCAGCACCCATTCCCCAGGCTCGAGCTGTGCATTGTCGAACAGCATGTGTTCGACCGTTGCGTAGGCGACCGCGACGCAGGCCGCGTCGTGCAGCGCGACGCCGACTGGGATTTTTACCGTCAGCCGGGCAGGGTGGTTGGTGATCTCCTGGGCGAACCCGTCGACGTGGAAGCCGCGCACGCCGGCAACGTTGGCGCAGAGATTGTCCTGTCCGCGTCCGCAGAATCGGCAGGTGCCACAGGTCAGCGCGGCGAACGGCACGACGCGATCGCCTTGTTCCAGTGTTTCGACGTTGTCCCCGACCGCGACGACCTCACACGCTGCTTCGGCCCCGATGGTCAACGGCAGTTGCCGCTTGGCGAACGCCATGCCGCGGAACCCCCACACGTCGATGTGGTTCAGCCCAACGGTCCGCACACGCAATTGTAATTCCCCAGGACGCGGCGGTGGCGGTTCGTTGCGCTCCACGACTGCGACCTCGCGGTCGGCGAGCAACTGCAGGGCGCGAATCATGACCAGCGTCCTCTCAGCTTTTTGTTGGCACTCAGCCCATTCGTGGGCTGGCCTACGCCTCTCGGTCCATTCCGCAACATGGCGCGTTCCACCAGCGCCGCCGCGTGATCAGGGCGCATCGCCAAGGCACGCCCCAACATCCGGCGCAATGCGAGCACTTCGTTAACGATCAAGGCCTGAAACTACGAACGCCGGCCGGGAGTGGCCCGGACCGGCGTTTCAAAGGAGGTTACGATGATACAGCATCGCACCCTCTGGCCGCGGATATCGGTGATCTTGCGGGTCACTGTCAAGGTTACCATAACCCGTCGGTAGGAGGCGGGCCAGCCCATCCTTGGGCTGGCCCACGCCTTCCCGAGCCCCCCGTCTCAGACCGGTGCGCCAAGCACCAGGCAAACATTCTGCCCGCCAAACCCGAACGAATTCGAGATCGCATGCGTTACAGTTGCATCGCGCGCCACGTTCGGCACGCAATCCACGGGCAGCGTCGGATCCGGCGTGTCGTAGTTGATCGTCGGCGGCAATCTCCCGTGCTGGATCGTCAGCAGCG